>AP018697.1:951390-1268521 GCA_004001285.1 Arthrobacter sp. MN05-02
GGGAAGGCTGACGGCCGCCTCCTGGACGACCCGGTAGTTCGGGCTGGCGAGCACGACGCGGAGGTGGCGCCGGCCGATGTCGATGCCCGCAGCCACCTGGCCGTTGTCGTTGAGGATCACCGAGAGCGCCCGCCGGCCGGAACTGGTGGTCGGAGCCGTGCTGACGACACCGGTCGAGGCCATCACCTTGACGATGTTGGAGACCGTCGCCGTGGACAGGCCGGTCTGCCGCGACAGCTCCGCCTGCGTCTGGGGTCCGCCGCTCATCAGGGCCGCGATGACCCGCTGCTGGTTCTGCTCACGCAGCGCGGTCTGCGAGCCCGGCTTCGGGAGCGGGGCGCTCAGGCTTGTCCTCGCCGTCGAGGAGGGATCTGCGGGCATGGTCTCTAGGGTGCCGCAGGGCTCCCTTGTAGTCAAGAAGTTAACGCGGCACGGTGCTCCTGCGCGAGGGAGCGGTAGCGTTCGGCGTTGGCCTTCACGGCGTCGACCTCGGCGTCGTCGAGTTGCCGGCGCACCTTCCCCGGGACGCCGGCGACGAGGGAGCGCGGGGGCACGATCGTCCCCTCGAGCACGACGGCACCCGCGGCGACGAGGGAGCCGGAGCCGATCACGGCCCCGTTCAGGACCGTGGCTCCCATGCCGATGAGGCAGTCGTCCTCGACGGTGCAGCCGTGCACGACGGCGGAGTGCCCCACGCTCACGCGGTCGCCGATGTGCGCGGGGTACCCGGGGTCGGCGTGGACCACCACGTTGTCCTGCAGGTTCGTGCCCTCGCCGATCCGGATGGGCGCGGTGTCCGCCCGCACGACGGCGCCGTAGAACACGCTGGCGAAGGGCCCGAGCACCACCTCGCCGATGAGGGAGGCCGTCGGGGCGGTGAATGCCGAATCGCTGACGTCGGGGGAATTGCCCCGGAAGGGGATCAGGTGTGCCATGGCGCCAGCCTAGGCGACACCGTGTCGGCCGGGGAGCGATCGGTGCCGGTCGGTGAAGACCGGAGCTCGAGGATCTGTCAGTTGAAGACGATGGTGCGGCGTCCGTCGAGCAGGACGCGGCGCTCGGCGTGCCACTGCACGGCCTGGACGAGGGCCCTGCCCTCGAGTTCGCGACCGATCGACGCCAGCTGCCCGGCCGTCCGCGCGTGGTCCACGCGGATGACCTCCTGCTCGATGATCGGTCCCTCGTCGAGTGCGCCGGTGACGTAGTGGGCTGTGGCGCCGATCAGTTTCACTCCTCGGGCGTGGGCCTGGTGGTACGGCCGGGCCCCCTTGAAGGACGGCAGGAACGAGTGGTGGATGTTGATGGCGCGGCCGAGCAGGTCCTCGCAGAGCTCGTCACTGAGGATCTGCATGTAGCGGGCGAGCACCACGAGTTCGATGTCGTGCCGGTCCATCAGGGCGCGCAGTTCGGCCTCGGCCTCCGCCTTGGTGTCGGGTGTCACCGGGATGTGGTGGAACTCGATCCCGTAGAAGGCGGCGAGGTCCTCGAGGTCACGGTGGTTGGACACGATGACCGGGATGTCGATGGGCAGGGTCCCGGAGCGGTGCTGGAACAGGAGGTCGTTGAGGCAGTGCGCCGCCCTCGAGACCAGGATGAGCGTGCGCGTCCGCCGGTCGGACTCCGCGAGCGCCCACTCCATCCCGAACTCCGCCGCGACGGGTTCGAGGGCCGAGCGGAGCTCCTGCTCCGGCGCATCCGTGGCGAGTGCCACCCGCATGAAGAAGGTGCCCGTGTCCGGGCTCCCGTACTGCTGGGACTCGGTGATGTTGGCACCCACGCCGACCAGGGCGCCGGACACGGCGTGGACGATACCGGGCCGGTCGGGGCACGAGAGCGTCAGCGAATAGGAACGGGAGGTCTCGGGGATGGTCACCTACGCCAGATTACCGGCAGCCCCCTCGTGTGACGCGATGCTTCGGAGGGCGCCGACCGCGGCTGCCGCAGCGGCGCGGCCCGCGCGGGAGGCGCCGAGGGTCGATGCCGACGCCCCGTAGCCGACGAGCAGGAGTCGCGGCTCCCTCAGCACGTGGACGCCGTCCATCCGGATGCCGCCGCCGGGCTCGCGGAGGCGGAGCGGAGCCAGATGGTCCAGCGCGGCCCGGAATCCGGTGGCCCACAGGACGACGTCGACGGGCTCCTCCGATCCGTCGGCGAACACGGCGGAGTGCTCCCGGAGCCGGGCCAGGAGTCCCCGCGACACGAGGATGCCGGCGTCGATCCCCGCCTGGTACTGCGCGGTGAGGGACAACCCGGTCACGGACACCACGCTGGCCGGCGGGAGCCCGGCTCTCGTGCGGGCATCGACCTCGGCCTCGACCTCCCTGCCCCACTCCGGATCGAACGGCCGGCGCGTGAAGGTCGGCGGGCGGCGGGTGGACCACAGGGGATGGGCGCCGGCCTCGTGGAGCTGGAGCAGGAACTGCACGGCGGACGTCCCGCCGCCCACCACGAGGACGCGCCGGCCCTCGAACTCGGCGGCCGACCGGTAGTCGTGCGTGTGCAGCTGGCGGCCCGCGAAGAGGTCCCGGCCGGGGTAGTAGGGCCAGTACGGGCGGTCCCAGGTTCCCGTCGCGTTGATGACGACGTCCGCGATCCATGCACCACCCGTCGTCTCGGCCCTCAGCGGGACGGCGTCCGCGCCACCGCCGGGCGCGTCATCGGCCGACTCGACGCGGAGCACGGTCACCGGCCGGATGACCGGCAGCCCGAACTCCCGCTCGAAGGCCCCGTAGTAGCGATGGACCACCTGCGAGGCGGGCTCCTCGGGGTCGGGCGTGCCGAGCGGGAGGCCGGGCAGGTCGTGGAGGGCGTGGGCGGCGTCGAAGGTCAGGGCGGGCCAGCGATGCAGCCAGGCACCACCCGGCGCGGGATTCGCATCGAGGACCACGAAGTCGCGGTGCGGTTCGAGCCCACGGCGGCGCAGGTGGTAGGCGCTGCTCAGCCCCGCCTGGCCCGCGCCGATCACGAGGGCGCGCACCCTGCGGGGTTCCCCGCCCTCCGATACCTGGTGAGCCGATCCGAGCATGACCCAAGACCTTTCCTGGCGGGTCCCGTCCATCGGGACTCCGTTCTCCTCATCCCGAACGGGCCGGCATGATCCCGTATTCCACGCCCCGGCCACGGACCGCAAAGGGAGGCGGTCCCTGCGGCCGACGCCCGGGGGCGGTGCACGCGGACCGGGCGTGCGGGGCCCCGCGCAGGAGCGCGCAGGGTGCGGTGGCGGGTCACGCCGTCGGACGGCTAGCATGGGACCGTCGCGACTGGCGTAGGGTGGGCAACCACCAGGAAGCGGCATGGAGCCGGGTCGATCCTTCGGGAGGATCCGTGCTTCCAGTGCAGACCACGGATCGCACGCCTGGGCCGCGGGTCACGTTTCTGAGCGGCCGGGGGCGCGGATGATCGATCCGCCGCCTCACCCGCGACTCAAGCTGACCTCTTGCGAGACCCACAGAAGGATCAACCGATGACCACTTCGCCCACGGCTCCATCCCAGGCTGCCGCAGATTCCGTCACCAACGCGCCCCTGTCCGAGGTGGACCCGGAGATCGCCGCCGTTCTGCGGGACGAACTCGCACGTCAGCGGGACACCCTCGAGATGATCGCCTCGGAGAACTTCGCGCCGCGCGCGGTCCTCGAGGCGCAGGGCAGCGTACTGACCAACAAGTACGCGGAGGGCTACCCCGGGCGCCGGTACTACGGCGGCTGCGAGCACGTCGACGTCGCGGAGAACCTCGCGATCGAGCGGGTCAAGGCCCTGTTCGGCGCGGAATTCGCGAACGTGCAGCCTCACTCGGGAGCGCAGGCCAACGCCGCCGCCCTCGCCGCCATGATCAAGCCGGGCGACAAGATCATGGGCCTGTCCCTCGCGCACGGCGGACACCTGACGCACGGCATGAAGCTGAACTTCTCCGGCAAGCTGTACGAGGTCGCGGCCTACGGCGTCGAGGAGGACACCCACCGCCTCGACATGGAGCGCGTGCGCGAGCAGGCGCTCGCCGAGAAGCCCCAGGTCATCATCGCCGGCTGGTCGGCCTACCCGCGCCAGCTCGACTTCGCGGGCTTCCGCTCCATCGCCGACGAGGTCGGCGCGCTCCTGTGGACCGACATGGCGCACTTCGCGGGCCTCGTGGCCGCGGGCGTCCACCCGAGCCCGGTGCCGCACTCCGACGTCGTCACGTCCACGGTGCACAAGACACTCGCCGGCCCGCGCTCCGGCGTGATCCTGGCCAAGCAGGAATGGGCCAAGAAGCTGAACTCGAGCGTCTTCCCCGGCCAGCAGGGCGGCCCGCTCATGCACGTGATCGCCGGAAAGGCGACGGCCTTCAAGATCGCCGGTTCGCCCGAGTTCAAGGAGCGCCAGGAACGCGTCCTCGAGGGTGCCCGCATCATCGCCGAGCGCCTCACCGGGGCCGACGTCGCCGAGCACGGCGTCTCGGTCCTCACCGGCGGAACCGACGTCCACCTCGTCCTCGTGGACCTCCGCAACTCCTCCCTCGACGGCCAGCAGGCGGAGGACGTCCTGCACTCCGTCGGTATCACGGTCAACCGCAACGCCGTCCCGTTCGATCCGCGTCCGCCGATGGTGACCTCCGGCCTGCGCATCGGCACCCCGGCGCTCGCGACCCGCGGCTTCGGCGCCGCCGAGTTCACCGAGGTCGGGGAGATCATCGCTGCCGCCCTGAAGCCGTCGCCCGATGTCGAGGCGCTGCGCGCCCGCGTCTCCGCACTCGCGGCGGACTTCCCGCTCTACCCGGGCCAGGAGGAGTGGTAGATCCGATCCCACGCGCCGCCCTCTCGTCGAGGGCGGCGGCGTCTCCGGACTTCGACATCCCCGCCGCGGAGTGCTGCTTCACCGGCTGCTGCGACCGCGGCAAGGCATTCCTGCTCGAACAGCTGGACGAGCGACCAGAAAAGGACCCTTCCGATGAACAACGCCCGCATCCTGGACGGCAAGGCGACAGCCGCACGCATCAAGGAGGAACTGACCGAGCGCGTGAGCGCCCTGCGCGAGCGCGGGGTGACGCCGGGCCTCGGGACGGTGCTGGTCGGGAACGATCCCGGCAGCTCCTCCTATGTGGCCGGCAAGCACCGTGACTGCGCGCAGGTGGGCATCACCTCGGTGCGGCGCGACCTGCCGGACACCATCTCGCAGGAGGAGCTCGAGGCCGTCCTCGACGAGCTGAACGCCGACGACGCCACCACCGGCTACATCGTGCAGCTCCCACTGCCCGCGCACATCGACACGAATGCCATCCTGGAGCGCATCGATCCGGCGAAGGACGCCGACGGCCTGCACCCGACCAACCTCGGCAGGCTCGTCCTCAACGTCAACGCGCCGATGGACTCACCGCTGCCCTGCACCCCGCACGGCATCGTCGAACTCCTGCTCCGGCACGACGTGGCGCTCGAGGGGCTGGACGTCCTCGTCGTCGGACGCGGCGTGACGGTCGGCCGCCCGCTGGGCCTGCTGCTCACGCGCAAGCAGATCAACGCGACCGTGACCCTCGCGCACACCGGGACCGTCGACCTCGCCGATCACCTCGGCCGGGCCGACGTCGTCGTCGCCGCGGCCGGGATCCCGCACATGATCTCCGCCGGGCAGCTCAAGCCCGGCGCCATCGTGCTCGACGTCGGCGTCAGTCGCGTCGAGGACCCGGACACCGGGAAGGCGAAGCTCACCGGCGACGTCGACCCGGAGGCGGCGTCGGTGGCGAGCTGGCTCTCGCCCAACCCCGGGGGAGTGGGGCCGATGACCCGCGCGATGCTGCTCACGAACGTCGTGGAGGCCGCCGAGCGTCAGGCGGCCCGGGCCTAGGTACCTCGGAGAACTCCGATCGGCTCCTGCCGATGGGAGTTCTCGCCTAGGCTGGGCAGGTGTCGACGACCCCCTCCGGACCACCGGTCATCTCCGCCCAGCAGCTCAGCAAGCACTACGGTGACTTCCGGGCGGTGGACGGCATCTCCTTCGACGTCCCTGCGGGCGAGTCGTTCGGCCTGCTGGGACCGAACGGCGCCGGCAAGTCCACGACGATGCGGATGATCGGCGGTGTCTCGCAGCGGACCTCGGGTGAACTCACCATCATGGGCCTCGACCCGGAGGAACACGGTCCGGAGGTTCGCGCGCACCTCGGTGTGGTGCCGCAGCAGGACAACCTCGACGAGGAACTGCGGGTGCGCGACAACCTGCTCGTCTACGGTCGGTACTTCGGCCTGCCGATGAGCTACCTCAAGCCCAAGGCCGATGAGCTGCTCGAGTTCGCGCAGCTCACGGACAAGGCCGCGGCCAAGGTGGATGCGCTGTCGGGTGGCATGAAGCGGCGCCTGACCATCGCCCGCTCGCTGATCAACGAGCCGAAGATCCTGCTGCTGGACGAGCCCACGACCGGTCTGGATCCGCAGGCACGCCACATCCTGTGGGACCGCCTGTTCCGGCTCAAGGAGTCGGGCGTGACACTGATCCTCACCACGCACTACATGGACGAGGCGGAGCAGCTCTGCGACCGCCTGGTCGTCGTCGACAAGGGCCGGATCATGGCCGAGGGGTCGCCGGCGCAGCTCATCCGCGAACACTCGACCCGGGAGGTCCTCGAACTGCGGTTCGGGTCCGAACGCAACACCACCGTGGCGGCCGAGCTGCACGGCATCGGGGAGCGCCTCGAACCGCTGCCGGACCGGGTGCTCATCTACGCGAACGACGGCGAAGCGGCGCTGGAGCAGGTGACCTCGCGCGGGCTCCGGCCGATCACGTCGCTCGTCCGGCGCTCGTCGCTCGAGGACGTCTTCCTGCGCCTCACCGGGAGGAGCCTCGTTGACTGACCCGACGCCCGCCCCCGCGCAGAACCCGGCAGCACCTCCCTACCGCCCCTCCGCCCACCCGCCGGCGGTGTCCGCGTCGCGCGCACGGACGTTCGGCTCCTGGTACTACGCCGAACACGTGCTCCGATCAATGAACAGCTACCGCTGGACCCTGCTCGCCTCGAGCGTGGGCACCCCGGTCATGTACCTGTTCGCCATGGGGGTGGGGCTCGCGACTCTCGTCGACCGCACCGCGGCGGGAGCGTTCGGCGGTGTCGGCTACCTCGCCTTCCTCGCCCCCGCCCTGCTGGCGTCGGCGACGATCATGACGGCGGCCACCGAGTTCACCTACCCGGTCATGGACGGATTCAAGTGGCGGCGCGTCTACTACGGCCCGCACGCATCCCCCCTCAGCACCGACCAGATCGTCAACGGACACATCATTGCGATCACGGCCCGCCTGACGGCGACGACGATCATCTACTTCCTCATCGTCGCCGCGTTCGGCGCATCCCCGTCCGCCAGCGGCGCTGCAGCCATCCCGGTCGCCGTCCTCAGCGGCCTCGCGTTCGGCCTCCCGCTGATGGCCTACTCGGCCGGCGTCGAGGACGACAAGGGCCAGTTCGCCCTCGTGATGCGTTTCGTCGTGACCCCGCTGTTCCTCTTCAGCGGGACGTTCTTCCCGCTCGACACGCTGCCCGTGTTCCTGCGGTGGATCGGCTGGATCTCGCCGCTGTGGCACGGCACCGAACTCGGCCGGGCACTCACCTACGGGTACGACGTGCCGGCATGGCTCGCCGTCGTGCACGTGCTGTTCCTGGTGGTCCTCGCCGCGTTCGGCTGGCGCAGGGCCCGCACCGTGTACGCGAGGAGGCTCGGGAGATGAGCGCGCACCTGACGGCCCGGGACTATGCCCTCAGCGGGTCGAAGCGGCCCCTGGCGGCGCTCTACTCGCGCAACGCGAGGGCCGTCATCGCACGCGGCCTGCTGGCGACGCGCAGCAGCAACTGGCTGATCATGGTGTCCGGCTTCTTCGAACCCGTGCTCTACCTCGTCTCGATGGGCGTGGGGCTCGGGGCGCTCGTCGGCACCGTCGCCGGACCGAACGGCGAACAGATCAGCTATGCGGCGTACATCGCGCCGGCACTGCTGGCCGTCTCCGCGATGAACGGAGCCGTGTACGACAGCACGTGGAACGTGTTCTTCAAGATGAACTTCGCGAAGCTCTACCAGGGGATGCTCTACACCTCGCTGGGGCCGCTCGACGTCGCGATCGGTGAGATCTTCCTCGCCCTGCTCCGCGGAGCGATGTACGCCACCGGCTTCACCGCCGTGATGGCCGTCATGGGTCTCATCACCACGCCCGTGGCCCTGCTCGTGATCCCGGCATCGGTCGTGATCGCGTTCGGGTTCGCGTCCTTCGGCATGGGGATCACGAGCTTTATGAAGACCTTCCAGCAGATGGAGTGGATCAACTTCGTGATGCTCCCGATGTTCCTCTTCTCGGCCACCTTCTATCCGCTGAGCGTCTACCCGCAGGGCCTCCAGTGGTTCATCCAGGCCCTGCCGCTCTGGCACGGGGTCGAGCTGCTGCGCCAGATCAGCATCGCCTCGTTCACCCCGGCCGCCGTGCTCCACCTCTGCTACTTCCTCGTCATGATCGCCGTCGGCATGCTGCTGACCACGCTGCGCCTGCGGAAGCTGTTCCTGAAGTAGCCCTCACACCACCAGGGTGGCGTAGACCACATAGTTGTCGTCGAAGGCGCCCGTCTCCGGGTTGTAGCCGTCGCAGGTGATGAGGCGCAGCTCCGAGCCGGGAGTGTTCCCGTACACCGTCAGGTTGGGGAACTCGTCCTTCTGGTAGGCCTCGCCGCGCTGGAACTCGAAGACCGCCGTCGTGCCGTCCTCGCGGATGACGTTCATGCGGTCGCCGGACGTGAGGGAGCGCAGGTCCGCGAAGACGCCCTTGCCACCGTCGGTCGCATTGACGTGTCCGAGCATCACGGCAGGTCCGCGCTCGCCCGGGTTGGGGGACCGGTCGTACCAGCTCGCGGGGGCACCGGGGCCGTCCGGTGGAACCTCCAGGCTCTTGTTCTCGCGGAGTCCCAGGGTCAGCAGGTCGGTGCGGACACTGATCGAGGGGATCTCGAGCGTGACCGGAGCGGAGGCGGCGAGCACGGCAGGCTGGGCCGTCGGTGGAGCCGCGGGGGCGGCCGGCTCGGTGGCCGGAGCCGACGAGGGTGCGGCCGATCCGGGTGCGGCGGACGCAGGACCGGCGGAGCCGGTCACGGAGGCCGACGACGGCGCGGGCGTCGAGGCGGGTGCGTCGGCCGATCCGCAGCCGGCAAGGAGAAGGAGGGCGGCCATCGCCGGGGCCGTGAAGCCCCAGCGATGGCCGGTATTCCGACTGATCATGTGCGATCAGGGATTATGCGTTGGTCGCGCGGCGGCGTACGGCGTAGGTTCCGCCGGCTGCTGCTGCGAGGACCAGGCCACCACCGAGGGCGATCATGCCCGCCGAGTTGGAGGAGGACTCCGTGGCGACACCGGTATCGGCTCCGCCGGAGGGCATGGCGCCCATCTGGGTCGCGGCGAGGGTGCCGCACAGTGCGGGCGAGGTCGCGCCGAGCGGCAGCTCGGGAGCGATCTCGGACGGGCTGCCGAAGACCTCGGGGGACACACCGGCCGTGGCGGGATCGAGACCGTGCACGACGACGACGGCGGTGCCGGCTTCCAGTGACGCCTTGGTCGCGGCATCGAGGGTGATCTCGCGCTGGATCGAGTAGGTCCCGCCCTGGCCACCGAGCTGGAGGTTCAGGCCCTCGGCAGGCGTGGTCGCGCCGGAGGTGGTGAGCGTGGTCTGGATGTCTCCGTAGCCCGGGACACCCTCGGCGACGTTGATGATCCCGTCGCCATTGGCGTCATCGGCGGGCGTGGGGCAGACGCCCTTGGCGCCACCGTGGATGTGCTGCACGTGCGGGTACGGAGCATCCATGAAGGTCTGGGCGAGACCGGAGACCTGGAGGTTGACCATCGCCTTGTCGCCGGTGACGTCGAGCGTGATGGTGCCGGAGCCCGTGGTGCCGTTCAGCTGGCCGAGGGTGGATGAGTAGGAGCCGTCGGCTGCCATCGCGGGAGATCCGGCGAGGGCGACAGCGCTGATGGCCAGGGCCGGTACTGCGAGGAGACGCATCTTCTTGTTCATGGGTAAGTCCTCCGTAGTGCGAATGAAGCGCACCGTAGGGCGCGCACGACAGTACTTCGGGGTGATGCCGATCACGGATGGGCGGAGATGGGAGAAACATTGGGGAGGCCTGACAGTTCGCCCGCGGTGGAAGGAGGGGGAGGCATCCGGACGATGCGGGAGAATGGTCGGATGCAGCCACTTGGAAGTAATGGGCGGCCCGCGGGCCGGGGTATGAGCATGCGCATGGGCAGCGCCGGGATGGCGATCATGCTCGTCGTGTTCCTGGTCGCCGTGGTCTTCGCCGCGAACCAGAACGACGTCGTCGGCTGGCTGGTGGTGATCATCTCCCTCGGCTGGCTCCTGGTCTTCAGTTTCGTCGTGTTCAGCCTCCGCTCTGCTGCGCGCAAGGCCGCGTCCCGCCTCCAGGGGCACGCGGGGTACGGCGGACAGGGACAGGCCGCCCCGGTCGCCGTCGACAGGGCCCGGGACCTCAAGCTGGACCACAGCTTCAAGATCGTCCAGGTGCAGGTCGGGGTCGTCCGTGAATACCTCGGCCGGGACGAGGGAATGGTCGAGCGCGCACTCGAGACGATCGAGATCACCTCGCACAATGCCCGCTCCATGATGAAGGGGTCCACCGACGGTCCCGTGGAGGGCACCGTCGTCGACTGACGGGCCCCCGTCGGAGATGAATCGGAATATCGTGCGGGGTAAGGTTGATCGAGTGAGTCCGGCATCGAACCCTCCGCAGAACCCCCTCCGCATCGCCTCCGTCAACGTCAACGGAATACGCGCCGCCTACAAGCGGGGCATGCAGGAATGGCTGGACGGGCGGGATGTCGACATCCTCTGCCTGCAGGAGGTCCGGGCCCCCGATGCCGTGGTCCGCGACCTGCTCGGGGACCGCTGGCACATCCTCCACACCGAGGCCGACGCCAAAGGCCGGGCCGGGGTCGCCATCGCCTCCCGCCAGGCGCCCACGGCCACGCGCACCACGATCGGTGACAGCTACTTCGAGACCGCCGGCCGGTGGGTCGAGGCGGACTTCGAGGTCGCCGGCGCGAGCCTGACGGTCGTGAGCGCCTACGTGCACTCCGGCGAGGTCGGCACGCAGAAGCAGGACGACAAGTACCGTTTCCTCGACGCGATGATCACGCGGCTGCCCCAGCTCAGGGACGGCGCGGACCACGCCGTGGTGATGGGCGACCTCAATGTCGGCCACACGCAGCTCGACATCCGGAACTGGAAGGGCAACGTCACAAAGGCCGGTTTCCTGCCCGAGGAACGCGCCTACTTCGACCGCTTCTTCTCGGCCGAGTGCGGTTTCGTGGACGTCGCACGGCTCCTGGCGGGCGAGGTCGACGGTCCGTACACCTGGTGGTCGTGGCGGGGCAAGGCGTTCGACAACGACACCGGCTGGCGCATCGACTACCAGCTCGCGACGCAGGCCCTCGCGAAGAGTGCCCTGAGCGCCGACGTCGACAGGGCGCCGAGCTGGGACACGAGGTTCTCCGACCACGCCCCTCTCGTCGTCGACTACCAGATCCAGAGTGCAGGACAGCTTCCATGACAACACCCGCCCCGGCTCCGAACCGGCGCCAGCGTATCCTCTCCGGCATGCAGCCGTCCGCCGGCTCACTGCACCTCGGCAACTACCTCGGTGCGCTCGTGCACTGGGTACGCCTGCAGGAGACCTACGACGCCGTCTTCTTCATCCCCGACCTCCATGCCATCACGGTGCCGCAGGACCCTCAGGAACTCGCGCATCGCACGCGCCTCACGGCCGCCCAGTACATCGCCGGAGGTGTGGACCCGGACCGCGCCACCCTCTTCGTCCAGTCCCACGTGCCGGAGCACGCCCAGCTGGCCTGGGTGCTCAACTGCTTCACCGGCTTCGGCGAGGCGTCGCGCATGACCCAGTTCAAGGACAAGGCGTCCAAGCAGGGCACGGACGCCGCCAGCGTGGGGCTCTTCACCTACCCCGTCCTGCAGGCCGCGGACATCCTCCTGTACCAGCCCGACGGCGTGCCGGTCGGCGAGGACCAGCGGCAGCACGTCGAACTGAGCAGGGACCTCGCGCAACGCTTCAACTCCCGCTTCGGGGACACGTTCGTGGTCCCGAAGCCCTTCATCCAGAAGGAGTCGGCGAAGATCTACGACCTGCAGAACCCGACGGCGAAGATGTCGAAGTCCGCGTCCTCGGTCGCCGGGCTCATCAACCTGCTGGACGACCCGAAGGTCACGGCCAAGCGCATCAAGTCGGCGGTGACCGACGCCGGGACGGAGATCCGCTTCGACACCGCGGACAAGCCGGGCATCTCGAACCTGCTCTCCATCTACTCCGCGTTGTCCGGCAAGGGCATCGCCGAGCTCGAGGCGGAGTACCAGGGACGGATGTACGGGCACCTCAAGGTGGACCTCGCCGACGTCGTCGTGCAGGCGCTCGCGCCCGTGCGGACCCGGGCGGAGGAACTGCTGTCCGATCCCGCGGAACTCGACCGCCTGCTCGCGAAGGGCGCGGCGAAGGCCCGGGACCTCGCGGCCCCCACGCTCGCCGACGTCTACGCCCGCGTGGGCTTCCTCCCCGCCGCGGGAGTTCTCTGATCCATGTGCGCCTCGACCGGTCAGCCCAGCGAAGCGGTGACGACCATGGCCGCGTCCGGCGGGAACGGCAGCTGCGTCGGGATCACCATTGCGATCCCCGAGCCCCTCGCCGGCGCCCTGGAGTCGTGGCGGGCGTCGTTCGGGGATCCCATGGCGGCCGTCGTGCCCCCGCACATCACCCTCATCACGACGACGCCGGCCTCCGACTGGGACGCGACGATCGACCACGTGCGGGCGGTCGCCCGCACGCAACGGCCCTTCGAGGTGCGCCTGCGCAGCACCGGGTCCTTCCGCCCGGTCTCGCCCGTGGTGTTCCTGAAGCTCGTCGAGGGCTTCGACGAATGCGTCGAGCTGCACGCGAGGCTCCAGACCGGACCGCTGGAACGGGACCTGGACTTCCCCTTCCATCCGCACGTCACCGTGGCGCATGATGTGTCCGAGGCCGGCATGGACGCCGCGGTCGAGGAACTCCACGCGTTCGAGGCCTCCTTCGAGGTGCGATCGATGGGACTCTACGAGCACGTGCCGTCGGGTCTGTGGAAGCTGAGGGAGGAGCTGCATTTTGGCGAAGTCGCTGACGGCTCCGAAACCGCCGCAGGTTGACCAGCCCTCGCCGGCCAGCCTGCCGGACCTCCGCCGCAAGGTCCTCGACGCCCAGGTGCGCCTGGGCCGGCTGACCCGCTCGGGAAGCGGAGGTTCCGAGCTCCTGCTGGCGCGGCTCGACCTCGCCATCTGCCGGTTCTACACCCTGCGACCCGTACGGGTCGTGCTGCTGTACAACGAGCGCAGGGGCCCGCTGATGGCGGCCGGGCTGGCCTACCGACTGTTCTTCGCAATCGCGGCACTCCTGGTCGTGGGGTTCGCTGCGCTCGGCATCGTCGTCGCGGGGGACGCGAACCTCCGGGATCTCTCCGTGGACGCCCTCGACCGGGCGGTGCCGGGACTGATCGACAGGGGCGAGGACGGGCGAGGACTCGTGACCCCGGCCCGTCTCTTCGACGCGACGAGTGGGCTGGGCTGGACGATCGTCGTCTCGTCGGCCGTGATGCTCGTGACGGCACTCGGCTGGATCGGCGGTATGCGTCAGGCGATGCGCGGGATCTTCGCCCTCCAGCCCGTCGCGGCGCCCCCTGTCGTGCTCTGGCTGAAGGATCTGGGTACGCTCGCAGTGCTCGGTGTCATCATGCTCGTGACCACGGGACTGGGTATCGTCGCCACCAACTCGCTGGGCGCTCTCCTGGCGATCCTCCAGCTCGCCGCAGTGAGCCAGCTGCTGACGCAGGCGGCAGGATTCGCCGTGATGATCCTGCTGGACATCCTCGTGGCCGCGGTGCTGTTCCACTCGGCATCGGCCATCCAGATGCCGCGCCGGATCCTGCTCCAGGGGTCGATCATCGCGGGGCTGGGGACGACACTGCTGCGGACCTTCTCGGCGCAGATCCTCGGCAACTTCGGCAACAATCCTCTGCTGCTGTCCTTCGCCGTGATCCTGGCGCTGTTCATCTGGTTCTTCCTCCTCAGCCAGGTGTACCTGCTGGCGACGGCCTGGTGCGCCGTGGGGTCGGCCGACGCCGTCACCAGGGCGGAGCGCGAACACCACGCGAAGGGCGGCACGCTGCGGCAGCGGAGCCGCCGGAAGCCGGGCACCGGGAATCCTCCCACCTGAGTTGACCTGCCGGTCCTGCTCGCAGCGACGACGCACTCAGGGGGTACCGGGAACGCGGAAGGGCGGCCCGCCGGTGCGGGCCGCCCTTCTCGGCAGCTGGAGTGGTCCTCGCTGGTGTCGGGGTCAGACCTTGCGGGTCAGGATCGCCTGCTTGACCTCGGAGATCGCCTTCGTGACCTGGATGCCGCGCGGGCAGGCCTCCGAGCAGTTGAAGGTGGTCCGGCACCGCCAGACACCTTCCTTGTCGTTGAGGATCTCGAGGCGCATGTCCCCGGCGTCGTCGCGCGAGTCGAAGATGAAACGGTGCGCGTTCACGATCGCCGCGGGGCCGAAGTACTGGCCGTCGGTCCAGAAGACGGGGCAGGACGACGTGCACGCGGCGCAGAGGATGCACTTGGTGGTGTCGTCGTAGCGGTCGCGCTCCTCGGCGGACTGCAGGCGCTCCTTCGCGGGCTCGTGGCCCTTGCTGATCAGGAACGGCATGATCTCGCGGTAGGACTGGAAGAACGGCTCCATGTCGACGATGAGGTCCTTCTCCACGGGCAGGCCCTTGATGGGCTCCACGAGGATGGGCTTCAAGGTGTCGAGGTCCTTCAGCAGGGTCTTGCAGGCCAGGCGGTTGCGCCCGTTGATGCGCATGGCGTCGGAGCCGCAGACGCCGTGCGCACACGAGCGGCGGAAGGAGACGGAACCGTCATGCTCCCACTTGACCTTGTGCAGCGCATCCAGCACGCGGTCCGTGCCGTACATGGTCAGCTTCCACTCGTCCCAGTGGGCCTCGTCGGAGACCTCGGGATTGTAGCGGCGGACCTTCAGGGTGATGTCGAACGTGGGGATCTCTCCACCGCCGCCGACGCCGGGGGCGAGCTCGACCTTGGAGGCCGGCTCCTTTTCCATCGTTTCGGTGCTCATCAGTACTTACGCTCCATGGGCTGGTATCGGGTGAAGATAACCGGTTTGGTCTCAAGGCGGACGCCACTCGTCTCGGTGGCGCTCGGGTCCTTGTAGGCCATGGAATGGGTCATGAAATTCTCGTCGTCACGCTCCGGGTAGTCCTCGCGGAAGTGGCCGCCGCGCGACTCCTTGCGGTGCAGGGCCGCCGCCGTCATGACCTTCGCCATGTCGAGGAGGAAACCGAGCTCGACGGCTTCGAGGAGATCGAGGTTGAACCGCTTGCCCTTGTCCTGCACGGTGATCCGCGTGTACCGCTCCTCCAGCGTATCGATCACGCGGAGGGCCTCGAGCAGGGTCTGCTCGGTGCGGAACACCTGGACATTCGCGTCCATGATGTCCTGCAGTTCCTTGCGGATCTGCGCCACGCGCTCTCCGCCTTCCGAGCTGCGTGCCCGGTTGAGGAGCTCCTCGGTCTCGACCGTGGGGTTCTCGGGGATCTCGACGAAGTCTGCCGTCAGCGCGTACTCGGCCGCGGCCAGCCCTGCGCGCTTCCGGAAGACGTTGATGTCCAGGAGCGAGTTGGTCCCGAGGCGGTTCGAGCCGTGCACCGAGACGCAGGCGACCTCCCCGGCCGCGTAGAGGCCCGGGACCACGGTGTCGTTGTCCGCGAGGACCTCGGCCTTGACGTTCGTCGGGATGCCGCCCATGGCGTAGTGCGCCGTAGGGAACACGGGGACCGGTTCCGTGTAGGGCTCCACGCCGAGGTAGGTGCGGGCGAACTCGGTGATGTCGGGGAGCTTCGCGTCGATGTGCGCGGGCTCGAGGTGTGTCAGGTCGAGGAGGACGTAGTCCTTGTTCGGCCCGGCACCGCGGCCCTCGCGGACCTCGTTCGCCATGGACCGGGCGACGATGTCTCGCGGGGCGAGGTCCTTGATGGTGGGGGCGTAGCGCTCCATGAAGCGCTCACCCTCCGAGTTGCGGAGGATGGCGCCCTCGCCGCGGGCGGCCTCGGAGAGCAGGATGCCCAGTCCGGCGAGGCCGGTCGGGTGGAACTGGAAGAACTCCATGTCCTCGAGCGGGATCCCCCGCCGGAAGGCGATGCCCATGCCGTCACCGGTCAGCGTGTGGGCGTTCGACGTCGTCTTGTAGACCTTGCCGACACCGCCCGAGGCGAAGACGACGGACTTGGCCTGGAAGACGTGCAGTTCACCCGAGGCGAGATCGTAGGAGACGACGCCGGCCACGCGCTTCTGGATGCGCGTCACGCCGTCGACCGTCACCTCCTGGTCCACCATCAGCAGGTCGAGGACGTAGTACTCGTTGTAGAACTCGACGTTGTGCTTGACGCAGTTCTGGTAGAGCGTCTGCAGGATCATGTGCCCCGTGCGGTCCGCTGCGTAGCAGGACCGGCGGACGGGGGCCTTGCCGTGGTCGCGGGTGTGGCCGCCGAAGCGCCGCTGGTCGATGCGCCCCTCGGGCGTGCGGTTGAACGGCAGGCCCATCTTCTCGAGGTCGAGGACCGCCTCGATGGCTTCCTTGGCCATGACCTCGGCCGCGTCCTGGTCGACGAGGTAGTCGCCGCCCTTGACGGTGTCGAAGGTGTGCCACTCCCAGTTGTCCTCCTCGACGTTGGCGAGTGCAGCGCACATGCCGCCCTGCGCCGCACCCGTGTGGGACCGGGTGGGGTAGAGCTTCGTCAGGACGGCGGTGCGGGCGCGCTGCCCTGATTCGATGGCGGCGCGCATCCCCGCGCCACCGGCGCCGACGATGACGACGTCGTACTTGTGGACCTGCATACTGGTCGCTCTTTCTGTTGAAACCGGTGTGTGTGCACAGGGGCGCCCCAGGAGGCCCGCCGTGCGGGAACTGCCGACGTGGGCAGGCTTACGGTGCGGGGCAGTAGTCCGCGACGTGAGCCACTCCGTCGATGACGGGGCAGGGGTCGAACGTGAAGATCACGAGGGTGCCGAGCACCAGGATGACCACGGTCGCCGTGTACAGGACGCCCTTGAGCCACATGCGGGTGCTGTTCTTCTCGGCGTAGTCGTTGATGATCACGCGGATGCCGTTGGTGCCGTGCAGCATGGACAGCCACAGCAGCGTGAGGTCCCAGATCTGCCAGACGGGGTCCGCCCACTTGCCGGCGACGAAGCCGAAGTCGATCCCGGTGATGCCGTCACCGGCGACGAGGTTCACGTAGAGGTGGACGAGGATCAGCACCAGGAGGATGGCGCCGGAGAGGCGCATGAAGAGCCAGGCGGTCATCTCGAAGTTGCCGCGCGAGCCGGGGGTGCGTGAATAGCCCGGGGCGACGCGTCCGGAGCGGGGGCTTTCGATGGTTGGGGTAGCCATGGGTACTAACCTCCGAAGACGTGCGAGAGATGGCGGATCGAGAAGGCGATCATGACGACCGCCCAGAGGCCGAGGACGGCCCACAGCATCTGGCGGTGGTACTTGGGGCCCTTCTTCCAGAAGTCCACGAGGATGACGCGGACCCCGTTGAAGGCGTGGAACAGGATGGCCGCGACGAGGCCGAGTTCCCCGAGACCCATGATCGGGTTCTTGTACGAGGCGATGACGGCGTCGTAGGCTTCCGGCGAAACACGGACGAGCGACGTGTCCAGGACGTGCACGAGGAGGAAGAAGAAAATCACTACCCCGGTGATGCGGTGGGCCACCCAGGACCATTGGCCTTCCCGGCCACGGTAGAGGGTGCCTGCTGGTGTCAGTGTCTTCGGCATTGAAATTACCTCCCTGCATCGCATGGGCGTTAGCGCGTTATACGCAGGGATTACGCCGGTGCGACAGCACTCTTCAGATAAGAATAATGTAGGCCGGTGACACTTCCCGTTCAATTTAGGCCGCCCTTCCCTGTGACCTTGTTAACACCCGTGCGCAGCAGGCCGGACAGGGCATCGGCAGGGCGCCGGCAGGGGGTCGGCCGGGACGGTGGCGAGGGCCGGAGCCGGGGGCCGTCACGGGGCTGACGGAGGTCCTCTTCCCGAGAGCCGGAGGCGCTGCCGGGGCCGTCCCCGATGGAGGCCGGATCGCCGCCGGATACCGCCCGTCCGTTACCGTGGAACGGATGAGTACAGGAAGGGCCGCGGCCCAGACCCCCGACAACGTGCTGGACCGCTTCTACGGCGTCATCCCCGCGGGAGGCACGGGCACGCGCCTGTGGCCGCTCTCGCGAGCGGCCGCACCCAAGTTCCTGCACGACCTCACGGGGTCCGGCAGCACCCTGATCCGGGCGACGTACGACCGCCTCCGGCCGCTGTGCGACGGACGCACCATGGTGGTCACCGGGATGGTGCACCGCCGCGCCGTGCTCGAGCAGCTGCCCGAGATCGAGGACATGAACCTGGTCCTCGAGGCCGAGCCGAAGGATTCCGGGGCGGCGATCGGGCTTGCAGCGGCGATCCTGCACCAGCGGAACCCGGACATCATCATGGGGTCCTTCGCCGCCGACCAGGTCATCGCACCCGTGGACGTCTTCCAGGACGCGGTGCGCGAAGCCATCCAGACCGCGGCACGGGGATACATCGTCACGATCGGCATCAAGCCGACACACGCGTCCACCGGGTTCGGGTACATCCGCGCCGGTGAATCGCTCGCCTCGGCGGCAGCGCCCAGCGCGCGGGCCGTCATCGAGTTCGTCGAGAAGCCCTCGCAGGAGGTCGCCGACGGCTATATCGAGAGCGGCAACTACTCGTGGAACGCGGGCATGTTCGTGGCACCCGTCGACCTCATGCTGAAGCACCTCTCCGCCAACGAGCCCGAGCTCTACGCGGGACTGATGGAGATCGCCGAGGCGTGGGACACCCCGCGCAGGGTCGAGGTGGCCCGCCGGGTCTGGCCGACCCTGCCGAAGATCGCGATCGACTACGCCGTGGCGGAGCCGGCCGCCGCCGCGGGCGACGTCGCCATGATCCCCGGCGAGTTCAACTGGGACGACGTCGGCGACTTCGCGGCCATCGGCCGCCTCAACCCCGCCGAGGAGAACAGCGAGCTCACGGTCATGGGGAAGGGGGCCCGCGTCTTCTCGGAGAACGCGTCCGGGATCGTCGTCTCCGACACCAAGCGGGTGATCGCGCTCATCGGCATCGACGACGTCGTCATCGTCGACACCCCCGACGCGCTGCTCGTCACGACGAAGGAGCACGCGCAGGAGGTCAAGAAGGCCGTCGAGAGGCTGCGCGCCAGCGGCGACACCGACGTGCTGTAGGACGGGATCCCGATTCGTCCATGACACGGGCGAGTTCGATCGTGCGAGGGCGCCGGGCCGTCGGTCGGTAGGCTGATCCAGTGGAAACGTCCAGTACCCAGAGTCCGCCGATCTCCCGAGTAGGTGCCTCCCTCGAGCCGATGCTCGGCGAGCTGACCGAGATCCGGCGCGACATCCACCGCCACCCGGAGCTGTCCTACAAGGAACACCGGACCACCGACCTGATCGTGGCGAGGCTCGCGCAGGCCGGGCTCGTGCCGCATCGGCTCGAAGGCACCGGGGCGTACGTCGACATCGGCCGGGGGCCCCTGCGGATCGCCCTGCGGGCGGACATCGACGCCCTGCCGATCATCGAGGAGACGGGGCTGGACTACACCTCGGCCGTCACCGGAGTCACCCACGCGTGCGGACACGACATCCACACCACGGTGATGCTGGGGGTCGCGCTCGTGCTCGCCGACCTCGACGCCGGCGTTCCGCTGCCCGGCACGGTGCGCATCATCTTCCAGCCGGCGGAGGAGATGATGCCCGGCGGGGCGATCGACGTGATCGCCCAGGGCGTGCTCACCGGCGTCCCGCGGATCCTGGCGCTCCACTGCGACCCGAGGATCGACGTCGGCCTCGTCGGCACGCGCATCGGCGCCATCACCTCGGCGTCGGACACCATCCGCGTGGAACTCAGCGGCCGCGGCGGCCACACCTCGCGCCCGCACCTGACCGAGGACCTCGTGTTCGCCCTCGCCTCCATCGCCGTGAACGTCCCGGCCGTCCTCTCGCGCCGCATCGACGTGCGGAGCGCGGTGTCCGTGGTGTGGGGGCAGATCCATGCGGGCTCCGCGCCCAATGCCATCCCGGCGCACGGCTTCATGTCCGGCACGCTCCGCTGCCTCGACGGAGAAGCCTGGGAGTCTGCGGGCGAGCTGCTCGACCGTGCCGTCCGCAAGGTGGCCGCCCCGTTCGGGGTCGACGTGAGGCTCGAGCACATCCGGGGCGTCCCCCCGGTGGTGAACCAGGAGGCGGAGACCGGGTTGCTGGAGGCCGCGGCCCGCGCCGAACTCGGATCGGGCGCCGTCGTCCTCACCCCGCAGTCCATGGGCGGCGAGGATTTCGCCTGGATGACGCAGGAGGTGCCCGGTGCCATGATGCGGCTGGGCACGCGCACCCCCGGAGGCGAGACCTACGACCTCCACCGCGGGGACTACGCACCGGACGAGGGAGCCATCGCCTGCGGTATCCGCGTGATGGCCGTCGCCGCCCTCCAGGCAGTGCTCGGGCTCGACTACTGACGACCCGGATCCCGTGTCCTGCAGCGGGCCGGAGGCTCTTCCCGGCTGTCCTCGACCGCCTCTGCATAACGAAATCCGAACGATCCCCCCGCCCGGACAGCGCGTGTAGTGTTCCCCGTCACTTGGCGCTTAGGATATTCGCATACGTGCTGCACCGACGGTGTCGCGGCGCCACGGTTCTTCAGTGACAACAGAGCCTCGGATCCGATCGTGGACCGTGATGGACACTCACTGGTACTCGTCCCGTGGCGCATTTCTTTCCTGGAGGCATTTTTTGAAGAACTCACTGCGCTCATTCTCGCGTGGCGCCGGCCTGTCCGCCGCCGTTCTCGGCGTCTCGGCCCTCGTCCTGTCCGGCTGCGGGGCGCCGCCCGCAGAGGACTCGGCAGATGGCGGCTCGAGCGCCGAGGCCACCGACTACCTCGGCTGCATCGTCTCCGACTCCGGTGGATTCGACGACCGTTCGTTCAACCAGTCCAGCTACGAGGGCCTGAAGAAGGCCGAGACGGACCTCGGCATCACGATCAACCAGGCCGAATCGCAGGCCGAGACCGACTTCGGCCCCAACGTCGACCAGATGGTCCAGGCGGGTTGCGACCTCACCGTCACCGTGGGCTTCCTGCTCGCGGACACGACGAAGGCCGCCGCGGAAGCGAACCCCGATGCCAACTTCGCGATCGTCGACGACAACTCGATCGACCTGCCGAACGTCAAGCCCATCATCTACGACACGGCGCAGGCCGCGTTCCTCGCAGGCTATGCGGCGGCGGCGACCAGCGAGTCCGGCAAGGTGGCCACCTTCGGCGGCATCAACATCCCGACCGTGACCATCTTCATGGACGGCTTCGCCGAGGGCGTGGACTACTTCAACGAGGAGACCGGCGGCGACGTGCAGCTCCTCGGCTGGGACAAGGAGAGCCAGAACGGCACCTTCGTGGGCAACTTCGAGGACGCCGCTGCAGGCAAGACCAACACCCAGAACTTCATCAACGAGGGTGCCGACATCATCATGCCGGTCGCCGGCCCGGTCGGCTCCGGCACGCTCGACGCCGTCATCGAGGCGAACGCCGGCGGCAAGGACGTCAAGGCCATCTGGGTCGACTCGGACGGCTACGAGACCGCCGGCAAGGGCGAGGAGTTCATCCTCACCTCGGTCATGAAGCTCATGGGCGACGCCGTCGAGGACGTCATCAGCACCGACGTCGAGGGCAACTTCGACAACACCCCGTACGTCGGCACCCTGGAGAACGGTGGCGTGGCACTGGCGCCGTTCCACGACCAGGAGGCCAACGTCCCCGCCGACCTGCAGACGAAGCTCGACGAGCTGAAGGAACAGATCGTCTCCGGCGACATCGCGGTCGACTCGGCCGCCAGCCCGCAGTAGCAGCGCACCGCACCAGAACCGCCTTCCTCCCGGGGCTTTCCGCCGGGAGGAGGGCGGTTTGCGTTCGCCCCGGGTGCATGCCCCGGAGCCGTGGCCGGTATCCTTTCCGGTGACGTCCACCGACGACAACAGAACAGAACAGGCTGGGTTGTGAAACTCGAACTGATCGGCATCACGAAGCGCTTCGGATCGCTCGTTGCCAACGACTCCATCGATCTCGTCGTGGAACCGGGACAGGTCCACAGCCTGCTCGGCGAGAACGGGGCCGGCAAGTCCACGCTCATGAACGTGCTGTACGGCCTCTACGACCCCACCGAGGGCGAGATCCGCGTCAATGATGAGCCGGTGACCTTCAAGGGCCCGGGGGACGCGATGGCCGCGGGGATCGGCATGGTGCACCAGCACTTCATGCTGGTGCCGGTGTTCACCGTCGCGGAGAACGTGGCGCTGGGCAATGAGGCCACCAGGGCCGGCGGCATGCTCGATCTCCAGGAGACCCGGACGCGCATCCGGCAGATCTCCGACCAGTACGGGTTCGACGTCGATCCCGACGCGGTCGTCGAGGACCTGCCGGTCGGGGTCCAGCAGCGCGTCGAGATCATCAAGGCGCTCGTACGCGACGCGGAGGTCCTCATCCTCGACGAGCCGACCGCCGTCCTGACGCCCAAGGAGACCGACGAACTGCTCGGGATCATGGCGCAGCTCAAGGCGGACGGCAAGTCCATCGTCTTCATCTCGCACAAGCTCCGCGAGGTCAAGGCGGTCTCCGACGTGATCACCGTGGTCCGCCGCGGCAAGGTCGTCGGGACCGCCGACCCCAGCGCCCCGACGACGGAACTCGCGTCGCTCATGGTGGGGCGCGCGGTCAGCCTGACCCTGGACAAGAGGCCCGCCGCGCCCGGCGAGGTGACGTTCCGGTTCCGGGACCTCACCGTCCAGGCCCCGAACGGGCAGCGCGTCGTGGACGGCCTGAGCTTCGAGGTCGCCGAGGGCGAGATCCTCGCCGTCGCCGGCGTGCAGGGCAACGGCCAGACCGAACTCACCGAAGCGATCATGGGCCTCCAGGACCACGTGACCGGATCGATCACCCTCGGCGGGAACGAACTCCTCGGCCGCAGCGTCAAGGACGTCATCCGCGCCGGCGTCGGCTTCGTCCCCGAGGACCGCAGCGTCGAGGGACTCGTCGGGACGTTCTCGGTCGCCGAGAACCTCATCCTCAACCGGTACGACGACGCGCCCTTCGCGAAGGGACTCTCGATGTCGCCGTCGGCCATCGAGAGGAACGCCGACGAGAAGATCGCCGAGTACGACGTGCGCACGCAGTCCGCGTCCGCCGCCGCCGGCACGCTCTCCGGCGGCAACCAGCAGAAGGTCGTCATGGCCCGCGAGTTCTCGCGGCCGCTCAAGCTCTTCATCGCCTCGCAGCCCACACGCGGCGTCGACGTCGGTTCCATCGAGTTCCTGCACCGCAGGATCGTCGCGGAGCGCGACGGCGGCACGCCCGTCATCATCGTCTCCACCGAGCTCGACGAGGTCCTCGAGCTCGCCGACCGGATCGCGGTGCTCTACCGCGGCCGTCTCATGGGGATCGTCCCCGGGGCCGTGTCACGCGACGTGCTCGGCCTGATGATGGCCGGCATGCCCGCCGAGGAAGCCCTGGCGCAGACACACGACATCCAAGGAGGAAACCTGTGAGCCCGCAGGACGACCGGCCGGTATCCTCGGCTCCCGACGGCGGCGCCCCGCCGACCCGACGGGAAGCGAAGGAAGCCGCACGCCAGGACGAGGTGCGCCTCGAGAACGCCGTGGAGACGGCAGACGGGAAGGTACCCCCTCCGGCGGTACCCGCGCCGGCGGCGAGCCGCGGCCCGGCGCCGGAGTCGACGCTCCTGCAGCGCGTCATGACGGGGAACGCGCTCGTCGCCTTCCTGTCGGTGGTGCTGTCCCTGATCCTCGGCGGACTGCTCATCGCGGTCACCGACCAGAACGTGGCGCGGGCGTCGTCGTACTTCTTCAGCCGGCCGCAGGACACCCTCGGCGCTGCCTGGACGGCCGCGTCGAGCGCCTACCTCGCGCTCTTCCAGGGCTCCGTCTTCAACTTCGGCGGAGATTCCTTCTCCCGGATGATCTACCCCCTGACGCAGACCCTGACCGTCGCGACCCCGCTGATCTGCGCGGGGCTCGGCGTGGCCCTCGCCTTCCGGGCGGGCCTCTTCAACATCGGTGCCCAGGGACAGATCCTGATCGGCGCCACGTTCGCGGGCTGGGTCGGCTTCACGCTGCACCTGCCCGTCGGCCTCCACCTGCTGCTCGTGATCCTCGCGGGGATGGTCGGCGGCGCTGTCTGGGCCGGTCTCGTGGGCCTCCTGAAGGCGCGCACCGGCGCCCACGAGGTCATCCTGACGATCATGTTCAACTACATCGCGACGAACCTGGTGCTGTACTTCCTGAGCACCCCGGCGTTCCAGCGGCCGGGTTCGACGAACCCGATCAGCCCGCAGCTCGACGCGAGCGCCCTGTACCCGCCGCTGCTCGGTCCGGCGTTCCGCCTCCACTGGGGCTTCGTCGTCGCCGTCCTGGCCACCGTCTTCGTCTGGTGGCTGCTCAACCGGTCGACCGTCGGTTTCGAGCTCCGTGCCGTCGGCGCCAACGCGAGCGCGGCCCGCACCGCCGGCGTCGACGTGAGCAGGGGCTACATCCTCGCGATGGCCATCGCCGGAGCACTCGCCGGCCTCGCCGGCGTGGCCCAGGTCTCCGGGACCGAGAAGGTGCTCACCTCGGGCGTCGCCGCGAGCTTCGGCTTCGACGCGATCACGGTGGCACTCCTCGGCCGGTCCTCGCCGTGGGGCACCTTCGCGGCGGGCATCCTCTTCGGCGCCTTCCGCGCCGGGGAAGTGGCCATGCAGGCCTCGACCGGCACGAGCATCGACATCGTCCTCGTCGTGCAGTCGCTGATCGTCCTGTTCATCGCGGCGCCACCGCTCGTCCGCGCGCTGTTCCGCCTCCCGGCACCGGGCGCCGCGCGCACGGGCAAGGGCGGCACCCCAACCCGCACGCCAGCCTCGACCGGAGCAGCAGCATGAGCACAGCAACCACCGCTCGCGACGAGCGCCAGAACGCAGCCGGCGACGCGACCGTGCGGAGCTGGAAGAACCCGATCATCCTCTCCGTCGTCGCCCTCTTCGCCCTGCTCGTCTTCGCGCTCGGAGCGCCGGGCAACGACGTCACGTTCAGGCTGTCGGAGGAGAACGACCCGATCGTCCTGCCGTCCATCGTGGTGTCCGCTCCGGTGATCGGCTGGATCGCGGCACTCGCGATGATCGCCCTCGCCGTCCTCGCGATCCTGCGCACGCGCTCGGGGCGGAAGATCCCCGCCTGGGTGCTGGCCGTCTTCGCCGTCCTGTTCCTCGTCGCGTTCCTGACGTGGGTCGTCGGCAGCGCCCGCACCCCCAACGTCGCCCTCTACGGTCTCCTCGCGGGATCCGTCACCCTGGCCGTGCCGCTGATCTTCGGCTCGCTCTCGGGCGTGCTGTGCGAGCGCTCCGGCGTCGTGAACATCGCGATCGAGGGCCAGCTGCTGTTCGGCGCGTTCGCGGCCGCGGTCGCGGCGTCGCTGTCCGGGAGCGCCTTCGTCGGCCTCCTCGCCGCGGCGGTGGCGGGCGTCCTCGTGTCCCTCGTCCTCGCCGTCTTCAGCATCCGCTACGTCGTGAACCAGGTGATCGTGGGCGTCGTGCTGAACGTCCTGGTGTCCGGGCTGACCGGGTTCCTGTTCTCCGCCGTGCTGAGCGAGGACGCGGAGCGGTGGAACTCGCCGCCGCGCCTGCCCGTGATCGAGATCCCGCTGCTCGCGGACATCCCGGTGATCGGCCCGATCCTCTTCCAGCAGACCATCGTGGGCTACCTCATGTACGTCGCGGTGGCCGTCGTCTACGTGGCGCTCTACCACTCGCGCTGGGGCCTGCGCACGCGCGCCGTCGGCGAGCACCCCAAGGCCGCCGACACCCTCGGCGTCAACGTGAACCGCATGCGCTTCACCAACGTGCTGCTCGCGGGCGTCGTCGCGGGCGTCGGAGGATCCTTCTTCACGCTCGTCGCGGTCTCGGGCTTCGGCCGCGACATGACCGCCGGCCAGGGCTACATCGCGCTCGCCGCCCTCATCTTCGGACGCTGGAACCCGATCGGGGCGTTCTTCGCGGCGCTGCTGTTCGGGTTCGCCACGAACCTGTCCAACGTGCTGAGCCTGCTCGGCACGCCCGTGCCGGACCAGTTCCTGCGCATGCTGCCCTACGTGGTGACGGTCTTCGCGGTCGCGGGGCTCGTCGGCCGCTCGCGGGCACCGGGTGCCAGCGGTATCCCGTACATCAAGGGCTAGGAGGCTCAGCACCATGACCGACGACGAGATCCCCTGGGACTCCCTCGCCGCCACGGCGAGGGACGCCATGGAACGCGCCTACGTCCCCTATTCGAAGTACCCGGTGGGGGCGGCGGCCCTGCTCGAGGACGGCCGGATCATCTCCGGCTGCAATGTGGAGAACGCCTCCTACGGCCTGACCCTGTGCGCGGAGTGCGCGCTCGTGAGCGCGCTGGCCATGAGCGGCGGCGGGCGTATCCGGGCGTTCAGCTGCGTGGACGGCGAGGGCAACACGCTCATGCCGTGCGGGCGCTGCCGCCAGCTGCTGTACGAGTTCCGCGCGCCGGACATGGTGCTGATGACCGTCAGCGGCATCCGCACCATGGACGAGGTCCTGCCGGACGCCTTCGGGCCGCAGCACCTCGCCTGATCAAGGGGCGCGGCCGGACAGGCCGCGCCCCTCCTCTTCCCCCTCCCCTTCCGGTCCCTTCCGAGGAGCCGCACCACCATCCCACGATCCGAGGATTTGCCATGACCGAAGCCTTCGACGCCGTCGACATCATCCGTACCAAGCGCGACCGGGGCACGCTCTCGCCCGAGCAGATCGACTGGACCATCGACGCCTACACGCGCGGCGTCATCGCCGACGAGCAGATGTCCGCCCTCAACATGGCGATCCTGCTCAACGGCATGGACCGCGCCGAGATCTCCCGCTGGACCGCAGCCATGATCGCCTCCGGCGAGCGCATGGACTTCTCCTCGCTCGGCCGCCCCACCAGCGACAAGCACTCCACCGGCGGCGTCGGCGACAAGAT
The DNA here is from genome assembly GCA_004001285.1 of Arthrobacter sp. MN05-02. NCBI lineage: Bacteria > Bacillati > Actinomycetota > Actinomycetes > Micrococcales > Micrococcaceae > Arthrobacter > Arthrobacter sp. MN05-02. Next base: position 978,598 of record AP018697.1, read on the forward strand.
CACCCTGCCGCTGGCCCCGCTCGTCGCCGTCTTCGGCGTCGCCGTGCCGCAGCTCTCCGGGCGCGGACTCGGCCACACGGGAGGCACCCTGGACAAGCTGGAATCCATCCCCGGCTGGCGCGCGCACCTCAGCAACGAGGACATGCTGCGCCAGCTCGCCGAGGTGGGCGCGGTCATCTGCGCCGCCGGGACGGGACTGGCCCCCGCGGACAAGAAGCTCTATGCCCTGCGCGACGTCACGGGGACCGTCGAGGCCATCCCCCTCATCGCGTCCTCGATCATGAGCAAGAAGATCGCCGAGGGGACCGGGTCGCTGGTCCTGGACGTGAAGGTGGGCAGCGGGGCCTTCATGAAGGACGTCGACCAGGCACGCGAGCTCGCCGAGACCATGGTGGCCCTCGGCAAGGACGCCGGCGTGAACACCGTGGCGCTCCTGACCGACATGAGCACACCCCTCGGACTGACGGCGGGCAACGCCATCGAGGTCGAGGAATCGGTGGAGGTCCTCGCCGGCGGCGGACCGGCCGACGTCGTCGAGCTCACCGTGCGCCTCGCCGAGGAGATGCTCGCATGCGCGGGCGTGCACGACGCCGACCCGGCCGCCGCGCTGAAGGACGGACGCGCCATGGACGTCTGGAACAGGATGATCGAGGCGCAGGGCGGCGACCCCCCCGCGCGACCCTGCCCGTGGCGAAGGAGTCCGAGGTCGTCCTCGCGCCGGCCGACGGCGTGCTCGTGGGCCTCGACGCGCTCTCGGTGGGCATCGCCGCATGGCGGCTCGGAGCAGGCCGCGCCCGCAAGGAGGACCGGGTGCAGGCGGGGGCGGGCGTGCGGCTGCACGCGAAGCCGGGAGCGTACGTGCGTGCGGGGGAGCCCCTGATGACGCTGCTCACGGACACCCCGGACAAGTTCGACCGTGCACGGGACGCGCTGGCCGACGCCGTCGTGATCGCACCGGAGGGTTCCCGCCCGGCGCAGCAACTCATCCTCGACCGGATCGCCTAGGACCGCCCGGGCCACCTCCGGGGCAACCCCTAGGGGAAGCACCGCCGGCCTCATCCCTGGGGGTGAGGCCGGTCGTGGCGCAGATCGCCCGCAAGGTCGACGACCCGGGGCGGCACCCGCCGGTAGCGTCGACGACAGGCGCGCGGCAGCGGTGTCCGGTTCCCGCCGGCACCGCGACGGCGGGCGTCCGGCCCCGTTCCGACGACCGCCTCCACCCTGGTGGCGGGTCGCACGGGGTGTACCGGCGGAGGAGCCCCAGCATGGATGCGATCACCAGTGGCCTCGACGGCATCAGCGACTTCGTGCTCGCCGCCGCGGAGCAGCCCTGGGTGTACCTCCTGGTGCTGGTGTGCTGCGTCCTGGACGGTTTCTTCCCGCCGATCCCCAGCGAGTCCGTCGTCGTCGGCCTCGCGTCCCTCGTCGTCCTCACCCAGGGCGTGCCCGATCCGTGGCTGCTGATCCTGGTCGCGGCCACGGGCGCGTTCCTCGGCGACAATCTCGCCTTCCGCTTCGGCAGGGCGATCGGCACCACGCGCTTCCGGTGGATGAGGCGACCGCGCATGCAGCGGTCCTTCACCTGGGCGGGGAACGAACTCTCGAAGCGGGCCGCGTCGCTCATCCTGGTGGCGCGCTTCATCCCGATCGGCCGCGTGGCGGTCAACCTCACGGCGGGGGCCACCGGGTACTCGCAGCGCCGGTTCGTCGCGCTCACGGCGCTCTCCGGCCTGGTGTGGGCCGGCTACTCCGTGGGTGTCGGCGCGGTGGCCGGGACCTGGTTCCAGCACAACCACCTGCTGGGCGTCGCGGTGGCCGTCGGGATCGCCGTCGCCCTCGGGTTCCTCGTGGACCGCGTGATCGCCCTCGTCCGCGGGTCCACACCGCTCCAGACCGCCGTCGAGGAGCGCCAGGACGAGCCCGAGCCCGCCCGGGAGACGAGCCCGCCGTGAGGCCTATCGCGTAGGCTTGACGGCGTGACCCAGACCAAGAACGACCCTGCCATCGACATCCAGACCCTGCCGAAGGTCTCCCTCCACGACCACCTCGACGGCGGCCTGCGGCCGGCCACCATCCTCGAGCTCGCCGCCGACATCGGGCACGAGCTGCCGGCGCCGGACGCCGAATCGCTCGGGACCTGGTTCCGCGAGTCCGCGGACTCCGGATCCCTCGAGCGGTACCTCGAGACCTTCGACCACACCATCGCCGTCATGCAGACGCGGGAGGGGCTCACGCGGGTCGCCCGGGAGTTCGTCGAGGACCTGGCGCTCGACGGCGTCGTCTACGGGGAAGTGCGGTGGGCGCCGGAGCAGCACACGCAGAAGGGCCTGACGCTCGACGAGGCCGTCGAGGCGGTCCAGGAGGGCCTCGAGGCGGGGGCCGCGGCGGCCATCGCCGCGGGACGCGTCATCCAGGTGGGCCAGCTCATCACGGCGATGCGGCACGCCGACCGCGGCCAGGAGATCGCAGAGCTCGCCGTCCGCCACCGCGACCGCGGCGCCGTCGGCTTCGACATCGCCGGAGCGGAGAACGGCTTCCTGCCCTCGCGCTTCGCCGACGCCTTCACGTACCTCGCCTCCGAGCAGTTCCCGGCGACCGTCCACGCGGGAGAGGCGGCCGGGCTGGACAGCATCCAGGACGCCCTCGTCGCGGGCCGAGCGCTGCGCCTCGGTCACGGCGTCCGCATCGCCGAGGACATCGAGATCGAGGAGTCGGCGGACGACGACGCCGCCGACGGCGAGGAGGTCGGCATCGCCACCCTGGGCCGCATCGCCGCCTGGGTCCGCGACCGCGGCATCCCGCTCGAGCTGTGCCCGTCGTCGAACCTGCAGACCGGCGCCATCGCGGCCTTCGGGGACACGATCGACACCCACCCCTTCGACCTGCTGTACCAGCTGGGCTTCAAGGTCACCGTGAACACCGACAACCGCCTCATGAGCGGTGTGACCCTGACGGGCGAGTTCGAACTGCTCGTCGACACGTTCGGCTACGACCTCGGCGACCTGCTCGAACTGACCCTCAACGCGGTGGACGCCGCGTTCCTGCCGCTCGAGGACCGCGAAGCCCTGGCCGAGCACATCACCGCGAGCTTCGACAGGGCCGCGGGCCGGGCCACCGCATAGCCGATCCGGTGACGGACGCAGCAGCGGCGCGGCCCGGAGCCGCGCCCGGAAGGCCTCCGGGTGCGGCGGTCGAACGCCTGGTGGAGGTGGTGGACCTCCTCCGCCGACACTGCCCGTGGACGGCCGCGCTGGAGCCGGCGTCGCTGCTCGAGTACCTCGTCGAGGAGACGTACGAGCTCTACGAGGCGGTCGACGACGTCGCCCGTGCGGAGCGGCCGTCGCCGGAGCTGCTCGACGAACTGCGCGGGGAACTGGGTGACGTGCTCTTCCAGGTCATCCTCCACGCACAGCTGCAGGCCGAGGGCGGTTCCTTCGGGCTCGCCGAGGTCGCGGAGGGGCTGACCGCCAAGCTCGTGCGCCGGAATCCCCACGTGTTCTCGCCGGACGGTGCCCTGCGCGGCGGTCCCGCCGGACCGGTCGCGGACATCGTCGCCACGTGGCAGGCCGTCAAGCAGCAGGAGCGCCCGGCCCGCACCTCCCCGTTCGACGGCATCCCGCACCACCTGCCTGCTCTCGCCTTCGCCGCCAAGACGCTCGCACGGGCGGGAGAGCGGGGCGACGGCGGTCCCGACCCTGCAGGAGAAGCCGGGCTCGGCCGGGAACTGCTGGAGCTGGCGCGGCGCGCCGTGGCGAGCGGCGTGGATCCCGAGCGTGCCCTCCGCCGGGCCGTGCTGGACTACCAGCAGGACGTCGTCGGCGGTGCGTGATTCTACGGGGAGCACCGCGTCACACGCGGGTGATCCACCCCACGTGCGGGACGCACGTGAACTAGGGTGGGAGCAACACCTCCGTTGCTCCGACAAAGACGTCCCAACATGATGTGAACCCCTACACTCCAACGAAGAGGAGCAAATCCATGGCCATCATCGACGCCATCCACGCGAGGGAGATCCTCGATTCCCGCGGCAACCCCACGGTCGAGGTCGAGGTCCTGCTCGACGACGACACCTTCGGCCGCGCCGCCGTTCCCTCCGGTGCCTCCACCGGCGCCTTCGAGGCCAACGAGCGCCGCGACGGCGAGAAGGACCGCTACCTCGGCAAGGGCGTCCTCCAGGCCGTCGAGGCCGTCATCGAGCAGATCCAGCCGGCACTCCTCGGATTCGACGCCGCGGACCAGCGCGCCATCGACCAGGCGATGATCGACCTCGACGGCACGGAGAACAAGTCCAACCTGGGCGCCAACGCGATGCTGGGCGTCTCCCTCGCCATCGCCCGCGCTGCCGCCGAGTCCTCGGCTCTGCCGCTCTACCGCTACCTCGGCGGCCCGAACGCGCACGTCCTGCCGGTACCCCTGATGAACATCCTCAACGGCGGTTCGCACGCCGACTCGGACGTCGACATCCAGGAGTTCATGATCGTGCCGCTCGGCGCACAGTCCTACTCCGAGGGCCTCCGCTGGGGCGTCGAGGTCTACCACGAGCTGAAGTCCGTGCTGAAGGAGAAGGGCCTCGCCACGGGCCTCGGCGACGAGGGCGGATTCGCCCCCAACCTGCCGTCCAACCGCGACGCACTGGACCTCATCACCACCGCCGTCGAGCGCGCGGGCTACACCCCGGGGACCGACATCGCGTTCGCCCTCGACGTCGCCGCCTCCGAGTTCTACAAGGACGGCGCCTACCAGTTCGAGGGCAAGGCCCTCAGCACGGAGGAGATGAGTGCCTACTACGTGGAGCTCGTCCGCGACTACCCGCTGGTCTCCATCGAGGACCCCCTCGACGAGGACGACTGGGAGGGCTGGAAGCACCTCACGGACTCGATCGGCGACAAGGTGCAGCTGGTCGGCGACGACCTCTTCGTCACGAACCCCGTGCGCCTGGCCAAGGGTATCTCGAACCGGACCGCCAACTCGCTGCTGGTGAAGGTCAACCAGATCGGCACCCTCACCGAGACGCTCGACGCCATCTCCATGGCGCAGCGCGCCGGCTACACGACGATCACCTCGCACCGTTCGGGTGAGACCGAGGACACCACGATCGCCGACATCTGCGTGGCCACCAATGCGGGCCAGATCAAGACGGGTGCTCCTGCTCGCAGCGAGCGGGTCGCCAAGTACAACCAGCTGCTGCGCATCGAGGAGGAGCTCGACGACGCCGCCCGCTACGCCGGCCGCAGCGCCTTCCCGCGTTTCACGGCCTAGGTGATCAGCAGTTGATCGGCAGGGCGGTTACCCTCGTTAAGCGGGTCCCGCGAGGGATCCGACGCGACGACACGCGAAAGCATTGACGAGGAGCTTCATGACTGCCCGCCGCCCTAACGTGCCGCGAGCCGGCCGTCCGACGCCTGTGGCGGAGGAACGGCCGGCTCCCGGGACGGCCAAGGGCCAGACCCTGCCCACGGCCCGCGGACGTCCGGCTCCGCAGCCCCGGCCGGTTCAGGGACGGCCGGCCGCGGCCATGTGCCGGCCCCGGGCCGGCCGCGACCCCCCGGATCCGCACTGCCCACTGCACCGCGGGCCGCAGGACCCTCCGCGACGAAGGATCCGCGCGGCGCCGGTGGAACGGCGGGGACGACGCCGGCGCGCACCGCGCGCCCGGCTGCGGCCCCAACCCCGCACGGAACCCCGAAGCCGTCGTCCTCGTCCGAGGCGCGTGCCGCCGAACGGTCCCAGCTCGCCGGCAGCATCCGCCGCGGCCGGCTCGGTGCCAGTCGTGCCGAGACCGCCATCCAGCCGGCGGAGGAGGCGACGCCGATCCCGGCGAAGTCCTTCTCCGGTCGCCTGCTGGCGCTCGCGGTCGTGCTCATCGCCGTGATCGTGCTGCTGGCGCCGTCCGTGAGCAGGTACCTGCAGCAGCAGGCGGAGCTCGATGCGCTCCGTGCGGACATCGCCCGGCAGCAGCAGGAGCAGGCGGACTACCAGTCGGAGCTCGCCCGCTGGGACGACCCGGCCTTCGTCCGGCAGCAGGCGCGCGAGCGCATCTTCCTCGTGATGCCCGGCGAGACCCGGTACCTGGTCAAGGGCGCCGACGGGATCGAGGACAGCACGGGCGAGGGATCGGCCGTCGACCCGGCCGACCTGCCCTGGGTCGACTCCCTCTGGAGCTCGGTCGCCCGCGCAGCGACGGATTGAGCGCCCCGGCGCCCTCGCGAACGGTACGCCCCGGAGCGTTCAGGAAGGAACAGCGTGACCCACCACCACCAGCATGACCAGCGCGACGAGCGCGCTCCCGAGGGACAGGATCCCCGGACCCCCAGCGCACGCGACCTCGACGTCCTCAGCCGCCAGCTCGGCCGCCCCGTCCGGGACGTCGTCGAGATCGGGGCGCGATGCGTCTGCGGCAACCCTCTCGTCGCCACCACCGCCCCCCGCCTCTCGAACGGCATCCCGTTCCCCACCACCTACTACCTCAGCCATCCCGTGGTCACCTCCGCCGTGTCCCGGCTCGAGGCCGACGGCGCCATGACCGAGATGAGCGACCGGCTGACCGCCGACGCCGGGCTCGCCGAGCGGTACCGGGCCGCCCACGGGGCCTACCTGGCCGCGCGCGACGCCGTCGGGCGGCGGGCCGGGACGGGCCCGTTCCCCGAGATCGACGGTGTCTCGGCCGGCGGCATGCCCACCCGCGTCAAGTGCCTGCACGTCCTCGTGGGCCACGCCCTCGCGGCCGGTCACGGGGTGAATCCGCTGGGCGACGAGGCGATCGCACGCATCGCACCGTGGTGGACGCCGGAGCACTGCTCCTGCGACGGCGCCTGGGACACCACGGGCCAGGCACCCCACGCCGATCTCAGCCGGCACACCAGGACCCAGGGCCTCAGCCCCGAGGAGCTGGAGGCGAAGCGGGCGGCGCGCCGCCGCGGAGCGGAACCGCACGGACCGGCGGACGCGAGCCGGCAGGTCGACGGGGCGGACACCGTCGGCACCGCCGCTTCCACCACCGCTCCAGCACCCAGCGGCGCCACCGAGGAGAAGTAATGCGTACAGCTGCCATCGACTGCGGCACCAATTCCATCCGACTCCTGATCGCGGACGTCGCGGACGGGGTCCTCACCGACGTCGAACGACTCATGCGCGTGGTGCGCCTCGGCGAGGGGGTCGATGCGACCGGTCGCCTCTCGGAGGCGGCGCTCGCGCGGACCTTCGCCGCCACCGAGGAGTATGCGGAGCTCATCATCCGACACGGCAACCCGCCGGTGCGGTTCGTCGCGACGTCGGCGTCCCGCGACGCCGAGAACCGCCAGGATTTCGTCGACGGCATCCGGGCTCGGCTGGGCGTCGAGCCGGAGGTCGTCTCCGGCGACGAGGAGGCGAGGCTGTCCTTCGCCGGCGCCGTGAGTGTCCTCGAGGCGGCCCGCGACGAGACGGTCCTGGTGATCGACCTCGGCGGGGGGAGCACGGAGTTCGTGGCCGGGACGACGGGCGGCCTCATCGCCGCGCGGAGCACCGACATGGGATGCGTCCGCTACACCGAGCGCTTCCTGCGGGACGACCCCCCGACGCCGGAGCAGGCCGCGGCGATGGAGGCGGAGGTCGGCCGCATGATGGACGAGGCCGCGGCGCAGGTCCCCCTGGACAGGATCACGAAGATCGTCGGCGTCGCGGGGAGCGTCACCACGGTCACCGCGCACGCCCTCGGGCTCCCGTCCTACCAGCCGGAGCGGATCCACGGCGCGGAGCTGCCGATCCCGGTGGTCTCGGCGGCGGCAGCGGACCTCCTGCACATGACACGGCAGGAACGGGCCGCGCTGCCCTACATGCACCCCGGCCGCGTCGACGTGATCGGTGCGGGAGCGCTCATCTGGAGGTCGATCGTGGAGCGCGTCGCCGACGTCACGGACGGCCGGGTCGCGACGGCGGTCACGAGCGAGCACGACATCCTCGACGGGATAGCCCTCGGCATCGCGGAGCGGGAACGGTGAGCTGATGTGCACCCGACGGCGCCTCGCCGTGCGGACCGGGGCCGCCGTCGTCGCCGGTCTGGCGGCCCTGCTGCCGGCCGCGGTGCCCGCCGCGGCGGACGAGGTGCGTGCCAAGGAGTACTGGCTCGAGGACTACGGCATCGCCGAGGCGTGGAGGAGCACGCAGGGCGAAGGCGTCACGGTGGCCGTGATCGACAGCGGGATCGACGGGAACCATCCCGATCTCGCCGGTGCCGTGGTGGGCGGCACGGATGCCTCCGGTGCGGGCGATCCGCGGGGGCAGCTCGGCATCGGGGAGGTACCCGGCCACGGCACCCTCGTCGCGACCCTCCTGGCCGGACGCGGGCACACCGCCGCACCGGAGCAGGCGGAACCGTCGGCCGGACCGTCCGGCGACAGCACGGCGAAAGCCACGCCTGCGCGCGAGCCCTTCGGCCAGTACGGCGAGGGGCCGGACGGCATCGTGGGAGTAGCACCGAAAGCGGACCTGCTCGCCGTCTCGGTGTGGATCGAGGGGCAGAACAGCGGCCCCAACCCCGCGGGCGTGACGGTGGACGAGCAGGTACCGGCCGCCGTCCGCTGGGCCGTGGACAACGGCGCGGACGTCATCAACATGTCGCTCGGCAGTACCAGTACCGCCTGGCCGGAGAGCTGGGACGCGGCCTTCCTGTACGCGGAGCAGAACGACGTCGTCATCGTCGCCGCCGCCGGCAACCGGGCCGGGGGACTGACCCAGGTCGGCGCGCCCGCGACGATACCTGGCGTCCTCGCGGTCGCGGGGCTCGACCGGTCCGGCGTCGCCAGCGCCGAGGCGTCCTCGGAGGGGATCAGCATCGCGGTCGCGGCTCCGTCGGAGAACCTCGTCGGAGGCCTGCCCGGAGGCTTCTACGCCGACTGGTCCGGCACCTCCGGCGCGGCCCCGCTCGTCTCCGGCGTCGCCGCCCTCATCCGGTCCAGGTACCCCGAGCTCTCGGCGGCACAGGTCGTCAACCGCATCGTCGACACCGCGCGCGATGCCGGCAGCCCGGGGTTCGACACGCTCTACGGGTACGGCGTCCTCGACGTCGCCGCCGCCGTCGGGGAGGACCTGGCGGTGCCCGAGGAGAACAGGCTCGGCAGCATGGCGGAGTGGATCCAGCTCTACCGGCGCGGGGGATCGCCACCCACACCCCTGCCCGCCCCGCCGGACCTCCCGGCCGCAGAGGTGATCCCCCCGCCGCCGGCGCCGACGGCCGAGGACCCGCTGGCATCGGTCCACACCGTGCCCGCCGTCGTCGTCCTCGGATCCGGCGCCCTGATGCTCGCCGTCCTGGCGGGCGGGGGGCTGCACGTGGCCCGGGTGAGGAGTCGCGAGGCTGCGTCGTCCGAGGACGCCCCGGACCCGGTCGAGAGGGTCCCGGCACGCGGGAACGAGCGGGGAGCACGAGGGGTTCCGGGTCCGCCGCCGAGCTAGTGAAGATTTTCACAAAGTCCGGTAGCATCGGGGACATGGCATCGAACCCACACTTCTCGGACCGCCCGCGCATCCTCGTCGTCGGCGGCGGTTACGTAGGCCTCTACGTCGCGCACAGGCTGCAGAAAAAGGTCAAGGACCACGGCGGAATCGTCACGCTGGTCGATCCGCTGCCCTACATGACCTACCAGCCGTTCCTCCCCGAGGTCGCCGCCGGCAGCATCGAGCCGCGCCACGCGATCGTGTCCCACCGCAAGCACCTGCGGAAGACGGAACTGATCTCCGGCAAGGTCACCTCGATCAACCACGCCGGCCGCACGGCCACCATCGAGCCGACGGGCGGCGGACAGTCCTTCGAGCTCGGCTACACCGACGTCGTCGTCGCCGCCGGCTCCATCACGCGGACCTTTCCGATCGACGGCCTGAAGGACCAGGGCATCGGCCTCAAGACCATCGAGGAGGCCGTCGCCCTGCGCGACCGGATGCTCGAACGCATCGAGACCGGCTCCGTCATGCCCGCCGGCCCGGAGCGCGACCGCGCCCTGACCTTCGTCGTCGTCGGTGGCGGGTTCGCCGGTATCGAGGCCATCACCGAGATGGAGGATGCGGCCCGTGACGCCGTCAAGGCCAACGCCCGCCTCAGCCGCTCCGACCTGCGCTTCGTCCTCGTCGAGGCGATGGGTCGCATCATGCCCGAGGTGACGGCCGAGCAGGCCGAATGGGTCGTGGAGCACCTCCGCTCCCGCGAGATCGAGGTCCTGCTCAACACGTCGCTCTCCAGTGCCGTCGACGGCACCCTCAAGCTCATCAACATGCCGGACAAGAGCGCAGCCGACGAGTTCGAGACGGACACGCTCCTGTGGACCGCAGGCGTCCAGGCCAACCCCGTGGTCCGGTCCACCGACTTCCCGGTCGACGAGCGCGGCCGCGTCCGTGCCACCGCCGAGCTGCGCATCACGGGCGACGACGGACCCATCGAGCACGCCTGGACCGCCGGCGACGTCGCCGCCGTCCCGGACCTCACCGGCGGAGGAGTCGGTGGCTTCTGTGTCCCGAACGCCCAGCACGCCGTGCGCCAGGCCAAGCTGCTCGCCGCCAACATCCTCGCCGCCAACTACGGCGTCGGCGAGGTCACGGAGTACCGCCACACGAACCTCGGCGCAGTGGCAGGCTTCGGCCAGTTCAAGGGTGTCGCGAACATCATGGGCTTCGGCATGAAGGGCTTCCCCGCCTGGCTCGCACACCGTGGCTACCACGGCTTCGCGATGCCCATGTACGAGCGCAAGGCCCGCGTGATCGTCAACTGGAGCATGAGCTTCCTGTTCGGCCGCGACCTCGCCCCGCTCTCCGACCTGCAGGAGCCACGCCGCCAGTTCCGCGAAGCGGCCACGCCGCCGCCGAAGAAGGACACGGCGCTGCAGAGCCAGCCGCCCACGCCGGCAGGCAAGGCCGCATCGGCCAAGGCTTCCGCCTGACGGAGCGCAGCACCAACAGGAAGAACGACGGCGACCGCCTTTCCGGGGGTCGCCGTCGTTCTTCGTCGAGCGCGTTCCGGGAGGTCCGCGCGTCCGCGGTACGCTTGACCGGCTGGCCGGCCCCAGTAGCCCAATGGCAGAGGCAGCAGACTTAAAATCTGTTCAGTCAGGGTTCGAGTCCCTGCTGGGGCACTCCCGGTCCACGGCCCGCCGTCCCGTCCGAACGGCGCGACCGCCGGTCGTCGATAGGCAGTGAACTGAGCAGCGCCCACTGTCAAGACCGGGTTCCGGGTCCTGTGAGGAGCGTTACAAGGATGTAACCCGATTCCCTTATCTGAGACACAAATTTGCATTAGTTTTTCCTACAAGCCAGGAACACCTGGCAATCGCGTCAAAGGCGGCAAGAGCCTTTCGGTCGAGGAGACTAATCAATGACTGCATCACGCAACTCCGCGCGGTTCGGCATCGGGGAGAATGCCCCGCGCGCGGCAAAGGTCGCTGCCCTGAGCCTGGGCATCGCGCTCTTTGCCTCCGGCTGCGGTGGCGGCGGGACCACGGGTTCCGAGGCCGAGGGTGGCGACACCGAGACCACCGCTGCTGCCGGCACCTCTGCACTGGCCTGTCCCGAGAGCGAGGGCGGCGCCGGCGAGGAGCAGGGCGAAAAGGGTGACCCCGCAGCCGTACCGGCGAGCAAGACCACGAGCCCTGAGCCGCTCAAGCTCGGCTCCATCCTGCCGACCACCGGAACGCTCGCGTTCCTCGGCCCGCCCGAGATCGCGGGCGTCAACCTCGCCGTCGAGGAAGTCAACGCCGCCGGCGGCGTGCTGGGCCAGGACATCTCGATCACGCACCGCGACTCCGGCGACACCACGACCGACATCGCGACCCAGTCCGTGACCGACCTGCTCTCGCAGAACGTCAGCGCCATCGTCGGCGCCGCATCGTCCGGTGTCTCGAAGACCGTCATCAACCAGATCACCGGTGCCGGCGTGGTGCAGTTCTCGCCCGCCAATACCTCGCCGGAGTTCACCGACTGGGACGACAACGGCCTGTACTTCCGCACCGCTCCCTCGGATGTGCTCCAGGGCCGCACGCTCGGCAACTACATCATGACCTGTGGCGCCCAGACGGTCGGCATGATCACCCTGAACGACTCCTACGGCACCGGTCTGCAGAGCAACATCCAGGAGACCGTCGAGGCGGCCGGCGGCCAGGTCGTCGCCAACGAGATGTTCAACACCGGCGACTCGCAGTTCTCCAGCCAGGTGGACGCCATCGCTGCGGCGAAGCCCGACGCGATCGTGCTCATCAGCTTCGACGAGGCCAAGAGCATCGTCCCGCTGCTCGTCGCCAAGGGCATCGACGCCAGCACGCTGTTCATGGTCGACGGCAACACCTCCGACTACAGCGCAGACCTCGATCACGGGACCCTCGAAGGAGCCCAGGGCACCATCCCCGGCCCCTTCACCGGAACCGGCTTCCAGGAAGCCCTCGCAACCGTCGATCCGAACCTGACCAGCTACGCGTACGCCGGGGAGAGCTACGACGCCGTGAACCTCATCGCGCTGGCTTCCGAGGCAGCGGGAAGCGTCGAGGGCACGGAGATCGCGAAGCAGCTCGAGTCCGTCTCGAAGGACGGCACCAAGTGCTTCGACTTCGCCGGCTGCGTCACGCTCCTGCGCAACGGTGAGGACATCGACTACGACGGCATCTCCGGTCCCGTCTCCTTCAACGAGAAGGGTGACCCCACCGAGGCAGCCATCGGTATCTACGAGTACGACGCCGAGAACAAGCCCCAGCCGAGCCGTTCCGAGGTCGGAAAGCTCTAGGCTCAGCCCGATCGGAGACAGACAGTAGAGGCCCCGGCCACCCTTCCCAGGAAGGTGTGACCGGGGCCTTTGCCTGTGCGGCATTGCCGAGGCTGCGCGGCGTCGATCGCGCGGCGGAGGGCGGGTCAGGCGTCCCCTGGCCGGCGCCGGGAGAGGGCATAGGAGGGCTCGCGGACGGTGCGGGCCCAGTCATAGGTCCCTGCACCGGCCAGAGGGTGCAGCACGGCGTCGAAGCGCAGGTCCTTCTCCTCACCCTGCGGGTCCAGGCGGAGCGTCAGGGTACCGAAGTGCTGCCAGGGACCGCGCGGCGTCGCGAAGTACAGGCCGAGTTGCCACGGAGCAGTCGCCAGCGTGCGCTGGAACGCCCGCAGCGAGGAGGGCAGGCCCGAGGGGGTGAGCGTCCGGGCCCCGAGCAGCACCGGGCCGTGCTCGCCGCGGTACGGCATCATCGTGGTCAGGGGAGCCCGTGAGGTGCGGAGCCGGGGGACCAGGGCGAAACGCGCCGGGAAGGACCACCCGGTCGAGGACAGCAGGATGTCCGAGAACGTCGACGGTGCCGGTGCGGCCTCCGGATGATGGATCCGCACGGCGAGGCCGACGATGTCCGGCAGCCCGTCCGGAGTCCCCGCCGACCGCGAGACCCGTGCCGTGGCCGGGCCCGTGCTCGGCTGGTCGATCCAGGAGATCCCGCTGCGGAGGCCGTGGTCGTGGACCTCGACCTCGCCGACGAGCCTCAGTCCCCGCGCATGGATGGGGCGGTGCCGGCGTACGTGCTTGATGCCGCGGAACAGGACCTCGAACCCCTTGCCGATCGTGGTGCTGACCAGTCCTGCCATGTGCCCGGCATCCTTCCGTCGTCCTGTCCCGTTCCTCTTCCCCCAACGTAGCGGCCATTAAACGGCTGTGGGCGGAACCGCTGCCGGTTCCGCCCACCCCTTGCGCTTTGCACCCGGGTCACTCCGGCACCCGGTGGATCACCGGAGCCGGCTCAGGCGGTGTCCGCGAGCGTGCCGAGGTACAGCTGGATGACCTTCGGGTCCTTCATCAGTTCACGGCCCGTTCCCGTGTATGCGTCCTTGCCCTGGTCCAGCACGTAGGCGCGGTCGCAGATCTGGAGGCACCGGCGCGCGTTCTGCTCCACCATGATCACCGAGACACCTGCGCGGTTGATCTCGTGCACCCGGAGGAACGTCTCGTCCTGCTTGACGGGGGAGAGGCCCGCCGAGGGCTCGTCCAGCAGCAGGACGGCGGGGTCCATCATGAGCGCGCGGCCCATGGCGACCATCTGGCGTTCGCCACCCGACAGCGAGCCGGCCCGCTGCGCCTTGCGCTTGCCCAGTTCCGGGAAGAGTCCCGCCACGAAGTCGAAGCGTTCCTTGAAGTCCTTGGGCCGCTGGTACATGCCCATCTGGAGGTTCTCCTCGATGGTCAGCGTGCCGAAGACGTTGTTGTTCTGCGGCACGAAGCCGACGCCCCGGCTGACGAGCCGGTTCGCCTTCAGGCCCGTGAGGTCCTGCCCACGCACCACGACGGTGCCGGAATGGACCTTCACGAGACCGAACATCGCCTTCAGGAGCGTCGACTTGCCGGCTCCGTTGGGACCGATGATGCCGATGAGCTCACCGCGCCGTGCCTCGATGCTGCAGCCGTTCAGGATGTTCACGCCGGGGATGTAGCCCGCGACGAGGTCGGTGACCTTGACCACCGAGTCGCCCTCGAATTCCTCTCTCACTTCGTCTCCTCATCCTTGTGCGAGCCCGCGGCGTAGGCGCCGCCGACCTCCGTGACGCCGTGGCCGAGGATTCCCTCGTCCTCCGTACCGACCACCGACTCCTCGTCGTGCGCGAGCTCCTCCTCGAGGCGCTCGATGCCCGTGGAGTCTCCGAGGTCGACGTCGTGGTGGGCGCCGAGGTACGCATCGATGACCGCCTGGTCCTTCATGACGATGTCCGGCGGACCCTCGGCGACGACCTTGCCCTCGGCCATGACGACGACCCAATCGGCGATGTGGCGCACCATGTGCATGTCGTGCTCGACGAAGAGGACCGTCATCCCCTCCGACTTCAGGTTCTTGATGTGGTCGAGGAGCGACTGCGTGAGCGCCGGGTTGACGCCCGCCATCGGCTCGTCGAGCATCACGAGCCGAGGCCGGACCATGAGAGCCCGGGCCATCTCGAGGAGCTTGCGCTGCCCGCCGGAGAGCGAGGCGGCGTAGTCGTCCCGTTTCGCGTCGAGCTTGAACTTCGTGAGCAGCACCTCGGCCTGCTGGGTGATCTCGCGTTCACGCCCGCCCCAGATCCCCTTGAAGAGGGCCCGGGCCAGGCTCTCGCCCGGCTGGTCCGTCGCGCCGAGCCGCATGTTCTCCATGACGGTGAGCTTGCCCATGACCTTCGTCAGCTGGAACGTGCGGACCATGCCCATGCGTGCCACCTTGTGCGAGGCGACCTTCGCCAGGGGCTTGCCGTCGAACTCCCAGTCGCCGCTGTTCGGCACGTCGAAGCCCGTCAGCAGGTTGAACAGGGTGGTCTTCCCGGCGCCGTTGGGACCGATCAGGGCCGTGATCTTGTGCCGCGGGATCTCGAGATGCTCGACGTCGACGGCGTTGATGCCGCCGAAGCTGCGCGTGACGTTCCGGGCGACGACGATGGGGTCGCGTTTGCGGCACCCGGGGCCGGCCGCCTCCGTGGCGATCGGCCCGGAGTCCGTCATGTGGTCGTGCGGCACTCCTGCCGCGGGGGCCGGACCACCGCCGTCTGCCGGGACGCCTGCCGCATGGGCGCCGCCCGGGCCGTCGGCATGCCCGGCGGTGCTACCCGTCGTGCCGTTGCTGTTGCTGTCGCCGTTGTTGCCGGTCATGCGAACGCCAACTCCTTCTTGTTACCCAGGACGCCCTGCGGCCTGAAGACCATGAGCAGCATCAGTGCGACACCCACGAGGATGTAGCGCAGCTGACCCGCCTGCGAATTGGACAGGAACGTGATGGCGCCGACCTCGATCGCGCCGTACAGGAGTCCCTGCGTCAACGAAAGCACCACCCAGAAGATCATCGCCCCGATGACGGGTCCGAGGACAGTGGCCATGCCGCCGAGGAGGAGGCAGGTGTAGAGGAAGAACGTCAGCTCGGTCGCGTAGTTCGCGGGCTGCACGGCGCCGCGCGGCAGGGTGAAGATGATGCCCGCCAGCGAGCCGAGGACACCGCCGATCACGAGTGCCTGCATCTTGTAGGCGTAGACGTTCTTCCCGAGCGAGCGCACCGCGTTCTCGTCCTCGCGGATGCCCTTGAGCACCCGGCCCCAGGGGCTGCGCATCAGGAGCCACACGACGACGCAGGCGATGATGACGACGGCCCAGCCGACGATGCGGATCCAGAAGTCCCGCTCGTTCATGCCGAGCGGCCCGATGTTGTAGGTGCCCGGCGGGAACGGGTTCAGCCCGTAGAAGCCGCCCTCGAACGCCGCGAGTCCGTTGGCCGAACCCGTGATGTCGGTGAGGCCGTTGGTCGTGACGATGTAGCGGATGATCTCCGCCGCCGCGATGGTCACGATGGCGAGGTAGTCCGCCCGCAGGCGGAGGGTGGGGATGCCGAGCACGATCGCGAAGACCACCGAGGCCAGCAGTGCCACGAGGACGGCCACGGGCAGCGGCGCGTTGAAGCTGAGCGTCGAGATGGCGTACCCGTAGGCACCGACGGCCATGAACCCGGCCTGGCCGAAGTTCAGCAGGCCCGAGTAGCCGAAGTGGACGGCGAGGCCGAGTGCGGCGAGCGCGTAGGCGGCCGTCGTCGGGCTGATCAGTTCGCCGAACGCGTTGATGAGGATGTTTCCGAAGTCCATGAAGAGCCCCTAACCTATGCGCTCTCGGCGGCCGAGGATACCCTGCGGCCGGAACAGGAGCACGAGAATCATGATCAGCAGCGCTCCCACGTATTTGAGGTCTGCCTCGAGCCAGATCGTGGAGATCTCCACGAACAACCCGACGATGATGGAGCCGACCAGCGCACCGAAGACGGTGCCCAGGCCACCGAGCGTGACGCCGGCGAAGATGAGCAGCAGGATCTGCTGCCCCATGTTGTAGGAGACGCCGGGGCGGTAGTAGGCCCAGAGGATCCCGCCGAGTGCGGCGAGCATGCCGCCCATGACCCAGACGATCCGGATGACGCGGTCCACGTCGATGCCGGACGCGGCTGCGAGGCCGGGGTTGTCGGCGACCGCGCGGGTGGCCTTGCCGATGCGGGTCCGCAGGAGCAGGAATGCGACCGCCAGGATGATCACGAGGCTCACGATCAGCGACGTCAGGTTGTTGCGCGAGATCGAGATGGAGCCGAGGTCGATGATCTGGCTCTGGGAGCCGGGCAGCTGCTGTGTCGCGCCGCCGAAGAAGAACTGGATGATGTAGCGCAGTGCCAGCGCGAAGCCGATGCTGACGATCATCATCGGGACGAGTCCCGTGCCGCGCCGGCGGAGGGGCTTCCACAGCCCGGCGTCCTGGACGTAGCCGAGGAGTCCGCCGCCGAGGACCGCGAGCACGATGGCGACGGCGATCGGGAGGCCTGCGGCGGCGAAGGCGAAGGCCAGGACCGCGCCGAGGGTGACCATCTCACCGTGGGCGAAGTTGGTGAGCCCCGTGGTACCGAAGATCAGTGACAGGCCGACGGCGCTCAGGGCTAGCAGCAGGCCGAAACTGAAGCCGGCGAGCGCGCGTTCGGCGAGTGTCTCCAGGAACGAGGTCTGCTGGGCGACGATGCCCTCGCCGAAGAGGAACAGCGTGGTGGCGCTGGAGGTGTTGGCGAAGGTGACCTGGCGGGGATTCTCCTGCCCCTCCGCCAGGGCGATGCCCTCGGGAAGGGTGTCCTCGTCGATGGCCACCTCGTAGGTGCCCTGCTCGGGCACTCCGATGCTCCAGGCGCCGTTGGGGCCGGACGTGGCCTCCCCCTCGAACCCGTTGCCGGTGGCGGTGACGGTGACGTCGGCGATCGGACCGTCGGCGCCGCGGAGCACGCCGCCGATCCGGTTGTCGAACTCCTGCGCCTGGACGGTGCCGGCGGTCTGGACCTGGTGCAGTGCCTGGTCGGGCAGCTGGGGAGACGCCTGCGCCGCAGGGGCGCCGAGCAGCACGGTAGCCAGGAGTCCGAGTACCAGCAGCAGGGACCTCCTGATCCGTGCAGGCGTCGATAGGGGAATCAAAATGGGAACCTCCACGGTGGGGGCAGGCCCGGCGGCGAGCCGACGGGATCATCAGTTGTGACGAGTGTCACGGGCGTGGGGATCATGTTACTAGCGGCATGTTTCGTGATTTCGCAAAAGCATCGAGACGAGGTAGCGATTCGGTAACGAAAGTTTTACCAAGGGCCCTTGGTGTTGTAATTCCGGCCGCCGTCCCTCCTGCCCGGTCGGCTGCCCGGGAACAAACCCGCGGCCGGACCGTTGGGATTGGTAGGGTTTCAACAACACTCAGCCCCCTATTGGAGGACTACAGAAATGGCACTTGGCGGTAATCCGGTTTTCAACGGGAAGAATTTCCGTTCCGCTACCCGGGGCAACTCGTCTGCAGGCTTCGGTACCACGACCTACGCGGGTCAGACCGTCGCGAACCAGCAGCAGTTGGAGCACATGTACAACCAGCCGTCCGCCGGCCCCGCCCAGACGGGCCGGATGACGTTCGACGACGTGATCGTCAAGACGCTCCTGTCCCTGGGTGTCGTCCTGGTGGGAGCCGCGATTCCTGCGTTCCTCCTTCCGGGCCTCGCCCTTCCCCTCATGGTGCTGGGTGCCCTCGGCGGTTTCGTGCTCGGTCTCGTCAACTCCTTCAAGCGTGAGCCGTCGCCTGCGCTGATCCTGGCCTACGCGGGCCTCGAGGGCCTCTTCCTCGGCGGCCTGACCATGTTCCTCGAAAGCATGTTCCCGGGCATCGCGATCCAGGCGCTGCTGGGAACGCTGGTCGTCTTCGGCGTCACCCTCGCCCTGTTCAAGAGCGGCAAGGTCCGTGCGACGCCACGTGCCATGAAGTTCTTTATGATCGCGATCATCAGCTATGCGGCCTTCTCCCTGCTGAACCTCGGCCTGATGCTGTTCGGCGTGACGAGTGATCCCCTGGGGCCTTCGTGGTGCCGAGATCTTCGGCATCCCCCTCGGTGTCCTCGTCGGTGTCTTCGCCATCGGCCTGGCAGCCTTCTCGCTGATCATCGACTTCACCTCGATCAGCGAGGGTGTCCGGCAGGGTGCCCCGATGAAGTACTCGTGGACGGCCGCGTTCGGTCTCACCGTCACGCTCGTGTGGCTCTACGTGGAATTCATCCGCCTCATTGCGATCCTTCGAGGCGACGAGTAACACTTGGATGCCCGGCCGGCCGGCCGAGGCAGATCACAAGCAGAGGGGCCCGCAACCGGACGGTTGCGGGCCCCTCTGCGTTCCCGGGAGCTGTCAGGCGATCCGGGCCGCACCCGCACCGGGCAGGACGCTGAAGATGACCGGTGCACGGAAACCGGCCGCGGCGAAGGCGGCTTCCACGGCGTGCCGGATGGCCGGGACGTCCCCGACACGTGCCAGGGCGATCGCGGCTCCACCGAAACCGCCGCCCGTCATGCGGGCGCCGATGGCTCCCGCGTCGAGCGCCGCGTCCACGGCCGTGTCCAGTTCCGCACAGGAGATCTCGAAGTCGTCCCGCATCGAGGCGTGGCTCGCCACGAGGAGTGGCCCGATCTCCGCCGGTCCCTTCTCGGTGAGCACCTTGACGGTGTCCTCCACACCCGGGCGTTCTCGGTCACGATGTGCCGGACGCGCCGGAACGTCTCCTCGTCCAGGACGCCCGCGGCCTTGGCCAGGTCCTTGACCGACAGGTCCCGGAGCGCCGGGACCCCCATGAGCTCGGCACCGAGTTCGCAGGAGCGGCGGCGCGCCGCGTAACCACCCGTGGAGTGCGAATGGCTGACGCGCGTGTCGATGACCATGAGCTCCAGTCCGGCGCCCTCCAGGTCGAGCGGCACGAGCCGTGACTCGGTGGTGCGGCAGTCGAGGAAGACCGCGTGCCCGGCCTCGCCGAGCAGTGATGCGGACTGGTCCATGATGCCGGTGGGTGCGCCCACCATGCGGTTCTCGGCGAGCTGTCCGATCGCCGCGAGCTCGCGCCGGGAGACCCCGGCATCCGACAGTTCGTTCGCGGCGACGGCGACGGAGCACTCGAGCGCCGCGGACGAGGAGAGCCCGGCGCCGACCGGTACGGACGAGTCGACGAGGAGGTCCATCCCGGGGCAGCGGTGACCCGACTGCTCGAGGGCCCAGAGGACGCCGAGCGGATAAGCCGCCCAGCCCTCGACGCCCCCCTCCGCCAGGGAGTCGAGATCGGCCGGCACCGGAGCGTCATCGGGTGCGAACGTCGACGCGACCCGCACGATCCGGTCCGGGCGCACGGCGGCCGCGACCGTCGTCGAGTGCTTGATGGCGAACGGCAGCACGAAGCCGTCGTTGTAGTCGGTGTGCTCGCCGATCACGTTCACACGTCCCGGAGCGGACCAGAGGCCGTCCGGTTCGCCGCCGAAGCGGTCCGTGAAGGCGGCTGCGAGGTCGGTGGGTGTGGAGGTCATGCGGAGTCCTTCCGGGCGGTGGCGGGAGTGGCGCCGCGCAGTGCTTCCGCGACCTTCTCCGGGGTGGTGTCGTTGATGAAAGCCCCCATGGCGGCTTCCGAGCCTGCCAGGAACTTCAGCTTGTCGGCGGCGCGGCGGGGCGAGGTCAGCTGGAGGTGCAGATAGCTCGCGGGCCGGAGGGCGTCGTCGACCGGTGCCTGCTGCCACGCCGCGATGTACGGCGTGGGGGTGGGATAGAGGGCGTCCAGTCTGCCCAGGAGCTCCAGGTAGACCGTGGTGAGCTCGTCCCGTTCCTCGCCGGTCAGGCCCGCGATGTCCGCCACCCGGCGGTGGGGGACCAGGTGCACCTCGAGCGGCCAGCGTGCCGCGAACGGGACGAAGGCGCTGAAGTGCTCTCCCTCGATCACCATACGGTCTCCCGAGTCCCGCTCGGCGGCCAGGGCGTGGCCCAGGAGCGTCTGCTTCCCGCCCGAGGCCTCGAAGAACTCGGCCGCCCGGGCCGCGAGGGTCGCAGCGCGGGGCGGGATGAACGGGTAGGCGTAGATCTGGCCGTGGGGGTGCAGCAGGGTCACACCGATGTCCGCGCCGCGGTTCTCGAAGCAGAAGACCTGCTTGATCCCGGGCATCGCGGACAGCGCCTCCGTGCGATGGGCCCAGGCGTCGATGACGGTCCTGGCGCGTTGCGGGCTGAGGGAGCCGAAGGAGCCCTCGTGTGCGGAGTCGAAGGCCACCACTTCGCACCGTCCGTACGCCGGCGCCGTCGTACCCCATTCCGGGGTGGCCGGCAGGTCGCCGAGATCCGGGCCGAAGGAGGAGAAGCGGTTCTCGAACACCACGACCTCGTAGTCGGTGGGGATCTCCGACAGGTTCGAGGGCGTCGTGGGGCACAGCGGGCACTGGTCCGCGGGTGGCAGGTGCGTCCGGGACTGGCGGTGCGCGGCGACCGCGATCCACTCGCCGGTCAGGGCGTCGTAGCGCGCGGTCCCGGCCGGCCCGCGCGGCGGGAGCCCGCGGGTGTCATGGGTGGCTGCCGCGTCGCGGTGCCGGGCGGCACTGCCCTCGAGCGCATCGAAGTAGATCAGCTCTCGCCCGTCGGACAGGCGTGTCGGGGTGATGGAGGTCATGGGCGCTCTTCCAGGTGGGGGTCGGGGACGGGGTCGCAGAGGATGCGGGTCAGGGCGGCGTAGTCGCCGTCGGGCTGCCGATCGGTGACCAGTGCGGCTGCGGCATCGAGCGCGGCGACGCGGGCGAGGCTCACCACGCCGAGCTTGGTGGAGTCCGCGAGGATCACGAGCTCGCCGCACGTGTGCGCGAAAGCCCGATTGGTGTCGGCTTCCGCGAGGTTGGGGGTGGTGATGCCGGCGCCCGCGTCGACTCCGTGGGCCCCCATGAAGCACAGGTCCGCGTGGAGGGACGCGATGGTGCTGGTGGCGAGGGGCCCCACGAGCGCCTTGGACGGGGTGAGCTGTCCGCCCGAGAGGAGGACCTGCGGGGCCCCGGCGGGCGAGGCCGCGTGCAGGCGATGGAGCTCGTCCGCCAGGGGGAGCGAGTTGGTGATGACGGTCAGATCCTGCACGCGCGACAGCAGGGGGGCCAGGGCATACGTGGTGGTACCGCCCGTGATGGACACCGTCATGCCGGGGACCAGGAGCGAGACCGCCGCAGCCGCGATCTGCTCCTTCGCCTGCCCGCCCCGCGTGCGGTTGACGTCGAAGCCCGCCTCGACCGAGCTCAGGCTGCCGGGCCGGACAGCGCCTCCGTGGACACGGACCAGGGCGCCGCGGGCCTCGAGGGTGTCGATGTCACGCCGGACGGTCATCTCCGAGACGCCGAGTGCGAGCGCTAGTCCGCTGACCCGGACGGCGGACTGGTGCGCGAGGCGCTCGAGGATGGCTGCGTGCCGTTCCGCTGCGAGCATGGTCCCCCTGCCTCAGATAGTCGAACGAGTCCGAACTAAAGCGAACAAAACCTATCATACGCACACATGCCAGTACCGGGAGCCGACCGGAAGTCGCGACGGCCGGCGGTAGCATCGCAGCATGATGCACTCCCGGCTCGCCAGCGGCACCAACCACATCCTGCGTGCCGGTTCCTCGACGGTCGTCGTCGCCAGCCTCGCCGCCGCCCTGCGGTCCTACGAGCGCGACGGGGTCGCCCTCACCGAGACCTGGGGCGACGGCGACATCCCCGCCGGGGGCGGAGGCATTCTCCTGGCCCCCTGGCCCAACCGCATTGCCGGAGGCCGCTGGACCCTCCACGGCACGGAGCAGCAGCTCGACATCACCGAGCCGTCGAAGGGCAACGCCAGCCACGGGCTCCTGCGGAACACGGGCTACCGGGCCGTCGACGTCGCGCCGTCGCGCGTGGTCCTGGAAGCGGAGGTGTTCCCCCAGCACGGATACCCGTTCCATCTGGTGCACCGGGCCGGCTACGCGCTCACGGAGGAGCAGCTCACCGTGACCCAGGAGCTCACCAACCTCTCGGCCGACGCCGCCCCGTTCGCGCTCGGGGCCCACCCCTACCTAAAGATCTCCGATGTCGCGACGGAGGAGCTCACACTGACGGTGAGGGCGCACGAGATGTTCGAGACGGACGAGCGGTCCATCCCGACAGGAAAGGTCGCCGTCTCCGGGGACTCCGACCTGCGCGAGGGCCGACGCATCGGGGACCTCGGGATGGATACGGCCTTCACCGCCCTGGAGCAGGTCAACGGCCGGCACGAGCACGTCCTCTCCGCGCCGGACGGTCGGCGTGTGACGCTGTGGGCCGACGCGTCGTTCGCCTACGCGCACATCTTCGTGAGCACGGTCTACCCCGGCGTGACCAGGGCCGTCGCGATCGAGCCGATGACGGCGCCGGCCGATGCCTTCAACTCGGGGGAGGGTCTGCGCTGGCTCGACCCCGGCGCGTCGTTCTCCGCGGAATGGGGCATACTGCCAGGTCTCGGATAGGGAGCGCCCGGGCCTTCTATGGAAAGATTGGCCCATGCAGCGTCTCCCCGGAGCGACACCCCAGCGCGCCATCCAGCGCGCCGTGAGCCGCGGCGCCGCCGCGCTGCCAGACCCGCTGCCACGGCAGCCTGCCGACCTCCGGCAGCGCCCGCGACCCGACGACCGCGCCGATGTCCCCTTCGCGCTGCGCGTGGCCGCGGCCTGGTCCTGGCGGCTCGGGCTCGTCGTCGTCATCGGGGGCGTGCTGATCTACCTGCTCGGCAGGGTCTCCCTCCTCGTCATCCCGCTCATGATCGCAGGGCTCTTCGCCGCGCTCCTCCTGCCGCTGAAGAATGCGCTCCGACGGCGGCGGGTGCCGAACGGACCGGCCGTGGCGATCACCCTCGTCGGCTTCTTCGGTCTCATCACGGCCGCACTCCTCCTCGTCGGACGGCAGCTGGCGCTGGGGTTCGGCAGCCTGTGGGGCGAGGCCCGTGCCGGAATTCAGCAGATGCTGGACTGGCTGGCCCAGGGCCCCCTGCAGCTCACGGCATCGCAGATCGACCGGTACCTGCAGGACCTCGGCGACGCGGCACAGAACAACAGCGCCTCGATCCTCAGCGGCGCACTGTCCTTCGGAACGACGGCGGGCCACGTCGCCGCGGGCTCGCTGCTCACGGTGTTCGCCCTCATCTTCTTCCTGCTCGACGGCGGGCGTATCTGGCGCTTCGTGGTCGGGCTCGCACCCGTTCGTGCCCGGGCGGCCGTGGACGGCGCGGGGCGCAGGGGCTGGACGTCCATGGCCGCCTACGTCCGCGTCCAGATGCTCGTCGCCGGCGTCGATGCGGTCGGTATCGGCGTCGGTGCGGCGATCATCGGTGTCCCGCTGGCCCTGCCTCTCGGCGTCCTCGTGTTCCTCGGGTCCTTCATCCCCATCGTCGGCGCGCTCGCCACAGGGTCCGTCGCCGTCCTGCTGCTCGCCCTCGTCGCGAACGGCTGGGTCAACGCCCTGGTGATGCTCGCGATCGTCCTCCTGGTCCAGCAGCTCGAGGGGCACGTCCTGCAGCCCCTGATCATGGGACCGGCCGTCGCACTGCATCCGCTCGCCGTCGTCCTCGCCGTGGCCGGCGGCACGCTCCTCGCGGGCATCCCCGGCGCCCTCTTCTCCGTCCCGATCCTCGCGGTCCTCAACACCTCGGTGCGCTACATCGCCCAGCGGGCGTGGGAGTACGATCCGGTCGTCGCCCCGAGTGCCCTGCCGCACGGCGGAGGGTCCGGCATTAGCAGGCCGGTCACGACGGAGGACACGCTCCCGTCGTCACCGGCCAGCACCCCGGACCCTTCCGCCGCCCAGCCGGCGACAGCCCTCCAGGAAGAGATCTCCCAGTGACCGAGCAGACCGTAGCAACCACCTCCACCGCGACCACCACCGTGCTGGACTTCCCCGACGGCACCGATCTCCCGGTGACCCTCGCCGACGTCGAAGCCGCCCAGCGTACCCTCGAGAGGGCGTCATCGCCCGTACGCCCATCGAGCAGTCACGAGCGCTCGGGCGCATCACGGGTTCCACCGTCTCGTTCAAGTGCGAGAACCTCCAGCGGGCGGGGTCCTTCAAGGTTCGCGGCGCGTACAACCGCATGGCGCAACTCACCGAGGCGGAGCGCGCCCGCGGCGTCGTCGCCGCATCCGCCGGCAACCACGCGCAGGGTGTCGCCGTAGCCGCCGCCCGGCTCGGCATCGCCGCCCGGATCTACATGCCCCTCGGGGTCGCCCTGCCCAAGCTCGCCGCCACGCGCGGGCACGGCGCCGAAGTCGTGCTGCACGGCCACAACGTCGACGAGGCGCTCACCGAGGCCAGGAAGTACGCCGACGAGACCGGGGCCGTCTTCGTCCATCCGTTCGACAACGTGGATGTCGTGGCCGGGCAGGGGACGCTCGGCCTGGAGATCCTGGAGCAGGTGCCCGACGTCGACACCATCCTGATGGGCGTCGGCGGTGGCGGCCTCCTCGCCGGCGTCGCCGTGGCCGTCAAGGCGCGTGCGAAGGAGCTCGGCCGGGAGATCCGCGTCATCGGCGTGCAGGCCGAGAACGCGGCGGCATACCCGCCGTCCCTGGCCGCCGATGCCCTCGTCCCCCTGACCAAGGTCTCGACGATCGCGGACGGCATCGCGGTCGGCCGCCCCGGCCAGCTGCCCTTCTCGATCATCCGGGAACTCGTGGACGACGTCGTGACCGTCAGCGAGGACTCCCTCGCGCGGGCGCTCATCTTCCTCCTGGAGCGTTCGAAGATGGTCGTCGAGCCCGCGGGCGCAGTCGGGGTGGCGGCCCTGCTCGACGGGAAGCTCACCGAGAACGGCGCACGGCCCGGCAACACCGTCGTCGTGCTCTCGGGCGGCAACATCGATCCGATGCTCATGCTGAAGGTGATCCAGCGCGGACTCGCGGCGGCGGGACGCTACCTCGTGGTGCGCATGCTGCTCGACGACCGGCCCGGCTCCCTGGCCACCATCTCGCGGATCATCGCCGAGTCGGACGCCAACGTCACCGGTGTGGACCACACCCGGGTGGGCGGATCCATCAGCATGGGCGACGTCGCGATCACCATCAACATGGAGACCAAGGGCGACGAGCACTGCGAACAGGTGCTCAGCAACCTGCGCGCGGAGGGCTTCCAGCCCGTGGTCATCCAGGGCTGAGGAGCGACGGCGATGACACTGCTCGCTCGTCGGGCGCAGGCGGGACTGGTCACCGTGGCCGGCCTCGTCGCCGTGATGTGGGCGGCGCTCCTCCTGGACACGGTCCTCGCGAACGGCCTGGTACGCACCCTCGGGATCGTGCCGCGGCGCCTGGAGGGTCTCGACGGCGTGGTGTTCGCCCCACTGCTGCACTCCGGCGCGGGACATCTGGCAGGCAACACCCTTCCGCTGCTCGTCCTCGGGTTCCTGGCCTTCCTCGAGGGCGCACGCCGCTTCCTCGTGGCGATCGGCGTCAGCTGGGTGGCCTCGGGCCTCGGTACGTGGATCTTCGGCGGAGGACTGACCATCGGAGCGTCGGGCGTCGTCTTCGGCCTCTTCACCTACCTCGTCACGCGCGGGTTCTACAACCGGGACTGGAAGCAGATCCTCCTCGCCGTCGTCCTGTTCGCCGCCTACGGATCCATCCTGTGGGGGATCGTGCCGGTCGTGGGCACGAACATCTCGTGGCAGGCGCACCTCTTCGGCGCGCTCGGCGGCGTACTGGCCGCGTTCCTGCTCAGACGGGAGCGGTCCGTCCCCGGAGGGACGGACCGCTCCCGGTCCGAGCTGGGCTAGCCGGCGTCAGCCGACGTACGGGGTCGCCGAGATGATCTCGACCGTGATCTGCTTGCCGTTGGGCGCGGTGTAGGTGACGGTGTCGCCGGCCTTCGTGCCCTGGATCGCGGCGCCCAGCGGGGACTTCTCGCTGTAGACGTCGATATCGGTGTCGCCGGCCACCTCGCGGCTGCCGAGGAGGAAGTTCTCGACGTCGCCCGCGATCTTCGCGGACACCATCATGCCGGGCTCGACGACGCCGTCGTCGGCGGGTGCCTCGCCCACGTGGGCGTTGTTCAGCAGGTGGGTGAGCTGCCGGATGCGTGCCTCGGCCTTGCCCTGCTCCTCCTTGGCGGCGTGGTAGCCACCGTTCTCCTTGAGGTCGCCCTCGGAGCGGGCCTGCTCGATACGGGCCACGATCTCGGTGCGGCCCGGACCGGACAGGTGCTCCAGCTCGCTCTTGAGTCGGTTGTAGGACTCCTGCGTGAGCCAGGCGACGGGTGCGCTGTGAGTGGACACGGGATATCTCCTTCGGTACGGCCTCCACCGGTCGGGGCGGGGCTTGTGGTCGCTTCACCGGGGAAGGGCAGGGCCGTCACCACCGGCAAGCAAACACCCCGCCTCCTGGGACCGGAAGGCCGGTGCACCGGTGAAGCGGGGCGATACGTATCCCTCCAGTCTAGAGGCGGGCGGGCCATAACCCAAGAAGATCGGCGGTCCGGGCTCAGTCCCCGACGATCCAGCAGGCGTTGACGCCACCGGAGACGGCCGGCGAATCGGTGCGGACATCGACGCGATGCGCGGTGGTGCCGCCGTCGTTCACGCCCTCCTCGGCGCTGTTCGGACCGATGGTGACCACCTTCCAGCCGACCACCGCGTAGTTCTCGCTCAGGACCTGGACGGCGCACTGCGCCGTGTCCGAGCGGTCCTTCGTCACTTCGAAGTCGACGCCGGCCCGGCCCTCCGAGGACAGGGAGAACCCGACATCCTTCGAGGAGACGGCGGGGCTCCCGGTGGTCAGGGCGACGGCGGCGACCGCGGCCACGGCCGCGAGGACCGCCGCGACGACCAGCATCCGCACGCGGCCCATCGGCTTCTTCGGCATGGGGGTGCCGTAGCGATTGGCTACTCTTGGTGTTGGCGTATAGGCGGAGCTCACGCTCCCATTTTACCGTCCCCACGGCGGCCCTTCCGGCCGTCCCTCTCCCATCGAGCCAGGAGCACGTGTTGCCGAGCCAGGACCATCCCCTCGTGTCCCGAAAGGGCTTCCGTCTCCTCGCGGTCCATGCCCACCCCGACGACGAGTCGAGCAAGGGTGCGGCCATGATGGCCCGCTACGTCGCGGCAGGAGCAGAGGTGCTCGTCGCGACCTGCACGGGAGGCGAGCGCGGCGACATCCTCAACGCGGCGATGGCCGACGACCCCCATGGCAAGCGCGACCTCCCGGGCCTGCGCCGGATCGAGATGGCGCGGGCCGTCGCCGAGCTCGGCGTGCAGCAGCGGTGGCTCGGCTTCACCGACTCCGGGCTGCCCGAGGGCGATCCACTGCCCGACCTGCCCTTCGGCTGCTTTGCGCTCCAGCCCCTCGGATCCGCAGCGGCTCCGCTGGTGAAGCTCGTGCGCGAGTTCCGCCCGCACGTGATCGTCAGCTACGACGAGAACGGCGGCTACCCGCACCCCGACCACATCATGGCGCACCGCGTGGCCGTCGAGGCGTTCGACGCCGCGGGTGATCCGGAGCGGTATCCCGGGACGGGCGAGGCATGGGCGCCGGCCAAGCTCTACTACGACCGCGCCTTCAACCCCGAGCGCTTCCGCGCGCTGCACTTCGCGCTCGAGGAGGCGGGCCTGCAGTCGCCGTACGCCGAGCGGCTCGCGCAGTGGCTGGAGGCGGACGCCGAAGGCCACCAGCCGCCCGTACCCGTGCACCCGACCACCACGCAGATCGACTGCGGTGACTTCTTCGGGCACCGGGAGCGGGCGCTCCTCGCGCACCGGACACAGGTGGACCCGGAGGGCTTCTTCTTCGCCGTGTCGGTCGAACTGCAGCAGAAGGTGTGGCCGTGGGAGGACTACTCCCTGATCACGGCGCGGGTCGAATCGACCCTGCCCGAGGACGATCTCTTCGCCGGCATCCCGCCCGAGTCCTAGGTCCGCGGGCGACTTCTATCCCGCGTAGAATTGCTGGCGGCGGGCTGTCCGGCCCGCCGCGAGCTCCGAAAGTGGTGGATGCGTGTTCCTCTCCCTCAGCCTGGCTGCAGCGACGACGCCGTCGGGCGACCCGACGCTGAAACCGGGCCTGGATCCGTCCTCGGTGACGCCCGGGACGCTGGGTTTCCTGGCGACGCTGTTCGTCGTCGTCCTCGTGATCCTCCTGATCCGGGACATGGTCAAGCGCATCCGGCGCGTCCGCTACACCGCCGAGGTGGAGCAGGCGCGTGCGGCGCGCGGGATGGACGACGGTGCGGGGGAGTCCGACGGGGAGGGTCGGTTCCGCGGCCCGGACGACATCGACCGCCCGAGGCCGGGCGGGAAGCACGGCCCGGACAACCGCTGACGGGCCCGGCAGGGCTGCGCAGGGGTGCCGGTCAGCCCCGGATCGGGTCCACTACGGCGAGCATGATCGCGACGAAGTGGGCTGCGAAGGCCGCCACCGTGAACGCATGGAAGAGCTCGTGGAAGCCGAACAGGCGCACCGAGAAGTTGGGGCGCCTGATCCCGTAGAACACCGCCCCGGCGATGTACAGGACGCCGCCGACGCAGATCAGGGCGGCCGCGGGGACGTTCGCGGCGAAGAAGTCGGGCATGTAGAACACGGAGGCCAGGCCCAGGGCCACATAGACCGGCACGTAGAGCCAGCGCGGTGCGTGGACCCACAGGTTGCGGAAGAGGACGCCGGCGATCGCGCCGCCCCAGATGATCCACAGCAGCGTCCCGGCCTTGCCGCGCTCGAGCAGCGCCCAGGCCAGCGGGGTGTAGGAGCCGGCGATCACGAGCATGATGTTCGTGTGATCGAGCCGCTTCAGCACCACCTTGACGCCGGGACTCCAGTTGCCGCGGTGGTACACCGCGCTCACGCCGAAGAGCAGCACCCCGGTCAGCGCGTAGACGGCGGAGGCGGCCCGGAGTCCCGGAGTGGGGGCCAGTGCCACGAGGACGATCCCGGCCGCGACGGCCAGGGGGGTGGCGACGGCATGGATCCAGCCCCGCCAGAGCGGCTTGGTAGCGATCGCGTCCGCGAGTGGCCCGGCAACCGCGTTCACCGCGTCCCCGAGGGCCGTATCGGGGCTGCCGGCGGGATCCGACGGGCCCGGGACGGGGGCTGGACGGCGCGGGGTCATGCCTCGGATTCTAATCGATCCGGGACCATGTTACCCACGGGTAACCTCTGGTCCACGGGTGCCGCAGGTCCCTGTTCAGCCTGTTGTCAGGCAACTGCCGGTACGGTAGGAGGGGGCACAGGGAGCCCGCATCGAGAATCTCCTCCGGCCGGGCCGGAGCCGACCAGGGGAGGCAGCCGGGCGTGACGTGGAAGTTCCCCGAGGTCGGCTACAGCTTCTACGAGCGCAGGCTGCAGCGACACCTCGCGCCCGAGCGTATCCCGCACCATATCGGCGTCATGGTGGACGGCAACCGTCGGTGGGCGAAACTGGCGGGTGCGCCGACGAGCCACGGGCACCAGGCCGGCGCGGACAAGATCCACGAGTTCCTGGGCTGGTGCGAGGAACTCGGCGTCGACGTCGTGACGCTGTACATGCTCTCGACGGACAACATGGGCAGGCCCCAGGAGGAGATCGACCAGCTCCTCGACATCATCGCGAACACCCTGGACCGGCTCGGCGAGAGCAACCGGGTGCGGGTGCAGCCCGTGGGCGCCCTCGACCTCCTGCCCGACGACCTCGCGGAGAAGCTCGTGGGCCTCGCGGCATCGACGGAGAAGATCGACGGCCTCCACGTCAACGTCGCCGTGGGATACGGGGGGCGGCGGGAGATCGTCGACGCGGTGAAGGAACTGATGCGCGACGCCGCGGCGAAGGGCATGTCCCTCGAGACCCTCGCCGAGGAACTGACGGACCAGCACATCTCGTCCTTCCTCTACACACGCGGCCAGCAGGATCCGGACCTGGTGATCCGGACCTCCGGCGAGCAGCGGCTCTCCGGGTTCCTGATGTGGCAGAGCGCCTACAGCGAGTTCTACTTCTGCGAGGCGCTGTGGCCCGATTTCAGGCGCGTCGACTTCCTGCGGGCGCTGCGGGACTTCGGCCGCCGCCAGCGCAGGTTCGGGTCCTGAGAGTTCATCGGACCGTAATGATCGACATGCCGAAGGGACCTGCGCCGCGTCTCCGGACGGCGTAGGGTCTAGCCATCGAGGGGCGTCCAGATCCCCCGATGGAAGGCCGCTGATGACGCCGACGGTGCTGACAGGCATCTCGTACGAGTCGGGGAGGCCACGACCGGCCTCCGGGCCGGATCGTCCACCCCACCCCTACGAAGTCGGGGTGTGCCCACCCCGGAGCGGAGTTCACGTGGCTACAACCGACACGTCCCGGCAGGACGCGACCACCCGGACCATCGACGCGGCCGAGGCGGCCGGCCGTCACAGCTTCGTTCTCGACACATCGGTCCTGCTGTCCGACCCCCGTGCGATCCTGCGGTTCGCGGAACACGAGGTGATCCTGCCCGTCGTCGTCATCTCCGAGCTCGAGGGGAAGCGTCACGACCCCGAGCTCGGGTATTTCGCGCGGAAGGCCCTTCGGCTGCTGGACGACCTCCGGGTGGAGAACGACGGACTCGACAGGGCCATCCCCATCGGGGACGAGGCCGGGACGCTGCGCGTCGAACTCAATCACGTCTCGCCCGAGGTCCTGCCCGTGGGCTTCCGCAGCGGTGACAACGACTCCCGGATCCTCGCCGTCGCCAAGAACCTCGCCGTCGAGGGGCGGGACGTCACGGTGGTCTCGAAGGACCTGCCGATGCGCGTCAAGGCGTCCGCGATGGGCCTGCGGGCCGACGAGTACCGCAACGAATTCGTGAAGGACTCCGGCTGGACGGGTGTGGCGGAACTCGACGCGACGATCGAGGAGGTCGACGCCCTCTACGACCACGCAGCCGTCTTCACCCCGGCAGCGGCGGAGCAGCCGGTGAACACGGGCGTGATCATGCTCTCCCCGCGCGGCTCGGCACTGGGACGGGTCGGGACCGACAAGCAGGTACGGCTCGTCCGGGGTGATCGCGACGTCTTCGGGCTGCACGGCCGTTCCGCCGAGCAGCGCCTCGCGATCGACCTGCTGATGGACCCCGAGGTGGGGATCGTCTCCCTGGGCGGCCGGGCGGGTACCGGCAAGTCCGCCCTGGCCCTGTGCGCGGGCCTCGAAGCCGTCCTCGAACGGCGGGAGCACCGCAAGGTGGTGGTGTTCCGGCCGCTCTACGCCGTGGGCGGCCAGGAACTCGGGTACCTGCCGGGCAGCGAGAACGAGAAGATGAACCCCTGGGCGCAGGCGGTCTTCGACACGCTCGGGGCCCTCGTGTCCCAGGAGGTCGTCGAGGAGGTCATGGACCGCGGCATGCTCGAGGTGCTGCCGCTCACCCATATCCGGGGCCGTAGCCTGCACGACTCCTTCGTGATCGTCGACGAGGCGCAGTCCCTCGAGAAGAACGTGCTGCTCACGGTGATGAGCCGCATCGGGCAGAACTCGAAGATCGTCCTGACCCACGACGTCGCGCAGCGCGACAACCTGCGCGTGGGGCGGCACGACGGCATCGCCGCCGTCGTCGAGATCCTCAAGGGCCACCCGCTCTTCGGGCACGTCACCCTGACGCGGTCCGAGCGTTCGCCGATCGCGGCCCTCGTCACCGAACTGCTGGAGGGTGCGGAGATCTAGGCACGCAGGGCCGGGGATCCGCCCGTCCGCCGGCGTCGTCCCGCCGGCGGACGGAGGTCCGGACCGGCCGGGGAAGGAGCGTGGGCCCCGGGAGGGTTCAGCCGACGACCCAGGGGACGTGCCGGCTCACGTCGCTCAGTTCCGGGGGCGCGGCGCGGAAGTAGTCGTCCGTCAGGTACTCGTCCACCCCGAGGATCTGGAGGTCATGGCCGGCACCCCGCGTCGGTCCGTCGAGCGCCGTCGTCGAGACGCAGACCGCCGTGCCGAGGTCGACGGCGACGCGCGTTGCTCCCGGCCCCACGAGTGGCCTGCCCGGAGCGGCGGGCACGTACGAGGCGTTCGGCCGGACGACGGCGGTGAGGACCGGCCGGCCGGCGAAGCTCCCCTCGGCGAGATCCGCCACCTCCACGCGCTCGGCGCCGGGGAACGCCATGGCCACGGGGGCGTTGCCGGCGAGTTCGACGGGGTCGAGCATCGACGACCAGCGCGGGTCGGCGAACATCGCTTCGCCGTAGGCGGCCTCCGGTCGGCGCCGCACCAGCCGGGCGTCGTCGTACACGGGTGTCACGAGTCGCGGCGCCAGGAGCCAGGACTTCCGGGTGGCGCTGACGTAGAGCGCGTCGCGGGAGGTCTCGTTGCCCGTCGTGGAATGGAGCAGTGAGCCGTCCGCGGCTTCCACGCGGAGCGCCGCCGGCCGGCGGAGCCAGGCCTTCAGGGGTGCGGGGGTGTCGAGGCCTTGGTCCGACGGCGCGCGCCACGTGATGGTGAACCTGAGGGTCTCCCAGCGCCAGGGGGAGGAGCGGCAGAGCGAGCGGAACGTCTCCTCGGAACTGGAACTGTGCTGGGCCGACATCTCCACAGTCTAATCGGCTGCCCCGCGGGATCAGGGGGTCGCGTAGCGTGGGGGCGTGATCGTCGTGCTCAGCGGATACCTGGGGGAGGAGCCCGTCGCCTTCGCGTTCCTGGCCCTCGCGCTCGCGGCCTTCGTCGTCGTCGGCCTGCGGTTGGGCGTGACCGACTGGCGTACGCACAGGCTCCCTGACCGCATCGTCCTGCCCGCCTATCCAGCGGCCTTCGCCCTGCTCGGGACAGCGGCGGGCACGGCAGGGGAGTGGTACCGGATCGTCGGGATGGGGGCAGGCGGAGCCCTGCTGTGGGCGGCTTTCGCAGCGCTGCACCTGCTGTTCCGGCGGGGACTGGGTCTCGGCGACGTGAAGCTCGCCGGCCTGCTGGGCCTCTACCTGGGCTTCGCGGGCTGGCCGGGACTGTGGTGGGGACCCGTCGTAGCCGTCGTGCTGGCCGGGACCTGGAGCCTGGCGCTCGTGGCGACGCGCCGGGCGACCCTCCGCAGCTCCGTGCCGTTCGGGCCCTTCCTCATCACGGGAGCCGCCGTGGCCCTCGCCGTACTACGCTGAAACCCGTGGCCACCCCTGAGTTCGTCCTCGCCCTGCGCAGCAAGATCGGCCACGACCCGTTGTGGCTGCCCGGAGTCGGTGGCGTCGTGTTCGACGACGAGGGGCAGGTGCTCCTCGGGCGGCGTTCGGACGACGGCAGGTGGACCATCATCACGGGCATGGTCGATCCCGGGGAGGAACCCGCCGTGGCCCTGCGGCGGGAGGTCCTCGAGGAGACCGGCGTCGTGGTCGAGGTCGAGTACCTGCTCGACACTGCCGTGGTCGGACCCGTCACCTACCCCAACGGCGACCAGTGCACCTTCCTCACGCTCGATTTCCGGTGCCGCAGGGTCAGCGGGACCGCTCGGGTGAACGACGACGAATCCTCCGAGGTCCGCTGGTTCCCGCTCGACGACCTGCCGGAACTGAACGAGCGGCACCTGAGGCTCGTGCAGGGCGCGGGCGCGTTCGACGGCGTCACCCGCTTCGCCACCTGATCCCGCGCGGAACGGCGCCCGGCAGCGACCGGCGCCGCATCAGCCGCGACCCGGCCGGCAGCCGCGACCCGCCGGCAGCCGCGACCGGCAGCCGCGACCGGCCGGCAGCCGGGGCTGCCGGCCGGGACGCGGGCTCAGGATTCCGTACGCTGCGGAGCTGCTCCCGGAGCGGGCTCCCCTGCGGACCCGGACCGGCCCGGGGCGTCCGGGCGGTGGCCGGCAGTGCCTCCGGCGACCGGGGCGGCAGCGCGCTCGCGCTCGAGGCGGATGGCCTCCTCACCGCCGATCGCCTCGCCGCGGGCGACCATGCCCGAGGTCTCGGACAGCGGGATCTCCCTCAGCAGGAGCGCGAGGACCAGCGCGAGGACGAGGAACGGTACGAGGTAGAGGAACACGGGTGCGAGCGACTCGGCGTAGTCGGCGACCACCGCGTTCCGCACCTGGTCCGGCAGCGCGTTCAGGGCGGCCGGGTCGAGCGTCGACGTCGCCTGTCCTGCCGCTTCGGGGCTGGCACCGAAGGAGGAGAACGTCCCGTTCAGGCGCTCGGAGAGGCGACTGGTGAAGATGGCACCGAAGACCGCGACGCCGAGGGACGCCCCGACCTCGCGGAAGTAGTTGTTGGTGCTCGTCGCGACACCGATCATGGTCGGGGCCACCGAGTTCTGCACCACGAGGACGATAACCTGCATGATGAGTCCGAGGCCCGCGCCGAAGAAGAACAGCATGGTGCAGATGACCCAGATGGGCGTGTCGGCCGTCAGGGTCGACATCCACAGCAGCGTTCCGAGCGTCACCGAGACGCCGACGATGGGGTATTTCCGGTACCGGCCGGAGCGTGAGATCGCGATACCCGAGTAGATCGAGGTCCCCATGAGACCGATGATCATCGGTACGAGGAGCAGGCCGGAGACGGCGGCGGAGGTGCCGGACGCCATCTGGAGGAAGGTGGGCATGAAGGCCAGGGCGGCGAACATCCCGAGTCCGAGCGTGAGCCCGATGCCTGTGCTCGTGACGAACGTGCGGTTGCGGAAGAGCCCGAGCGGGATGATGGGATCCTCGGCGCGGCGCTCCACCAGGACGAAGGCGACCGCGGCGAGGACCATGCCCGCGCCGAACGTCCACGTGAGGGGCGAGGTCCAGCCCTCCGCGGCGTCTCCGCCGAAGTCGGTGAAGAAGATCAGGCACGTCGTGGCGACGGACAGCAGGACGACGCCGGGGACGTCGATGCGCCGGGTGGCCTTCTTCGACGGCAGCCGCAGGGTGAACCAGGCGATGGCGAAGGCGGCGATCCCGACGGGGATGTTGATGTAGAAGGCCCAGTTCCAGGTGAGGTGGTCCACGAAGTAGCCGCCGAGGAGGGGGCCGGCGACGGCGCTCAGGCCGAAGATGCCGCCGAGGGGTCCCATATACTTGCCGCGCTCGTTGGCGGGGACGATGTCGGCGATGATCGCCTGGGAGAGGATCATCAGGCCGCCACCGCCGAGGCCCTGGATGGCCCGGAAGACCACGAAGGCCCAGAAATCGGTGGCGAAGGCGCACCCGACGGAGGCGATCGTGAAGAGGGCGATGGCGAAGAGGAACAGGTTGCGCCGTCCGAGGACGTCGCCGAACTTCCCGTAGATCGGCATCACGATGGTGGTGGCCAGCAGGTACGCCGTCGTGATCCATGTCTGGTGCTCGACGCCGCCGAGCTGCCCCACGATGGTGGGCATGGCCGTGGAGACGATGGTCTGGTCGAGGCTGGAGAGCAGCATCCCGGCGATGAGCGCCGAGAAGATGATCCAGATGCGCTTCTGCGTCAGGAGGAGCGGGCCGTCCGGCGCCGTCGTTGTACTCATGCTGGTTCCTGGTTCTGGGAGGGGCGGTCGGGGAATACCCGGGGAGCAGGGGAGGTGAAGAGGTACTGCAGGGCGTCGACCGTGCGCCGGAAGACCTGTGCGTAGGTCAGGTCGTTGCCCTCGGCGAAGAACTCGTCCAGGGACCTGCGGGCGATCTCACCGAACACGAAGGTGGCCACCCGGGCGGTCGGGTGGTCTGCGCCCAGGCCTTCCCGCGAGGCGACGAGGCCGGTCAGGAGTTGCGACTTCGACTCCGACCGGGCGAACATCCGGGCCATGAGCTGTGGCTCCTGGTGGAAGATGGCGTACATGGTCTCGTATTCCTCGCGCGAGATGCCCATCCTGCTGCCGAACTCGACGAACAGGGTGGTGAGGGCATCGAGGAGCGGAAGCGGCGGCGTGCTCCTGCCGGATTCGACGAAGTCCATGAGCAGGTCCTCGGAGAGTCCCTCCTCGGAGTAGCCGAGGATCGCGTCCTCCTTGGAGGGGAAGTAGTTGAAGAACGTCCGGCGGGAGATGCCGACCTCCTCGCACAGCTGCTCCACCGTGAAGCCGGTGAGTCCGTGCTCCAGCGTCAGTCGCCGGGCCACCGAGACGAGGGAGGTCCTGGTCTGGCGGCGCTTGCGCTCCCGCAGACCGATATCCTCATTTGTTGCACTATTACTCACGGAGTACATAATTGCACTCGAGCTTTCATGGTGCAAATATGGGCCGGCCGGCTAGACGAAGAAGGGGCGCACCTAAGACTGAACTGGTCCCCGGATGTTGGACTGAGAAATTCAGTTTCGACTCCCGGGGAGCATTTTTATGGATGCACGTAGTTCGTTGTCGGTGGAGCAGCGCGAGGCCGCTATAGCGTTGTTCGAGAAGGGCATCGCGGATATGGCGACAGCCAGTTCACTGGGTGTGCATCGTAAGCCGGTGGGTCGTTTGTATGAGCGGTGGAAAATCCGTGGTCGAGGAGCGCTGGTGGCTAAGCCGAAACAGGTGTACTCGTTCGAGGTCAAGCTCGCCCTGGTGGAGCGGTTCATCGCGGGTGAGACGTCACTGAACCTCGCGACGGAAGCCGGTCTGTCCTCACCTCTGGTCCTCCAGAAATGGGTCAGGGAGTATCGCCGCGACGGCGCCGACGGGTTGCGGCCCAAACCCAAAGGCAGACCCAGGAGCCCCAAGTCCTCACCGCCTGCGGAGGTGTCCGAGCTGGAGCGGTTGCGGCGCGAGAACGAACTGTTACGGGCGGAGGTCGCGTACCTGGGAAAATTACGGGCCTTGAGCGCGCAGGAACCACGACGGTGAAGGTGCAGGCCGTCATCGCCCTCAAGGCCGACTTCCCGCTCCCGGTGCTGCTCCAGGTCACCGGCCTGGCCCGGTCCACGTTCTTCTACCACCAGGCCCGACTCCTGGCACCGGATCCGCGCCAACAGCTCAAGACCGCGATCACCGAGGTCTTCGAGACGAACCACGGACGGTACGGGCACCGCCGCATCCACACCATCCTCACCCGGCAGGGGTGGACCGTGGCGAAGAAGACCGTGCTGAAGCTGATGCGATCACTGCGCCTGGCCTGTCAGGTCCGGCGGAGGAAGCGTTACAGCTCCTACCGGGGTGAGCAGGGCAGGATTGCGGCGAACGTGTTGGACCGGGACTTCGCAGCGGACGCGCCGAACCAGAAGTGGGTCACCGATGTGACCGAGTTCAGCGTCGGCGACCGGAAGCTCTACCTCTCACCGGTCATGGACCTCTTCGACCGGCAGATCATCTCCTACACGGTGGGCACCTCGCCGAACCTCGGGCTGACCAACACATCCCTACGAGAAGCCCTGGCAACGCTCGAGGACGGACAGAAACCGTTGGTGCACTCGGACCAGGGATTCCAATACCAGCACGCCTCCTGGCGGCGGCTACTCCAGAACGCCGGCGCGAACCAATCGATGTCCCGCAAGGGCAACTGCTACGACAACGCCGTCATCGAAAACTTCTTCGGACACCTCAAGGAAGAACTGTTCCACCGCGTCCGCTTCATCAGCACCGACGCCCTCACCGAAGCCCTGCACGAGTACATCCACTGGTACAACACCGAAAGAATCTCCACAAAGCTCGAGGGCCTGAGCCCGGTGCAATACCGTGCTCAGACCCTCGCGGCCTAACCTACTTACTTAGCCAGTCCAACATCCGGGGACCAGTTCAGACGGTGCGCCCCTTTCAGGCGATGCTGCCTCCGGCCTGCTAGGCCTGGGGAGGCCGCGTCATCGATAGGACGTCGAGGGCCGAGTCCAGCTGCTCCTCCGTGAGTTCGCCCCGCTCCACGAAGCCGAGCGCGACGACGGCCTCACGCACCGTGAGCCCCTCGGCGACGGCCTTCTTCGCGATCTTGGCCGCGTTCTCGTACCCGATGTGCTTGTTCAGCGGCGTCACGATGGACGGTGACGCCTCGGCCAGGAAACGGGCCCGCTCGACGTTGGCGGTGATGCCGTCGATCATGCGGTCGGCGGAGACCCGCGTCGAGTTGCTGAGCAGGCGGATGGACTCGAGCACGTTCCGCGCGATCACGGGGATTCCGACGTTGAGTTCGAACGCGCCGTTGGTGCCGGACCAGGCGACCGTCGCATCGTTGCCGACGACCTGGGCGCACACCATGAGGACGGCTTCGGCGATGACCGGATTCACCTTGCCGGGCATGATCGAGGATCCGGGCTGGAGATCGGGAAGGGCGATCTCGCCGAGGCCCGTGTTGGGACCGGACCCCAGCCAGCGCAGGTCGTTGTGGATCTTGGTGAGCGAGACGGCGATGGTCCGCAGCATGCCCGAGACCTCGACGAGGGCGTCGCGGTTCGCCTGGGCCTCGAAGTGGTCGCGGGCCTCGGTGAGGGGCAGCCCGGTGTCCTCGGCGAGGAGTTCGATGACGCGCGCCGAGAATCCTGCGGGGGTGTTGATGCCGGTCCCGACGGCGGTGCCGCCCAGGGGCACCTCGGCGACGCGCGGCAGCGATGCCTGGATGCGCTCGATGCCGTAGCGCACCTGTGCCGCGTAGCCGCCGAACTCCTGGCCGAGCGTGACCGGCGTGGCGTCCATGAGGTGCGTCCGGCCGGACTTCACCACCGTGCTGAATTCCTCGGCCTTGCGCTCCAGCGCTTCGGCGAGGTGCGTCAGGGACGGGATGAGGTCCTTGACCAGGGCGGAGGTCGCCGCGACGTGGACCGAGGTCGGGAAGACGTCGTTGGAGGACTGCGACGCGTTGACGTGGTCGTTCGGGTGGACCGATGTGGTGCTGCCCGCCGCTTCCAGTGCCCGGCTCGCAAGGGTCGCGATGACCTCGTTGGCGTTCATGTTCGACGACGTGCCGGAACCGGTCTGGTAGATGTCGACGGGGAAGTCGCCGTCGTACCTGCCGGAGGCCACGTCCTCGGCTGCCGCCTCGATGGCCCGGGCACGCTCCTCGTCGAGCACGCCGAGTTCGGCGTTCGCCGTCGCCGCCGCCTTCTTGATGCGGGCGAGGGCCTCGATGTGGGCCCGCTCGAGCGTGGTGCCGGAGATGGGGAAGTTCTCGACGGCACGCTGCGTCTGTGCGCGGTACAGGGCATCGACCGGGACCCGCACCTCGCCCATCGTGTCGTGTTCGATGCGGTACTGCGCATCCTCCGTGCCGGGCGTAGCGCCGGTCGTGGAGCTGGAATCAGGGCTGGCTGCAGGCGTTGGAGTCATGCGGCAATTCTCGCCTTCCCCGCTACAGTGCGCCAAATCCCGACACGAGGACGGCCTTGCCCTCGTCGAGGCGGTAGGAGACACCGATGACGGCGACGGATCCGTTCTCCACGGCCTCCGCGATGACCCGCGAGCTGTCGACGAGCCGACCCGAGGTCTGCTTCGTGTGCTCGATGACCGTCGCGTTGATGTCGGTGATGCCTTCCCTGCGCGCCGTGAGGACGGACGGCGTGATGCGCTCCACGAGGTCGCGGATGAACCCCACGGGCATGTCCCCGGTCTCGACGGCGTTCATGGTCGCCGTGACCGCCCCGCAGCTGTCGTGTCCGAGGATGACGATCAGCGGCACGCCCAGGACGCTGACGCTGTACTCGAGCGACCCGAGGACGGCGTCGTCGATCACCTGGCCGGCCGTCCGCACCACGAAGACGTCCCCGAGGCCGAGGTCGAAGATGATCTCCGCCGCCAGGCGCGAGTCCGAGCAGCCGAAGATGACGGCGAACGGGTTCTGGTCGTTCACGAGGGCCGTGCGGCGGGAGGCATCCTGGTTGGGATGGGAGACGTCGGAGGCGACGAAGCGCGCGTTGCCCTCCTGGAGTCGGAGCCAGGCCGCGGCGGGCGTCAGTTGCTGAGTCACGCCGCCCACTGTACTGGTCCGGTCCGTCACGATCCCTCCGTGTCGGAAGATGACAGGCGTTCGGCCTCCTCGACCGCGTTCTGCCGCACGTCCTCGATGACCGCACCGCCCAGGGTGTCGAAGTCGGCCAGGGACGCCTCGCCGTTCAGGACCACCGTGGCGCCGTCGACCTCCGACGTGAGCACGGTGTCGCCGTCCGGCGCGTCGAGGAGCTCCCACTCCAGTCCGCCGATCGACCGCGTGCCCGACACCTGGGCGTCACCCACACGCTGCGCCAGCCAGGTGGGGTTGGCGTCGTCCGTCTGGGTCAGCTGGATGAAGCCGGCGTCCGCCGTGAGGAATCCGACCTCCCAGAAGTCGACGCCGTCGCTGCGGCCGGTCACCCAGCGGGCGTAGTTCGAGGACCAGCCGTCGGGGAGCCCCGGCGAGGCCGGCAGGTAGCCGGCGTCACCGGCGGCCTGCCGCGCGACGGTCGCGACGTCGACGTCGCGCCGGTAGGTCTCGGCCGTGTAGGTCGGGTTCAGAAAGTAGACCGGCAGGACGACGGCGATGGTCGCTCCGGTCGCGATCAGCATGCCGCGGGCCGTCGAGCTGGCACGCTTCGCCTGGCTCGGCGTGAGCGTGATGGGGGGAGCGTCGTCGTCCCGGTCCTCGTCGAACCGCGCGTCGCCGCCGGGCCGCTGCCCGCCGGGTACGGCCGCCCGCGCACCGGAAGGGCGGGTCTCGGGTTCCGGGGTCGTCCGCTCATCGCCTGAATCGCTCACCCGTCCATTTTCGCTGATGCCCGGCGCCCCGCCTAACCGAAGGGGCCTGCGAGGGTGCGTACGTATGCAGCGTCACAGGGCCGGGGGCGCCGGGCCCGCCTATGATGACAGCACGGAACTGATACGTCCGCGTACTGCCTGACCACCTTCGACGATGAGGATAGCCGTGTCCCAGAACGCAACGAATGCCCAGTACTCCACACTGTCTCCGGCGCTGGCCGTGGGAGATGACGAGCCGGACCGGAACCTCGCGCTGGAACTCGTCCGCGTGACGGAGGCCGCGGCGATCGCGGGCGGCCACTGGGTCGGCTTCGGCGACAAGAACCTCGCCGACGGCGCCGCCGTCGACGCCATGCGTTCGCTCCTGCAGACCGTCCACTTCAACGGCGTCGTGGTGATCGGCGAGGGCGAGAAGGACGAGGCGCCCATGCTCTTCAACGGCGAACGCGTCGGGGACGGCAGCGGACCCGAGTGCGACGTCGCCGTGGACCCGATCGACGGGACCCGCCTGACGGCGCTGGGCATCAACAACGCCCTGGCCGTCCTCGCGGTCGCCGAGCGCGGCTCGATGTTCGATCCGTCCGCGGTGTTCTACATGGAGAAGCTCGTCACCGGCCCGGAGGCCGCGGACATGGTGGACCTGCGCCTGCCGGTGAAGCAGAACCTGCACCTGATCGCGAAGGCGAACAGCAAGAAGGTCAGCCAGCTCAACGTCATGATCCTGGACCGGGACCGCCACAAGCCCCTCGTGGAGGAGATCCGCGCGGCCGGGGCACGTACGAAATTCATCATGGACGGCGACGTCGCCGGCGCCATCGCCGCGGCCCGCGAGGGTACCGACGTCGACGCCCTCATGGGGATCGGCGGCACGCCCGAGGGCATCGTCGCGGCGTGCGCGATCAAGTCCCTGGGCGGCGTCATCCAGGGCAGGCTCTGGCCCACCAGTGACGAGGAGAAGCAGAAGGCCCTCGACGCGGGCCACGACCTGGACCGCGTGCTCTCTCGACCAACGACCTCGTCACGAGCGACAACTGCTACTTCGCGGCCACGGGCATCACCGACGGCGACCTGCTGCGCGGGGTGCGCTACAGCAAGGACAAGGTCCTCACCCAGTCCATGGTGATGCGCTCGAAGTCCGGGACCATCCGCGTGGTCGACGGCGAGCACCAGGCCCACAAGTGGGAGACTTACGCCCGCATCAAGGACTAGCGCCGCGGGCGCGCGGCCGGGCTGGAGCCGCCCGCGCGCCCCTATAGGCTGGTCGGATGAGCCTTTCCGTATCGCCCTGTACCGACCGCGCCCTGTGGGACACCACCGTCGACCGGTTGGGCGGCCACCCCCAGCAGCTGTGGGGCTGGGGCGAGACGAAGGCGGCGCACGGCTGGAGTGTCGACCGGGTCCTCGTCGCCGAGGACGGTGCGGTCATCGGAGCTGCGCAGATCGTCCTCAAATCCCTGCCGCTCCCGCTGCGCAACCTGGCCTACATCCCGCGCGGCCCCCAGACGGCACCGGAGCGGGAGGTCGAGGTCCTCGATGCCGTCGCCGGCTACGTGCGCGCCGCCGCCCACCGGTCCGTGGCGCTCTCCATCGAACCGGACTGGGACGCCGCGAGTGATGCCGTCCGCGCCCTGCCCGCGGCCGGGTGGAAGCCGAGCACGAACACCATCCTCATCGGGCGCACGCTCATCCTCGACCTGCGCCGGTCGGAGGAGGAACTCCTGGCGGACATGAGCAAGAAGCACCGCCAGTACATCCGCAAGTCCGGGCGGGAGGCCCTCGAGATCCGGCGGATCGTCCGCGGCGAGATCGGTGCCTGCCTCGACGTCTACCGCCTCACGGCGGAGCGCGCCGGGTTCGGGATCCACGAGGACTCCTACTACCGGGACATCTTCGACAACCTCGGCGACGCCTCACCGGTGTACGCCGCCTTCCAGGGCGATGACGTCGTCGCCTTCCTGTGGCTCTCCGCGACGGACACCACGAGCTTCGAGCTCTACGGCGGCATGACGGACGAGGGTGAGCGGCTGCGCGCGAACTACGCGCTGAAGTGGTTCGCGATCACCGAGATGAAGGCGCGTGGCGTCCGGCGCTACGACTTCAACGGCCTGCTGAACGACGGCGTCTCCCGCTTCAAGATGGGCTGGGCGCAGCACGAGGACCAGCTCGCCGGCACCTGGGACCTGCCGCTCTCGCCCTTCTACCCCCTGTTCAGCCGTGCGCTGCCGCTGGCCAAGCGCGGCATGCAGGTGGCACGCCGGCAGGGCGGGCGCCTGCTCGGAGCAGCACGGCAGGTGCGGGCGGGGCGCTCCTAGCGGGCGGGCGTCCCGCCGACCGTCACGGCGAAGGCCAGGACGGGGCCGCCGGTGGCTCCGTGGGCGTCGGCCCCGGGACGGACGACGAGCGGTGCCTCCGATGCGGCGACGAAGGCGCTGCCGCCGCGCGGCACCGCCAGGGTCGAGTTCGGGGTGTCCAGCAGGATCGGTCCGCTCACCGCGAGGACCACGACAGGCCCGTTCTGGACCACCGGGACATGCGCGGGAGTGAGGCTCGCGCCTGCCGGCAGCGGGCTGTCCGCGCGGTCGTCGTCGGCGCCCGGTCCGCCCGCGGGGTCCTGCAGGACGATCCGCTGGAGCTGGAACTCGTCGAAGGGCGGACGGTACAGCTCCTGGTCGAGCAGCGTGTACTCGGGGGACAGGGACGGCGGGGCGAGGGGCTCGAAGACCACGGTGGCCAGCAGCTCCGCGGCGTCGACGTGCTTGGGCGTGAGGCCTCCGCGGAGGACGTTGTCCGACGACGCCATGACCTCGATGCCCAGTCCGCCGAGGTAGGCGTGGATGTTCCCCGCCGGCAGGTAGAGGGCTTCCCCGGGCCGGAGCGCCACGCGGTTGAGCAGCAGCGCCACGAGCACACCCGGATCTCCGGGGTACTGGGCCGAGAGCTCACGGATCGTCGCGATGTCGCCGTCGATCCCGCCGCCCGGCTCGGCATCGGCCGGCCGCCCGGTCGTCGCCCGGCCGGCGACCGCTGCCTCGACCTCCGCCACCACCTCCTGCGGTGCCTCGAGCAGCAGCGTGAAGACCGTCCGCAGTGCCACGCCGCTGCCTGTCGCGAGCTCCGCGGCCACCGTGTCGAGCAGGTCCTGCGCGGCCGAGCCGGGTTCGACGGCCGAGGCCAGGAACGTGAAGATCCCCACCGCCTCCGGCAGGGGGCGGAAGCCGCAGAGCGCGTCGAAGGGCGTCAGCGCGAAGATCAGCTCCGGCTTGTGGTTCCGGTCGCGGTAGTTGCGGTGCGGAGCATCCCGCGGGACGCCGGCGGCCTCCTCGGCGTCGTACCCCGCAGCAGCCTGCTCCAGGCTCGGGTGCACCTGCAGGGACAGCGCGGAGCCGGCCGCGAGCACCTTGAGGAGGAAGGGCAGCCGCCCGTCGAAGCGTGCGGCCACGGCCTCGCCCAGGAGCCTGTCCGGGTCGTCGGCGATGAGGTCGTGGAGTCCGGTCCGGCTGCCGTCGGGCTGCACCACCTGCGACGGCGAGTCCGGGTGGGCGCCCACCCAGAGCTCGGCCTCGGGCCCGCCCGACGGTTCCCGGCCGAGCAGGTCCGCGATGGCACGTTCCGAGCCCCAGGCATACGGGCGGAGGGTGTTGTCCAGGAGATACATCGTCTTCCGTCCTTCGGCTCGGGGTGGTCGTCGG
Source organism: Arthrobacter sp. MN05-02 (assembly GCA_004001285.1). Lineage (NCBI taxonomy): Bacteria > Bacillati > Actinomycetota > Actinomycetes > Micrococcales > Micrococcaceae > Arthrobacter > Arthrobacter sp. MN05-02. Next base: position 1,023,537 of record AP018697.1, read on the forward strand.
GCTCGCTGCGGCGGCTCAGGCGGGGGAGCACTCGCCGTTGTCCGACAGCAGCTCACCGAGGGTGAGGTCGTCGCCGATCGTTGCGAGCTCCTGCAGGTATTCCTCTGTGATGCCGTCCTCGGTGGTCTGTGCCGGGAGGTGGCCCGGGGAGTGCGCGGGGGACCGCGAGACGACGCCGGCGCGGTCGAGCTGCAGCACGCCCGCTGCCGCGGGGTCCGCGTCACCCTGGGCGAACATGTCCTGGACGCGGCTGTGGATGACGTCGAACTCCGGGTAGGTCACGAAGTTCTCGGCGGGCGCGCCGAAGTCCGGCGGGCCGATGGTCAGGCGCCGGGTCTCCTGTCCCTTCGCCTTCAGGCCGAGGTCCACGAAGCTCGCCAGCTGGTCCTGGGGGATGTCCGTCTCCACGATCTGCGTCCCTGCCGCGGCGATCGACTGGAAGCGGGTGAGCACGGTCGCGGGATCGAGCTGGGCGATCATGGCCTGCTGCACGCACTGCTGCCGTGCGATGCGGTCGTAGTCGGTGACGAATTCCCGCGACCTCGCGTACCAGAGGGCGTGGTATCCGTCGAGCGTCTGGACGCCGGGTCGGATCCAGCCGTCGGGCGGGTAGTGGCGGATGGGGTCCGTCCCGGGGATCTCTGCGGCGGTGATGGGCACCCAGCCGCCGGCGTCGATCCGGATGCCGCCCATGGCGTCCACGAGCCGCTCGAACCCGCCCATGTCGATGAGGAGGTAGGCCTGCACCTCTATGCCCAGGACCCCGCTCGCGGCATCCTTCATCGCCTCGGCTCCGGGATCCTCGGCGTCGGGATACAGATCCGCGTAGTTCTGCGTCACGTCGGTGTACAGGCTGTTGATGATGCAGGGATCACCGCAGTTGTAGCCGTCGGGGTAGACCTCCCAGAGAGGGGAGTCGTCGGAGAACTGGGCGTTCTGGAAGTTGCGCGGGATGCTGAACGTCACGGTCGCGCCGGTCTCGGCATCCACGCTGATCACGGAGATGCTGTCGGGCCGGCGGCCGGTGCGGTCCTCGCCGGCGTCGCCCCCCATGAGCAGGAAGTTATAGCGTCCGTCCACGGGGTCGAAGGCCGGACCGGACTGGAAGATTGCCCCGACCGTGGAGCGGCCGACGCCGAGCACGTAGGCGCCGTAGGCGAGGGACCCGCTGGTGAGGACCATGAGGAGCGCCAGGGTGCCGGCGACCAGCGGGCGGGCGCCGCGATCCAGGAGGGGCATCCGGATCAGGCGCAGGGTGTTGACGAACAGCAACGCCCAGGCGACCGCGATACCCAGCAGTGCCGCGATCAGGACGAGGGACCACCAGCGGTGGGTCAGGACGCCGACCACGAGGGTGCGGTCGGTCAGGGCGAGGACCAGTCCGGCGAGGACCAGCGCCCAGCAGGTGAAGGTGGTCCGCAGCGCACGGCGCCCGAGCCGGCGGTCACCCGCGACGACCTGCGCGGAACCGGGCAGGACGAGCGTCAGAGCCAGCAGGACGAAGGCCCGCTTGGTGCGCACCGCGGGCGGCGCCACCTGCGGGTACCGCACCGGATCGGTGAGACCGGGAGCCTGCCCGCCGCCGCGGACGTGCGCGCCGGTCGTCATGCGCCGCCCGCCGTCGATGCCGCGATCCGGGACCGGAGGGCGGCGCCCTTGTTCTCGGCCGTCTCCCGGAGCGCATCCGCGAACTCCACGAGCTGCCGGCGCAGTTCCTCCGCCTGCGGGTCGGTGCCCGCCGCGAGCATGCGGACCGCGAGGAGGCCCGCGTTCCGGGCGCCGCCGATGGACACGGTCGCGACCGGGACGCCCGCGGGCATCTGCACGATCGACAGCAGGGAGTCCATGCCGTCGAGGTAGCGCAGGGGCACCGGGACCCCGATCACGGGCAGGGGTGTGACCGATGCGAGCATCCCGGGGAGGTGGGCCGCGCCACCCGCACCGGCGATGATGACCCGCAGGCCACGCTCGTGCGCGGTCCGGCCGTAGTCGATCATGGCCGCGGGCATGCGGTGGGCGGACACGACGTCGGCTTCGTAGGGGATGGAGAACTCGGCCAGGGCCGCGGCGGCGGCCTCCATGACCGGCCAGTCCGAGTCCGAGCCCATCACAAGGCCTACCTGGGCGTTCGTCACTGCAATCCCTTCGGTGATTCCTGGTCGGCGGGGGGCTGGTCGGTGCCGTTCCTGAGTATCGCGGCAACCCTCGAGGCCCGGGCGCGGACGTCGGCGAGGAGCTCCTCCGGAGCCGCCAGCGCGTTCACGTGGCCGATCTTGCGGCCCGGACGCACGTCCTTGCCGTAGACGTGCACCTTAGCCGATGGGCCTGAGGACAGCGCCGACCGGTAGGCGCCGTAGATGTCGGTGTTCGAACCCCCGAGGACGTTCTTCATGACGGTGGAACGGCTCACGGGGTCGGTGGCACCGAGGGGGAGGTCGAGCACGGCGCGCAGGTGCTGCTCGAACTGGCCGGTGATGGCCCCGTCCATGGTCCAGTGCCCCGAGTTGTGCGGGCGCATCGCGAGTTCGTTCACCAGGTAACCTGCTCCGGCTCCGGGGGTCTCGAACAGCTCCACGGCCATCACGCCGGTCACGCCCAGCGACTCGGCGAGACGCAGGGCGGCCGCGGTGACGGCGTCGGCGAGATCGTCGGACAGGTCCGGCGCCGGCGCGATCACCTCGTCGCACACACTGTCCACCTGGATGGACTCCACGACCGGCCAGGCAGCGGCTTCCCCGGACGGGCGCCGGGCCACCAGCACCGAGAGCTCCCGGCTGAACGGCACGAACTGCTCCACCAGCAGCTCCCCGCCCGTGAACCAGGTGTCCGCGGACGCAAGGGCAGCCGCGTCACGCAGGACCAGCACGCCCTTGCCGTCGTACCCGCCGCGCGGGGTCTTGAGCACCACGGGCCAGCCCGTCCCGGCCGCGAAGTCCTCGACCCCGGCCGGGTCCCGGACCGCCCGCCAACGGGGATTGGGCAGGCCCAGGTCCTCGACGGCCCGCCGCATCACCAGCTTGTCCTGGGCGTGGCGGAGCGCCGCCGGTGCGGGATGGAGGGTCACGCCCTCGGCGGCCAACTCCTCGAGGAGCTCGCCCGGAACGTGCTCGTGGTCGAACGTGACGACGTCCACACCCGCGGCGAAGGCACGCAGCACCTGCGGGTCGCGGTAGTCACCCACCTGGGCATGGGCCACGGCGGGCACCGCGGAGACGTCGGGTCCCTCCGCCAGGACGTGGAGCTCGAATCCGAGTTCCACTGCTGGTCCGGCCATCATGCGTGCGAGTTGGCCGCCGCCGACGACGCCTATCACGGGAAAAGTCACCATCACAGGGTACCCACGGCCCGGGCAGACCCGGTCATCGGGATGCGTATGTGCCCGCCCCGGCGATCGGCCGGGCACCGGGGCAGGACGCCGAGATCCGCCCGGGTCCCGGCGTCCTGCCAGCCGGCAACCAGCCGTTTAACAGGACGGCGTCGGTCGAGAGACCGTAAAATAATTCGAAACACGCCATGCAAAGGTCGGCCGGGGTGGCTGGCTCTGCTGGCCGCTGTCGGGGTTCGTCCTGGAATCGCGGGGAATCCCGTCCCGCGGTGCACGGTGTCCATCCCCAGACCGCGGAGGTTGCAGTGGCAGGACTCATGGATCGGATTCGGGGCCTCGCATCCCTCTTCTGGCGCGAAGTCGCGAAGTTCGGCGCGGTCGGTGGAGTGGCGTTCGTCATAGACAACGGGCTGTACTGGTACCTGATCCATGGACCCATGAGCGGCAGCGAGGTCAAGGCACGCTTCGTCTCCGCCGGTATCGCCACGGTGTTCGCCTGGGTCGCCAACCGTTACTGGACCTTCCGTCACCGGCGGCAGCCGAATGCGGCCCGCGAGCTCGTCATGTTCGTGTTCATCAATGTGATCGGCATGGGGATCGCGGCGGGCTGCGTCTGGGTCGCCAAGTACGTGTTCGACATCACGGAGCCGAGTCCGCTGTTCCTCGTCGGGATCTTCGGCACCGTGCTCGCCACCCTCGTCCGGTTCGTCGCCTACCGGTTCTGGGTGTTCAACGTGGAGCTCGACGACGAGCCCGAGTTCAGCCACGACCAGGAGCTCCTCCACCCGCGAAGCACTCCCGCGGAACCGGCCGGGCCGGGGGCCCGGGTCTCCGAGGGCGAACCGGTCAGGCAGTTCCCAGCCGGCCAGTGACGCGCTCGCCGGTCAGCAGACGTCCCGTCACCGGGACACCCTCCTCCACGAGGACCAGCGCGCCGTCCTGCTGCCACACGGCGAGGGCCGCAGCGAGGGTGCGGAGGAGGTCCGCTCCCGGTTCCAGCAGCACCGTCGGCGCCTGACCGGCCTCCGCGCCGGCAGGCAGGACCACCGACCGCTCCAGGTCGTCGCCCGTCAGGGTCCGCCCACCGGCCTGCAGGAGGGGCGCCGTCGCGTCGGCGTCCGCCCCGAAGAAGGCGTCGCCCTGCGAGCGCACCTCGGCGGCGAAGTCCACGGCGCCACGTGGCAGCGGGCCGTCCCACCCGAGGGCGAGGGACCCGAGTGCCACGCACACGAGCGACCGTGGCGGCTCCACGGGCACGGTCGCGTCGGCGGACAGGACGATGTCGGCGTCGTCGGCGCCGAGGCCCGCCGGACCGCCTCCTGGCAGGACGACGAGGCTGCCGGTACGCCAGCAGGCGAAGGCGAGGGCCAGTGACTTCCAGTGGACCGGCAGGTCGAAGGCGACCGTGGTCCCGTCGGTCGCGTCCAGTTCGTCCGCCAGCAGGTTGGCGCTCTTGGCCACCCAGTTGTCGAAGACGCGGCCCGACAGTTCGATCCGGCCCTCCAGTCCGTGCCAGACGAGGCGGGGGGAGGAGGAGCTGACCGAGCGCATGCGGGCGAGGATCCCTGCAGGTGTCTGTGGCATGATGCTTCTTCCGGTTTCGGGTACGATACTCGCGACGCGCCGATGAAGACAGGTAGTCGAATCGGCGTGGCGCACGTGATTGTGCGTCTCCGACTGTATAAGATCCCCGCCCCCGCTTGACGTTCCTCGACTTACACCGGTGTAATTAGGCATCGGATTTGTTCCAGCAGCGGGGCGCGAGGGTCGACCCATGCTGATGTTGGAACGGCAACACCGGGAAGGCTCACCATGGGGCAGGCAGAACGCATTCAGGAACAACCGGACATCGCAGCGCAGGCTTCGGCCCGCTACGGTGCGAGGGGCGTGCCCGCGGACTGGTTCCTGGATCCTGCCGATCCCCTCGCGGGGGAGCGGTACCGTGAGCGGACCTCCTCGGCCCTCGAGGACCAGGCGACCGCCTTCCTTGCCGCGCACGAGGCCCTCGCCGGTCTCCCCGACGTCGAGGAGCGCCCGAGCAGCCTCCTCGTCCTTCCCGCCCTGAGCCCCGAGCTCCCGGACGTGCAGGACGACGTGCGGCAGCAGTCGGTGTCCGCCCAGCCCGTGTGGATCGGCCTGCCGTCGGCTCCGGGGAACGTCGACGACGACGGCGAACTGTCCTGGCAGGCCGACGCACTCTGCGCCCAGACCGATCCCGAGGCCTTCTTCCCCGAGAAGGGCGGCTCCACCCGCGACGCGAAGAAGGTCTGCGGCGCGTGCATGGTGAAGTCGGAGTGCCTCGAGTACGCGCTGGAGAACGACGAGCGGTTCGGCATCTGGGGTGGGCTCTCCGAGCGCGAGCGGCGCAGGCTGCGGAAGCGAGCGGTCTGATTCCGCTCCACCTCCGCGTCACCGCCGTTGTCGTAGCCCACAACGGTGCCGAGTACCTTCCACGTACCCTCGAAGCCCTCGCACGCCAGACCCGCCCGGCTGATTCCTGCGTCGGTGTCCACACCGGCTCCACCGACGACTCCGCCTCTCTCCTGCAGCTCCGGCTGCCGACGGGGAGTCCTGTGGTCGGGGCGCCCGCGCGTGCCGGTTTCGGGGCCGCCGTCCGCACCGCCGTCGCGGAGATCCCCGCCGCCCGGGACCCCCGGGTCGGTAGTGGCCAGGACTGGCTGTGGCTGCTCCACGACGATTCCGCGCCCGAGCCGGAGGCGCTCGCCGAACTGCTCCTCGCCGTCGAGCGTGCTCCGTCGGTCACCGTGGCGGGCACGAAGCAGGTCGCCTGGGACGACAGACGGGAACTCGTGGACGTCGGGCTCTCGATCAGCAGGTGGGCCGAGCGGCTGACCCTCATCGACCTCGACGAGCACGACCAGGGCCAGTACGACGCCCGGAGCGACGTGTTCGCCGTCAACTCCGCCGGAATGCTCGTGCGCCGCGACGTGTGGGACACCCTCGGCGGATTCGATCCCGCCCTCCACGGCGTGGGCGACGACGTCGACCTGTGCTGGCGGAACCGCCTGGCCGGACACCGCGTGGTGGTGGTCCCGGGCGCCGTCGTCCGCCACGCCGGATCGAGGCCGCATCCCTTCTCCACGCCGCATGCCGTGCGTGCCGCCGAGGTGTACCTGAGGCTCAAGCACGCCGCTCCGTGGAACGTACCCCTGCTCGCCGTCGGCGCAGTGCTGGGCGGAATCGCCCGCCTGCTCCTCGGACTCCTGGCGAAGGACCCCGGCCATGGCACCGGCCAGCTGCTCGGCAGCCTCGCCGGGGTGGCCCGGCCCTTCCCGTTGTGGCGCTCCCGTCGCTCCGCCGCGCGGAGCCGCCGGCGCCCGCGCTCGATCGTGCGGCCCCTCGTCACCTCCCGCCGCGAGGTCTGGTCCCACCGGAAGTCGGTGCTGGATGCCTTCACCTCGCGCGGCACCTCGGACCCGGAGGGATTCCCGCTGGCGGAGGAGTACGTGCCGTCCGGGAACAGCGACGACGACTTCGCAGCCCTCGCCCCGCCCGCACGCCCCTGGGCCGGCACCGGCGTCGTGGTCGCCCTGGTGCTGCTCCTCACCGCAGCCCTCGTCGGGCTGCACCGCTTCGTCGGGGCAGCGGCGCTGGCAGGCGGCGCACTGATACCGGTGGCCGGTACGCCAGGGGGCGGTCTGGGACAGCGCGACGGCCTGGTGGACAGACCTCGGTACCGGATACGCCGCCCACGGGTCGCCGTTCGCCTACGTCCTGTGGCTGCTCTCGCTCCTGGGGTTCGGCTCGGCGAACACGGCCGTCGTCGTCACCGTGTTCTGCGCCCTGCCCCTGGCAGGGCTGTCCGCATGGATCGCCGCGGGCGCCCTCACCCGGTCGCGCGGGCTGCGACTGTGGGCCGCACTGTTCTGGGGAGCGGCGCCGGCCCTGCAGGTAGCCCTCGGCAGCGGGCGCCTCGGCGCGCTGATCGCCCACGTCCTGCTGCCCCTGGCCCTGCTCGGGATCGTCCGGGCGGTCGGATGTGCCCTCCCGGTGCGCCCCCTGCCGGACGGCGTCATCGCTCCGGGCACCGACGGGACGCGTAGCTGGACGGCGGCGGCCGCCGCCGGCCTCGTGCTCGCGGTCGCCACCGCGTCCGCGCCGTCCCTTCTCCCCGTCGTCATCCTCGGTGGGGTCCTCGCTCTGGCGCTCGGCCGGCGGCGCACCCGCACGCTCTGGTGGACGCTGCTGCCGATCCTGGCGTTGCAGCTGCCCTACGCCCTGTCCACGCTGCAGGATCCGCGCGGACTCCTCGGCGATCCCGGAGTGCCTACTCCCTTCGACCCGGCCGCTCCGTGGCAGCAGCTCCTCGGGTTCCCGGTGTCCTTCGATCCGTTCCTGCCGCCTGCTGCGGCCGGCTTCCTCGGTGCGGGACCCTGGGCACTCGTCGCCGCCGTCATCATCGGCGGGCCGGTCCTCGCCCTTGCCGCCCGCGCGCTGTTCGTCCCACACGGGCGCGGACGGATGGTGCGGTCGTTCTGGCTGGTGGCGGTCCTCGCGCTCGCCCTCGCGGCCGTCGTGCCGCTGGTGCCCGTCGCGGTGGGCACGTCCGCCCTGATCCAGGTGTTCCCCGGCCCGCTCGTGTCCGCCGTGTCGCTGTGCCTGCTGGCCGCCGCACTCTCGGGGTCGCCCGGGCCGCAGCACGCGAGCTCGGCGGCCGCCCCGCCGCACCGACGTCTCTTCCGGGTCGCCGGCGGCCTCGTCCTCGCCGCCGGCCCACTGGTCGGCCTCGGCCTGTGGCTCTCTCCCGAAGTGGTGGTCCCACCCGCAGCCTCGGCCGGGCCCGTGGTGATTCCGGGGGACCGCGTCGACGAGGCCGCCGATGCGCCGGCCACCACCGATCTCGGTACCGGTATCGCGCTGCGACCCGTCGCCGAGCGGCCGCTGCCGGCAACGGCAGCCGACCGCGGCGCGGGGCCGGAGCAGATCCGGACCCTCGTGATCACCGTCGACGACGAGGACGACGTCGCCGCCGCCCTCATGCGCGGATCCGGCACCACCCTCGACGACCTCAACCCGCTCTACGCCGCCCGCGTGCTGGGACCCGGGAGCGCTGTGCTGGACGACAGCGAATCCGCCCGCACCCTGCGCAGCACGGCCGCCGTCATCGTGGGCGCCACCGGCGCCGATCCGCGGGCCGACCTGCGCGATCTCGGCGTCGCGTTCGTGGTCCTCCGGCAGTCCGAGACGGCGGGGGGAGTTCCTCAGCAGCCGCATCGACTCCGTCCCCGGCCTCACCGCGGTCGGTGACACGGACGCTGGGCGGCTGTGGCGCGTGTCCTCCGCGACGCTCGACGACGGCACGGAGGACACCGGCGAGCGCACCGCCCGGGTCCGGGTGGTCGACGCCGACGGCCGGACCGAGGCCATCGTCCCGTCCGGAGCAGTGGACGCCGCCGGAAGCATCCCCTCCGGTAGTGAGGGCAGGACGCTCGTCCTCGCCGAGCAGGCGGATGCCGGCTGGCAGGCCTCGCTGGACGGCCGCAGGCTCGAGGCGACGTCCGACGGCTGGCGGCAGGCATTCGCGCTTCCGGCGACGGGCGGCTCGGTGGAGATCTCGTACGTCAGCCCGTACCGGCCCTGGGCGGAGGCCGTCCAGGCGGTCGTCCTCGTCCTGACGATGCTCCTGGCGATCCCCATCCCGTCCCGGCCCCGCGTCGTCCGTCCCCAGGGTGGCGGACGCCTCCAGCCGGCCGGGCGTCCGCCGTCGCCCTGACGAGACCGACCCGTGGATCGCCGGAACGGACGATGCCGACGAGCCCCAGCCCGTGACGAGTGGAAGAGGCCCGATGTGATCCGGGGACGCAGGCACGACTCCGGCGGAGGGCACCGCCCGGAGCCGGATGCCGCCCAGGCCGCCGTCGCCGCACGCCGTCGCCCGCGACCGGGCTGCCGGGACCGCGCCGCCGCACGCCGCCGGGCCCGCCTGGGCACGGCCGCGACGGCCACGGGCGTCGCCCTGCTCGTGGCGACCGCCGCGATCGCGTCGGGCGTCGCCGACCCGCTGGCCGGGCGGCCCTCGATGTCGCCGTCCCCGGCGGTGGTCCCGGCGGGGATCTCACCGCGGTCTGCCCCGCACCGCCCCGCCTGCTCGCATCGGCCACCGAAGAAGCGGACCCGGAGTTCGGCCCGGTGTCCGCGACCGCCAGGACGACCGTGAGTGCGATGGTCCTCAGCGACCTCGGCGCGACGCTCACCGGAAGCGGACTCCTGCCCGTCGGTGGCGGTGCCCCGCTGGCGCTCATCGAGGACTTCGCCCCCGAGGTGTCGCAGGGTTCGAGCGGTCCCGCCAGCAGCAGCAAGGACGGCCTGACCAACCGCCTGGCGGGTATCTCCCGCGGCGTGCGGGTCGATGCCCCCTCCGTGTTCCGCGCGCAGCCGCAGGGCGGCCTCGTACCCGTCGCCGCCGCCACCTCCACCTACACGGCGACCGACGGCGACCTCCGCGGCCTCGCCGCGACGGGCTGCCAGGTGCCCGCCAGCGACTTCTGGATCCTGGGAGCCTCGACGACCGCAGGGCAGTCCGCGATCCTCACCCTCACGAACCCGACCGGTACGGCGGCGACCGTCACCCTCGAGCTGTACGGGGATGACGGCCCGATCGAGGCGGCCGGGACGCGGGGGCAGCTGGTGGCCCCGGGCGAGACCCGCCAGATCGTCCTCGCCGCGCTCGCGGCGAACCAGGAGCGTGTCGGTGTGCGGGTCCGCAGCGACGGGGGGCGCATCTCCGGAGTCGTCCAGCAGAGCGTCCTCAGGGGCCTCACGCCCGGCGGGGTCGAACTGCTCTCACCGGCCGTCGCGGCCGGTACGACGCAGGTGGTGCCCGGCGTCGTCGTGCAGGACGCGGCGACGGCGCGCCGCATCCGCGGGCAGGAGGGCTACGGTGCCGCCGCCCCCGAGCTGCAGGTGCTCGTCCCCGGGTCGAGCGACGCCGTGCTGGGCATCACGGTCTACGGCCGGGACGGCGAGGTCGAGCTTCCCGGCGGGGGAGTCGTGACGGCCGCCGCCGGCTCGGTGACGGCGATCCCGCTGGACGCCCTGGCCGAGGGCAACTACACGGTCGCCGTGACCTCGGACGTCTCGGTGGTCGCGTCGGCACGCGTCGTCCGGGGGACCGCCGACGGGAAACCGGTGGACCTCGCTGGTGCCCCCGCCGCCGCCCGGCTGGGCAACGACTCGGCGATGGCCCTCGCGGAGGGCGTGGACACCTCCCTCGTCCTCGGTGCACCGAGCGGCAGGAGCGAGGTGACGCTGACGCCCGTCGCCGCCGATGGCGCGCTCGGCGAGCCGGTGGTGATCGGCATCGCGGGCGGGACCTCCGTCACCGTGCCGTCGTCCTCCCTCGGGCGCAGCCCCGTGGGCGTCCTCGTCGATGCGACGGGGGATCCTGCCTATGGAGCGCAGGTCATGGTCCTGCCGGGAGCACGCGCCGGGATCTCCGTGGCGAGCATCCCGGCCGGTGCCACGGCTCCTCAGCGCATCGCGGTGGAGCTGGGCTACTAGCCTGCTCGGCCTAGGCCTGCGAGCGACCGTAGGCGGGGTCCACCGCCTCCGGGGCGAGCCCCATGAGTTCCGCGGTCTGCTCGACGACGACGTCGTGGACGAGTTCGTTCACCGGCATGAGTGCCTTGGCCGCCATGAGGATCGGGTGACGGTAGATGGTGATGACCGCCGGCCGGCCGGGCGCGGCGGGGGAACAGGAGCCGAGGAGGCCCCGCAGGGTCTCCGGCGTCATGTCCTCGAGACCGTCCGGGATCTCCTGCACCACGATCTGCAGGTCCTGGATCCGCTCGCCCCACAGGCGCTCGAGCCGCTGCGCCGACTCCATCACCCAGTCGTCGAACTGCTCCGACCTCGACCGCGATCCGGGAAGGTGCTGCGGCAGCACCTCACCGCGCATACCGCGTCCCCTGCGGTTACGCCGGCGTTCGTAGAACGACCGCGCCGGGCGCCCCTCGGAGGACGTCGGATCGGTCAGGTCGACCGAAAAAGTGGAAGCATCCTGCATGTAAAGACTGTAAGCCTTCGACACCGCGCCCGCATGCCTGAACGGCGCGGATCCCCAGGGGTGCACACGGGCGGGAGGCGCGTCCTGACGGCCGCCGTACCCAAACCCCGGTAAGCTTGCGGATCGTGGGATCACTCCGTCAATGCTCCAGATCAGCCTGCCAGCGGTCGGCGGTGGCCACACTCACCTATGTCTACGGGGATTCGACCGCAGTGCTCGGCCCCCTCGCGACCTACGCCGAACCCCACACCTACGATCTCTGCTCCGTCCACGCGGAGCGCCTCACGGTGCCCCGGGGCTGGGAGGTCGTCCGCCTGACGCTCCCGGACGCCGTGCCGGAACACAATTCCGACGATCTCCTGGCCCTGGCCGACGCGGTCCGCGAAGCGGCCGCCGAACCCGCACCGGAGCAGCCGACCCCCGGGCAGCGCGGCAGCAGGCCGCCCATGGAACCCCCGGCCGGCGTCACCGGCCCCCGCCGAGGGCACCTGCGGATCCTGCGGGAGCCCTGACGGGGCATCCGGCCGCCGGTCCTGCGGAGTCGCGTTCTTCCGGGCATGCCCCGCGGGGGCGGTAGACTTGTCCCCACGATCCCCCTCCTCCCGAGCGAAAGCTTCCCCATGGCGAACCTTCCAGCACGGCTGCTCGACGTCCTCCGCTGCCCCGTCACCGGGTCGACGCTCGAACAGGACGGCGCGGTGCTCCGATCGACAGCTCCGGGGCCCGGCGGCGAGCCGCTCACGTACCGGCTCGACGAAGGCATCCCCGTGCTCCTCCGCACCGAACTCCCCGGTGCCGCTTCCGCCTCGTAGGGCCGGAGCCGACCCCCGCACTGCCCTGAACCTCCGAACCCCAGCTAGGAACAGCACACCATGACGTTCGACTACAAAGTTGCCGACCTCTCGCTCGCGGAGGCGGGGCGCCACCAGATCCGGCTCGCCGAGCACGAGATGCCAGGGCTCATGGCACTGCGCCGCGAGTACGCCGACGCGCAGCCCCTCGCCGGAGCCCGCATCGCCGGTTCGCTGCACATGACCGTCCAGACCGCCGTCCTCATCGAGACCCTGACATCCCTCGGGGCCGAGGTCCGCTGGGCGTCCTGCAACATCTTCTCCACCCAGGACGAGGCCGCGGCGGCCGTCGTCGTGGGCGACGGCACCGTCGAGGAGCCCGCAGGGTTCCCCGTCTTCGCCTGGAAGAACGAGACGCTCGAGGACTACTGGTGGACCGCCACCCAGATCCTGACGTGGCCGCGCCAGGCCGAGGGCCTGGGCCCCAACATGATCCTGGACGACGGCGGCGACGCCACCATGCTCGTGCACAAGGGAGCCGAGTTCGAGGCGCTCGGAGCGGTGCCGGCCAACCCGCAGGAGGGCGACGCCGACTACTCGCACGAGTACACGGTCTTTCTCGACACCCTCCGCTCCACGATCGGGTCCGAGCCGCTGAAGTGGACGACCATCGCCGCGGGGATCAAGGGCGTCACCGAGGAGACGACGACGGGCGTGCACCGCCTGTACCAGCTCGCCGCGCAGGGCAAGCTCCTGTTCCCTGCGATCAACGTCAACGACTCCGTCACGAAGTCGAAGTTCGACAACAAGTACGGCATCCGCCACTCCCTGCCCGACGGCCTGAACCGCGCCACGGACGTCCTGATCGGTGGCAAGGTGGCCGTCGTGTGCGGCTACGGCGACGTCGGCAAGGGCGCGGCCGAGGCACTCCGCGGCCAGGGCGCCCGCGTGATCGTCACCGAGATCGACCCGATCTGCGCCCTCCAGGCGGCCATGGACGGGTACCAGGTCGCCAGGCTCGAGACCGTCCTCGCCCAGGGTGACATCTTCATCACCACCACCGGCAACAAGGACGTCATCATGGCCCGCCACATGGCAGGCATGAAGCACCAGGCGATCGTCGGGAACATCGGCCACTTCGACAACGAGATCGACATCGCCGGGCTCGCGCGGATCCCCGGCGTCGAGAAGATCGAGATCAAGCCGCAGGTCCACGAGTGGATCATCCCCGCCGACGAGGCCGCGGGAGTCGCGGAGCACTCGGTCATCATGCTCTCCGAGGGCCGCCTGCTGAACCTCGGCAACGCGACCGGCCACCCGTCCTTCGTCATGAGCAACTCGTTCGCGAACCAGACCATCGCGCAGATCGAGCTCTACACGAAGTTCGAGCAGGAGGACGCGGAGGGCAACCGCGAGTACGAGAACGAGGTCTACGTGCTGCCGAAGATGCTCGACGAGAAGGTGGCGCGCCTGCACCTGGACGCCCTCGGCGTGGAGCTCACGGAACTCACCAAGAACCAGGCGGAGTACCTCGACCTCGACGTCGCCGGCCCGTACAAGCCCGAGCAGTACCGCTACTGACGCCTGCTGACGCTCTCCCGGCCGCTGCCGGTGCCCCGACGGGTGCCGGCAGCGGCCGGATCGTTGTCGAACCGCAGCCGAGGAGCGCCGGGAAATCCGGGCTGTCGCGTAAAATCGCTTCGGGCAGCTACGTTGAGGGGCAGAGGCATGCGCGTGAAGCAGGAGTCGAGCAGGGCCGGTGGACACCGGAAGGCCTGGAAGATCGCTGCCGTCGGTGCAGCGGCGGTCGTCGTCGTCGGAGGTGGGGTGGGCATCGCCACGGCGTCCCCGTGGAACGATCCCGCAGCCGGAGCCACCGCGGCCCCGTCCTCCTCGTCCCCGGCGGCAGTCCCGGGCCCTGAGGCGACATCGTCCGCCGCCCCGCGGCCGACGGCGCCCGCCGCCCCGGACGGCGACTACACGGTGGGCGTCACCCCCACCGATCAGGCCTATGCGGTCAACCCCGCGACCGTCGCGGCCGTGAGCGTCGAGGGTGCGACGCTCGACGCCGTCGAGCTGGTGCCCCGGGAGGGCGGCACACCGATCGCCGGAACCCTGTCCGCCGACGGCACGCGGTGGACCGCCACCGAACGGCTCGCCTTCGACACGGAGTACGAGTTCTCCTACACCGTGCTCGACGCGGCGGGACACGCACAGCGGTCGACGTCGACGTTCGCCACCGTCGAGCCCGCCAACGAGGCCGACGCCACGATGTTCCCGCTCGACGGCAGCACCGTCGGCACGGGCCAGCCCCTCGAGTTCACCTTCAGCGAGCCCGTGACCAACCGGGACGCGGTGGAGAAGGCCGTCACCGTCACCAGCACGAGCAACCAGCCCGGAGCGTTCTACTGGTTGTCGGACACCAAGGTCCGCTACCGTCCCGAGGAGTTCTGGGCGCCCAACAGCACCATCACCATCGAGCTGAACCTCTTCGGCGTCGACTTCGGCAACGGCATGATCGGAAACGCCGACAGGACCTTGACGATGAAGACGCACAACACGCGCCTCGCCGTCGTCGACAACGACACCAAGATGATGAACGTCTACCTCGACGGCAAGCTCGACCGCACGTTCCCCATCACGCTCGGCACCGACGACTGGCCCTCCACCGAGGGCTACATGGTGGTCATGGAGCATTACGAGTCCACCCAGTTCCGGGCGGAGTCCATCGGCCTGGAGCCCGGCGACCCCGCCTACTACCCGCCGACGGTCGTGAACCACGCGAGCAGGCTGAGCAACGGCGGTGCCTTCGTCCACGAGGCGCTGCCGGCGGCCCAGGTGGCGCTGGGGAGTTTCAACGTCTCGCACGGCTGCATCGGCATGTCGCCCGAGGGTGCGGAGTACTTCTACAACACGTTCGGGCCGGGCGACGTGGTGCAGATCCTGAACACCGGTTACGGCCCCATGTACGTCTGGGACGGCTTCGGCGACTGGAACGTGCCCTGGGACGAGTGGACCGGCCAGCCGTAGGCGCCGGCCGATCCCGGACGGGCTCCGCAGGCTAGCCGAAAGGCAGCGTGTGGAGCCTTTTCGCTGTCGCCTCGGTGCGCTCGCGCTGGCGCATCATCGCCGCATAGTCCCGGTCCCTCCGCGACGCGATGACGGCATGCAGGAACTCCTCCGGGGAGGTGTCCGCGGGCGGAGGCGGTGAGACGTGGCGGCTCGCCTCGGACGCGAGATCGACGGACAGTGTGTACCGCGCCTCGGGGGTGAGCTTCGGCGCCTGCGCGAGGAAGGTCGACATCCTCCGGGCCAGGGCGTCGGGGAGGCGCCCGATGTCGGCGGTCCCGGACCAGGTACGGAGCCTCGGCGGCATGACGGCGAGTGCCCGCGGCTTCACGACCACGCGCTCGCGCATGGCGTAGGTGCCGGCGAGCAGATCGCCCAGACGCTTGGACCTGTCGTTGAAGAGGGACACGAGGAAGGCGAGCGATCCGCCGAGCAGGTAGATCTCCAGGATCGCCACCATGCCGCGGATGAAGGCGTGCCGGAAGCGGATGGCCCCACCGTCGTCGCGCACGATCCGCAGGCCCATCACGAGCCGTCCCAGCGACTTGCCGCGCGTGAGGGTCTCGACGGTCACCGGGACGACGACGAGCAGGAGCACCACGACGACGAGCAGGAGGGCGGTGGTGAGCGCCGGATCGAGGGCGCCGCCGAACACGTTGCCGATCAGCAGCGCGAGGAGGATCCCGACTCCGAACTGCGCGACGACGTCGATCAGGATGCTCAGGCCACGGGCGGCGAATCCCGCCGGCCTCAGTTCGAGGACGACGGCCTCGCCGGTGACGATCGAACTCATGGGAACCCCCTCGACAGGTGCTGCTGGAGCATTGCGGCACGCGTCGGGTTGCTGCGCCGCCGGGGCCCAGCCTATCGCTGCGGACACCCCGGGGGCGTCGCCGGGCCGCGGAACCGCGGGGGTGTCCCCGGGGCGCGTCGGGGCGGGTGCTCCGGCTCGCGGGGACTATAGGGTGGGGCGCATGGACGTGGACGCATTCATCGCCGTGCACCGCAGCGACTGGCAACGCCTGGACGAACTCGTCGGTCGCCGCCGCCTCGACGGCGCGGAATCCGACGAGCTGCTGGTGCTCTACCAGCGCGTCTCGACGCACCTGTCCATCATCCGGTCCGTGGATCCCGAGAGCGCCCTGTCGGGGTCCCTGTCCACGCGTCTCTCACGGGCCCGCACGCGCTTCACCGGCGCGAGGTCCAACACCCTGGAGGACGTCGCCACCTTCTTCGTGTTCGCCCTGCCGGCCGCGTTCTACCGCATCCGGTGGCTCACGGCGGCGGTGGGGGTGCTGTTCCTCGCCGTGACCTGGCTGTACGCGCTCTGGGTGGGGACGCCCGGGGTGCTCCAGGCCCTGGGACCGGACGAGGACCTCCGGCGCTACGTGGAGGAGGACTTCGTCGACTACTACTCCGAGAACCCGGCGGCGTCCTTCGCAGGGCTCGTGTGGACGAACAACGCCTGGATCGCGCTGCAGGCCGTCGCCTTCGGCGTCACGGGCATCTGGCCGGCCTTCATCCTGTACCAGAACGCACAGGGCCTGGGCATCGCCGCCGGCACGATGGCGTCCTACGACAAGCTCGACGTGTTCCTCGTCTACATCCTGCCGCACGGTCTCATGGAACTCACCGCCATCTTCATCGCGACGGCCGCCGGCCTGCGGATCTTCTGGTCCTGGGTGGCTCCCGGACGGCGCCTGCGGTCCGTGGCCCTGGCACAGGAGGGGCGTGCCCTGATCACGGTGGCGCTCGGACTGGTCCTGGTGCTGCTCGTCTCCGGTCTCGTGGAGGGTTTCGTGACGCCGAGCGGGCTGCCCCCGTGGCTCCGGCTGACGATCGGCTTCCTGGTCCTCGCGGCCTACTGGGCCTACACGCTGATCCTCGGCCGGCGGGCGTTCGCAGCGGGGCACCGCGGTGACCTCGGCGCCGTCGACCGGGGGGACGCCGTCATCACGGCCTGAACCCGCGATCGCCGGCGTGCGGGGAGTCTCCCGGGCGGGCCCGCATCCGGCCGGTAGTGTCGAAGACGCCGGATCAGGGCCGGCGGCACCAACCGAGGAGACATCGATGGCCGAGACCGACAGCACGCGTTCAACCGCCTCCGCCGGGCACGGCCCGGACCACGACGGAACGGCCGCAGGCCCTTCCGCTCCGGGCGCGGAGGACGCCGTGCACGACGGCGGTGCGGGACCGGACGGCGCGGGACCGCCACCCGCGGAGTCGGACGGCGCGGGACCGGACGGCGCGGGACCGCCTCATCGGATGATCCCGGCGGTGCAGGACGGCCCTACCGGCGACGGGGACGACCGCGCCCGGACGGCCCCGAGACCGCGCCGGCGCACAGCCCGGGACGCAGGCGGCACGGCCGGGAACGACGCCACCGGCACGCCGTCCGGCGCCCACCGGTCCGGCGCCGCCGATCGGACCCCGACCGACGGGAGCCGCGCGGCGCCGGCCGCCGAGGAGCCCTCGACGGACACCGCGGCGCTCTCGGTGCGCCCGTCCGACACGGAAGCGGCACGGCGTGCCGCCGTCCGCGACCAGGCCGTAGCGGCGAAGCCCGCCCTGGCGCGCTTCCTCCAGGTCGTCGTCGCCCTCTTCTTCCCCGTCGTCGTCGTGGCGGCCGCAGTACGCGCCGTCGCGTCGTCGTCCTTCCTGTGGCTCGAATACCACCGGCCGGGCTTCCCCGCCGACGCGTACGGGTTCTCGCTGGAGGACCGCATGACCTACGGCTCCTACGCGCTCGACTACGTGCTGAACTTCGCCCCGGCGCGCTATCTCGGCGGCCTGGTGACGGCCGACGGCGAGCCGCTGTTCCTCGAGTCCGAGGTCGGCCACATGGCGGACGTGAAGGGCGTGCTGGGCCTGTCCTTCTTCGTGGCCCTCGTGCTCTTCGTGCTGGCCGTCCTTGCCTGCGTCTACCTCGCGCGGCGGTACAAGGGCGGTATCCGGCGCGCGCTGTTCTCCGGCGCCGTCCTCACACTCGTCGGCATCGCGGTCCTGACGGTCCTCGCGGTCCTCGCATGGCAGACGTTCTTCACGCAGGTCCATGCCCTGTTCTTCGCCGACGGCTCGTGGACCTTCCGGGTCGACGACACCCTGATCAGGCTCTTCCCCGAACAGTTCTGGACGGACTCGGCGCTCACGGTCGCGCTGCTCGTCCTGGCGGCGACCGCCCTCACCCTGATCCTGACCTGGCCCACGAAGGCCCGGCGGGAGCGCTCGATGCTGGCGCAGGACGCCCTGCGGTCCCGCTACCGCGACGCCCTCGACGCGTCCTAGCGGGACCGGCGCAGCTAGCGCCTGCCGTACAGCGCCTCCAGCGCCTCCGCGTGGTCGGCCACGACGGCGGCCCGCTTCAGCTTGAGGGTGGGCGTGAGGTGGCCCGACTCCACCGTGAACTCCGCGTTCAGCACGGTGAAGCGCCGGATCTGCTCGGCCTGCGACACCGTGGCGTTCGCGGCATCGACGGCGGTCTGCAGTTCGGCGAGGACATCGGCGTCGGTGGCGGCCTGTCCGGCGGTGAGGTCCGGTTTGCCGCGGGCTGCCGCCCATGGACCGAGCGCCTCGCGGTCGAGGCTGAGAAGGGCGCCGATGAAGGGCCTACCCTCGCCGACCACCACGGCCTGCGACACGAGCGGGTTCTCCCGCAGCGTCTCCTCGAGGGGGCCGGGCGCCACGTTCTTGCCGCCCGCCGTCACCAGCAGGTCCTTCTTGCGGCCCGTGATGGTGAGGAAGCCGTCCTCGTCGAGGGAGCCCAGGTCACCCGTGCGGAAGTACCCGTCGGAGGTGAAGGCCTCCGCCGTCGCCTGCTCGTTGCGGTAGTACCCGGCGAAGATGCCGGTGCCGCGGACCTGCACCTCGCCGTCGTCGTCAAGCCGGACGCTCGTGCCCGGCATGGGGATGCCCACCGAGCCCACCCGCGTGAGCGGCACGGTGTTGACGGTG
Source organism: Arthrobacter sp. MN05-02 (assembly GCA_004001285.1). NCBI lineage: Bacteria > Bacillati > Actinomycetota > Actinomycetes > Micrococcales > Micrococcaceae > Arthrobacter > Arthrobacter sp. MN05-02. Next base: position 1,042,699 of record AP018697.1, read on the forward strand.
CACGGCGCCGTGCTCTCCGTCAGGCCGTAGCCCTCCTGCACCAGGATGCCGGCACCGCGGAAGAAGTGCGTGAGGTGCTCGCTGAGCGGGCTGGCACCGGAGACCGTGTAGGTGACCTCGCCGCCGAACACGCTGCGCAGCCGGGGGTAGAGGATGCGGTCGAACACGGCGTGCGACGCCCGCAGGACGGCCGATGGCCCGCGGCCGCCGCGAGCGCGGGAATCCACGGCACGGGAGTAGGCGACGGCGGTGCGCTCTGCCGCGGCGAAGAGCCGTCCCCTGCCCGCCTCGGCGGCACGCTGCCCGGCCGTCGCATGGATCTTCTCGAAGATGCGGGGGACAGCGAGGAGGAACGTGGGCCGGAAGGTCGTCAGGTCCTCCAGCAACTGCGCCGCGGAGCCGGAGTGCGCCAGCTTGATGCCGCCGGTGAAGCAGACCACCTGCACGGCGCGCGCCAGGACGTGGGCGAGCGGCAGGAACATCAGCGTCCTCGCGTTCTCCTGCCGCAGGAACTCGGGCAGGAACTCCAGGGTGTTCACGGCGAAGAGCGCGAAGTTGCCGTGCGTGATGACGCAGCCCTTGGGCCTGCCGGTGGTCCCCGAGGTGTAGACGATCGACGCGGCGTCGGCGAGGGTCCGGGAGGAGCGTGCAGCCTCGAGCGCCCCGTCGGACACGGTCGGGGCGGTGGCGCCGAGCGATGCGAGGGTGGCCTCGTCGCCGAGGTCCTCGGTGGTCAGGCGCACCACCGTCGTCGCACCGGCCCGGCCCGCCCTGGCCGCGGCGTCACGCACGATGTCCGCCTTGTGTCCGTCCTCGACGAAGACGACGGCGGGCCGGGCGTCCTCGAGGATCCACGCCACCTGATGGGCGGAGGACGTCTCGTAGATCGGCACGGTCACCGCTCCGGCGAACCAGATGGCGACGTCGGCGAGGGTCCACTCGTAGCGGGTCCTCGACATCACGGCGACGGCGTCGCCGGGCTGCACCCCGCGCGCCATCAGGCCCTTCGCCAGCGCGGAGACCTGCCCCAGGAACTCCGAGGCCGGGACGTCCCGCCACCGCCCGTCCGACCGCAGGGCGAACAGGGCCCTCGCCGGGTCGGCGTCGTGGGTCTTCAGGAGCAGGTCGGTGGTGTTGCTGGTGGCCGGGAGGTCGACCAGGAGTTCCGTGATGGCTTCGCGCACCATTGCTCGCTTTCGTTCCGGTGGCCGGTGGTCCCGGCCTAGATCCAGCTCGGCAGCCACATGCGCATGCGCCACTGGTCGTAGGGGATGATCTCGGCGGTCCAGACGGGCAGGAAGTACGCCGAGAGGGCCACGGCCGCAGCCAGGAACACCCCCACGAGCACGATACCGCGACGCCGCCGGGCGGCATCCGCGGCAGGGCTCCCCAGCACGAGGCCGAGGCAGTAGACCAGCCCCAGCACGAGGTACGGCTCGAAGGCCACCGCGTAGAAGTAGAAGGTGGTGCGTTCCGGGTACAGGAACCAGGGCAGGTAGCCGGCGGCCACGCCGGTGAGGATCGCCGCCGCGCGCCAGTCGCGGCGGCCGAGCCAGAAGAACACGAGCACGAGCAGGGACAGGGCCGCGGTCCACCAGATGAGCGGGTTGCCGAGCACGGTGACGGCCTGGGAGCAGGCGTCCTCGCCGCAGCCGGCCGGCTTCTCGTAGAAGAACGACGTCGGACGCCCCATCACGAGCCAGGACCAGGCGGACGCCTCGTAGGGATGGTCCGAGCCGAGGCCCTGGTGGAACGTGAACGCGCTGCGGTGGTACTCCGCGAGCGACCGCAGGGCATCCGGCACCCAGCCCCACTGCTCCGACGGGTTGCGCTCGGCCCACGTGCGGTCGTAGGCATCGTCCGAGAGGAACCAGCCCGTCCACGTACCGAGGTACGTCAGCGCCGCCACCGGCACGAGGCAGGCGAAGGCGAGGAGCCCGTCCTTGACCGCGCCCCCGAGGGCCCAGTGGTGCACTCCGGCGATGCGCCTGGCGCTCATGTCCCACGCGACGGTCATCAGACCGAACGCCGCGATGTACGGCAGGGCCGACCACTTGGTGCCCAGGGCCAGCCCGAGGCAGACGCCGGCGATGAGGCGCCAGGGCCGGAGGCCGAGGAAGGGGCCCCAGGACAGCTGGGCGCGGGTCGGTACGCCGTCGTCGTTCCGCCCGGCGATCGAGGCCAGGCGGCGGGCGAGGCGTCGCCGTCCGTCGTCCCGGTCCAGGAGGAGCGCCGCGAACGCTGCCAGGAGCCAGAAGCTCAGGAAGATATCGAGCAGCGAGGTGCGTGATTCCACCAGGTGGTGGCCGTCGACGGCGAGGAGGAGGCCGGCAGCCGCGCCGAGCAGCGCCGAGCCGAACATCCGCCGGGCCACGACGGCGAGCAGGAGGACGGACAGCGTTCCGACGGCGGCGGCGGAGAAGCGCCAGCCGAACGCGTTGTCGGAGCCGAACAGCAGCATGCCGAAGGCGATCATCCACTTGCCCACGGGCGGATGCACCACGTAGTTCGGGGCGTCGAGGAGGACGCCGGGGGTCGCCCGCGTTGAAGGAGTCGTCGGCGTCCTCAGGCCATTCCCGCTCGTAGCCCGACTGCAGCATCGAGTAGGCGTCCTTGACGTAGTAGGTCTCGTCGAACACGAGCGATGCCGGATCACCGAGCCGGACGAACCGCAGGACACCGCCGAGCAGGGCCATGGCGAGGGGGAGGATCCAGGGCAGTGCCCCGCCCGGGGCCGCTGCGCCGAGGAGGCGGGCGGCCAGGGCGTCCCGCGAGAAGGCGTGCGCCGGGGCGACCACCCGGGCCCCGCCGAGCTTCGGACTGTCCCCTCGGGGGCGGACGGCGGTGTGGCTCACCCTGTCATGCTACCGGCGGTGCCTGCGGGGGCTCGGCAGGCCCGGCGCGCTGTTCAGGGCGGCTCGGGCACTGCGGCGGCTAGGCTGGTCCGGTGAGCCAGCCACGCGACGACGCCCCCGACCTGACCGAGCAGGATCCTGTCGGGTCCGGAGACGGGTATCCGGAGGGGACTCCGGACGACTCGGGACCGTCCGAGGTGCTGCCGGACAGCTCCGGCGAGGAACCGGCGCGCAGGTCCGCCGCCTACCGGGGCACGGCAGGGGACGGCAGCGGGCGCGGACGCATCGTCCTCGCGGCGACCCCGATCGGCAACATGGGGGGACGCGACGGAGCGCCTGATCGGACTGCTCCGGTCCGCCGACGTCGTCGCGGCCGAGGACACGCGCCGCCTGCACCGCCTGGTGCAGGCACTCGGAGTCACGGTTCCGGGCCGGGTGATCAGCTACCACGAACACAACGAGGCGGAGCGCACGCCCGAACTCCTCGATCTGGTCCGGGACGGCGCCACGCTGCTCATGGTGACCGACGCGGGCATGCCCTCCGTGTCCGACCCGGGCTACCGGCTCGTCGAGGCGGCGGTCGGGAAGGGGCTCGACCTGACGGCCGTGCCCGGAGCCTCGGCGGTCCTCGCGGCCCTCGCCCTGTCCGGCCTGCCCACGGACCGGTTCTGCTTCGAGGGGTTCCTGCCGCGGAAGCCCGGCGTGCGCGCGGGGCGCCTCGCCGACCTGGCGTCGGAGCGCCGCACCATGGTGTTCTTCGAGGCGCCTCACCGCCTCGAACCGATGCTCCGCTCGCTGCAGCAGGCCTTCGGTTCGGACCGCCCGGCAGCAGTTGCCCGCGAGCTGACGAAGGTGCACGAACAGGTGGTCCGCGGTTCCCTCCTCGAGCTGCTGCAGTGGGCCCAGAACACCGAGGTGAGGGGGGAGATCGCCGTCGTCGTCGCAGGCGCGCCGGAGGCGCCGCCGTCGCGCCCGGAGGACCACGTCGCGGAGGTCAATACGCTCATCGGGGCCGGGATGCGCCTCAAGGACGCCGTGGCCGCAGTGGCCGCCGACAGCCGGGTGAGCAAGCGGGAACTGTATGCGGCGGTGATCGCCGCCCGCTGAGATACCCGGACCGGCGACTGTGCAGTCGACCAAAGGGAATGGCACGTCGCCGTGCAGCCTTCACTGGACACCCATTCTCTGCCGGGTCTAGCGTGAACGGGAATGTCCCCCTCGGGACGTGCCCCGAACACTTCGCGAAGGAGCTAGGTATGGCTGTCACCGCCGACCAGGAGAAGGCAGTACTCGACAAGGTGCCCACCGGGCTCTTCATCGGCGGACAGTGGCGGGCGTCGTCGTCCGGTGCCATGTTCGACGTCGAGGATCCAGCCACCGGGCGCACCCTCCGGACACTCTCGGACGCGACGCCCGAGGACGGTATGGCCGCGCTCGACGCCGCCGCCGCGGCCCAGGCCGACTGGGCCCGCACCGCACCGCGCGAGCGGGGGGAGATCCTGCGGCGGGCCTTCGACCTGGTCACTGCGCGGGCCGACGAGTTCGCCCTGCTGATGACCCTCGAGATGGGCAAGCCGCTCGCCGAGGCCCGCGGCGAGGTCGCCTACGGGGCCGAGTTCCTGCGCTGGTTCTCGGAGGAGTCCGTCCGCATGTCCGGCCGGTACTCGACCTCCCCCGACGGCAAGTCCCGCCTGCTCGTGAGCAAGAAGCCCGTGGGGCCGTGCCTGCTCATCACGCCGTGGAACTTCCCGCTGGCGATGGCCACCCGGAAGATCGCCCCGGCGATCGCCGCCGGGTGCACCATGGTGCTCAAGCCCGCGAACCTCACGCCCCTGACCTCGTCGCTGTTCGCCACCGTGCTGCAGGAGGCCGGCCTTCCCGCCGGAGTCCTCAACATCGTCAACACCACCACCGCGGGGGCGGTCACGGGTCCCCTCATCGAGGACCCGCGCCTGCGCAAGCTCTCCTTCACGGGCTCGACGCCTGTGGGCCGCAGCCTCCTCGCAGCCGCCTCGCAGAACGTCCTGAGGACTTCCATGGAACTCGGCGGCAACGCGCCGTTCCTGGTGTTCGAGGACGCCGACCTCGACGCGGCGGTCGACGGTGCGATGCTCGCGAAGCTGCGGAACATGGGTGAGGCCTGCACCGCGGCCAACCGGTTCATCGTCCACGAATCGGTGGCGGACCGCTTCGCAGCGGCGCTGGCCGAGCGCATGGAGGGCATGACCCCCGCACGCGGCACGGAGGAGGCATCGACGCTCGGCCCGCTGATCGACCAGAAGAGCCGCGACAAGGTGCACGAACTGGTGAGCGCAGCGGTCGGGGGCGGCGCACAGGCGGTCACCGGAGGATCGCCCGTGACCGGCGACGGCTACTTCTACCAGGCCACGGTGCTCACGAACGTGCCCCGGTCCTCGCGGATCCTGCAGGAGGAGATCTTCGGGCCGGTGGCCCCCATCATCACCTTCAGCACCGAGGACGAGGCCGTGGAGCTCGCGAACGACACCGAGTACGGGCTGGTGGCCTACGTCTTCACGCGCGACCTGAACCGCGGGCTGCGCATCGGGGAACGCCTCGACACCGGGATGCTGGGACTCAACGCCGGCGTCGTGTCCAACGCCGCAGCCCCCTTCGGCGGCGTCAAGCAGTCGGGTCTCGGCCGTGAGGGCGGCGCCGAAGGGATCGAGGAGTACCTGTACACGCAGTACGTCGGCATTGCCGATCCCTACGCCTCCTGATCCGGGAGGCCACCGGGCACGGCCCGCACGCCGGACAGCGAGGGCCGGCACCCGTCGAGGTGCCGGCCCTTCGTGTGTCCGCGGCCGGGATCAGCGGCGCGCGGTGCCCCGGAACCGGTTCAGGAGCGACTGCGGGAAGAGCCGTGCCCTGACCCTGGTGGGCCATGAGCTCCCGCTGCGGAGCGCGCGGGTGACGGTGTCGACGTCGTCCCACCGCGGAGGCGCCACGGGTCGGGCGAGCGTCGCCCCCGGGAGGGCACTCCCACCGCGTCCTCCGGCGTACCCGTCGCCATCGCGGACGGCGGCGTGCCCGGCGTACTCCTCGTATTCGAAGGCCGTCCGGAGCCTGGTGAGGGATGCGACAGGGGAGCCCGTCAGGCGGGCGTCGCGGCTGAGGCGGCCGGCGAAGCTCCGGGGTGTGTCCGTCGGTTCCAGCGGGTAGCCGTAGTCGCCGGCCAGCTCCGTCGTCTCGGCCCACGCCGCGGTGGCGGCCCCGGCCCCGGTACCGTCCGGGGCGTCCGCGGCCACCGACCTGCGGCGGGAGCGGGTCCTCGCCGAGCGGAGGAGCAGCGGCAGGAGGGCGAGCAGCGCGATGCCGCCGACGGCGAGCAGGCCTGCGGCCGGCTGCGCCTCGTCCTGCGCCCCGCCGGTCTGCGCCCCGTCGTCGGCGTCCGCACTCTCCTCCGCGGACCCGGTCCGTCCGCCGGCGGGAAGGCCGCCGGGGTTGAGGGCGTCGGTGTCGTCCGCACGCGGTCCCACGGGAGCGAAGGCCTGCTGGGCGTAGGTGGGTACGACGCCGCGCGACGGCGTGGGTTCGAACTGGACCCAGCCCACACCCTCGAAGTACAGCTCCGGCCACGCGTGGGCGTTGCGGGAATCGACGACGAATTCCCGCAGCTCGGTGCCGGCGGGGCCCTGCTGCGTGTCGCCCGTAGGACTTCCGGGCGTGTAGCCGATGGCCACCCGGCTCGGGATCCCCGCCGCCCGGGCCATGACGGCCATCGTCCCCGCGTAGTGGACGCAGTACCCGGATCTCGATTCGAGGAAGCGCGCCATCACGTCCATGCCGCTGCCGTCGTAGCCGCCGTCCACCGGCGCTTCCACGGAGTAGGTGAACTGGGGGCCGCGGAGGTAGTTCTGGATCGCGAGCGCCTTGTCGTACGGGTTGACGAACTCACCGGCGACCTCGTCCGTGGTGGTGCGGACGATGTCCGGGGTGTCGTCCGGCAGCTCGGAGAAGACCTCGGGCACGGAGTCGGACTCCGACGGGCGGATGGAGCCCAGGCCCTCACGCGTGAGGTCGGCCGACCGGCTCTGCACCAGGTAGCTCTGGCGTGCCGTCGAGCCCCCGTCCGTGGCGAGGATGGAGAGATTCGCCGGGTCCCAGGCCCAGTTGCCGGACAGGTTGGTGACACCCACCGGTGCGTAGGGGGACAGGAGCCACGGACTCGCATAGCTCTGTGTCGTGACGCGGGTGAAGACCGTGGTGCCGTCCGGGGCGGATCCTGGTGTGCCCTGCTCCGCCCCGATGTCGCCGACGCCGGTCTCCCGCCCGTCGAGCCTCTGGTCCGGCTCCCACCGCCGGCCGCTGAAGTCCTCGAGGGTCACCGCCCGCAGGTACAGGGGGGTGTCCGAGTTCGTCGAGTAGGCGATGCGCCCGAACCCCGTCGGGTTGCGCAGGTCGTTGCCGAGCGTCACCGCCGGGTTGAGCCCGGTGGCGTTGCCCCACACGTTCATGCGCGCACCCTGCGGGAAGGCCCCGGAGTTGAAGCCGGGCACGAACAGCGGCAGGATCACGGTCACGGCCAGGGCCGCGGCTCCGATGATCACGCTCCGCCCCGCGAACCCCGAGGACGCCCGCGCGCCACCCGACGCGAGCCGGTTCTCACGCCACTGCGCCAGGGCCAGGAGCAGCAGGTACGCCAGTGCGGTGGTGAGGAAGGCGGACATTCCGACGCCGTTCGGTTTCACGATGGCCGGTGCGATCAGGACGGTGAAGAGCGCGAGCCCGCTCGCGGCGGGCATCCGTAGGGTCGTGGCGACGACGTCCACGAGGATGGCGATGAGCCCCAGGGCTGCGCACACGATGAGGAAGATGCCGGCGCCGGGCAGCACCGGGGCCACCTGGGAGACGACGGTCTCCTCGGCCTGCGCGAGGAGGCGCTGGAGCTCGAGCGAGGTGCCGGGGCCCGGGACGATCGCGAGGATGCTCTGCCGCGGGAAGAACTGGGCGGTGAGGGACCCCACGAGCGCCAGGATGCCCACGAGTGCCGACAGCACCCCGCCCAGGCGGAGGGTCCGGGTCAGCGCCATCGCGAGGAGCACCGGTACGAGCGTCCGTACCACGGGCAGGAACCAGGTCCACGCGTCCACGACCCCGTTGAGGCTCGTGGCCGCGGCGAGCACGGCCAGGAGTGAGGCGCCCGTGACGGCCCAGTGCCATGGATCGGGAAGGGACGGGCGTTCGGCGGCCGACGCCGTCGGAGCAGGCAGGTGGGAGGAGGTGGGGCGGTCGAGTGTCGAGGTCATGCTGGTCCCCTGGAGGTGTCGCGGAAGGGTCGGTGCGGCGCGGGTGGACGGGCCGCGGTGGGGGAGGTCCCGGCGGGCGCCGGGCCGTCGGCGTTCCCGAGTCCGGCCCATACGGTCGGCAGCTGTGCCGCGGGGGAGGCCGCGGTCGCGTGCCAGCCGGCCTCGCGCAGGATGGTGAGCTGGCGCTGCGCATCGGCGGGCCGTTCGGACGCGATGATGGCGTAGGACGCCGACCCGTAGTCGGACGCGGAGGCGAGTGCCCGCGCCTCCTCGATGGTGATGACGCCGAGGACCGCGACGAGCGGTCCGCGGTGACGTGTGGCGGCGAGCTTGTCGAGCAGGTCGTCCCCGAAGGCGGAGTGCGGTGCGTGCTGGGGTGCTTCCGGCGCCGAGCGGCGGATCCGGCCTGCGGCACTCCGCACCGCTTCGCCGGCCCGCACCACGCTGCTGCCGGCGCGCTCCTCCAGCTGCTGGCGGCGCCCGGAGTCCGGGGCGAGTTCGAGGGCCGCGAGTCCTTCCGCGATACCGGCGACCGCGCCCGGTCCCTGGTGTTCCTCGTCGGTCGGGAACGGTGCGGACCGCGAGTGCAGCAACGCGGGTGCACCCTGGTGGTCGAGGAACCGGAGGGCGTAGTTGCGCTCGAGCAGGTGGGCGCTGACCGACATCGCGGCGGTGACGGCCCACTCGAAGGTCGGGGAGGTGGACAGCCCGTTGCCGGTGGCTCCGTCGAAGACCGTGCTGAATCCGGTACCGAAGCTCGAGTGCCGCTGGTCCAGGAGCAGGGTGGCCTGCGGGGTGGTCACCGACTCCTCCTGCCGCACCATGAGTTCGTTGTGGCGCGCCGTCGCCGGCCAGTGGACCCGGCGCAGGGAGTCCCCGTGCCGGTACTCGCGCGTCATGACGTCGTCATCGCTCGGATTCGCCTGCCGGCGTGTGGCCGCCATGCCGTCGCTGCCGCGGGATCCGGAGAGGGTGGTGCCCAGCAGTTCGAGCGGTGCCGGCGTGACCACGAGGCCGTCCGCCCCGCCGAGGACGTGCCGCGACTTCCCCAGGCCGAAGGGATCGGTGAACTCCGCGGTCATGGGCCCGATGAAGTAGACGCCCCGCGACGCGGACCGGAGCCGGTACTCGTACACCGAGACGCCCTCGCGCGTCGGGTTGCGCGAGGGGTAGGTGAACCGGGGGGCCTGGCCGAAGCGGGCCGGGAGCAGCTCCTCCATCGCGATGCTCGCACCTCCCGCGACGGTCGCCGCGAGGGAGAGCGTGACCGTCGTCGTCGACCCGATCTCCATGGACTGCGGCTGGAAGCGGCGGCTCACCGTGAAGCGGGGCTTGACGAGCCGGAGCACGAGGATCGACGCCAGCGGCAGCGCCAGCAGGAGCACCCCCACGTACAGGAGGTCGCGGCGTCCCAGGACCTGCGCGGACAGCAGGGCGACGACGGCGGTGACGACGAGGCCCCACCCGCGCACCGTCAGGATGCGCGTGGGGAGCTTGTCGAGGAGGGCCATCGGGATTCCGTCGGTGCTAGGAGGGGAAGGAGCGGGAGGGCGGGGTCGGCGACGTCGGCACGGTCACCGCCGGTGCACCTCGCGGGCCACCGGCACCCGCGCGAGGACGTCCCGCACGATCGTCGATGCCGTCTCCCCGGCACTGGTGGCCTTGCGGTCGAGCAGGAGGCGGTGGGCCAGGACGGCGTCGGCGATGGCGGCGACGTCGTCGGGCAGGACGAAGTCGCGGCCCTCGAGCGCCGCTCCGGCTTTGGCGGCCCGCAGGAGCTGCAGCAGCGACCGGGGACTCGCGCCGAGGCGCAGCCGCGGGTGCTCCCGCGTGGCACGGCCGATGGCCACGGTGTAGTCCTTGACCGCGGGCGAGACGTACACGCCCCGCACCTGGCGCATCATGCCGGCGATGTCCGTGACGCTCGCGACCGGGCGGATCGCCTCGAGCGGTGACACCGACTGGTGGGTCTCGAGCATGTCCGCCTCCGCGCGGGCGTCCGGGTAGCCCATGGAGATCCGCGCCATGAAGCGGTCGCGCTGGGCCTCGGGGAGCGGATAGGTGCCCTCCATCTCGATCGGGTTCTGCGTCGCGACCACCATGAACGGCTCGCCGAGGGAATGGGTGTGCCCGTCCACGGTCACCTGGTGCTCCTCCATGCATTCGAGGAGCGAGGACTGCGTCTTGGCCGAGGCGCGATTGATCTCGTCGCCGATGACGATGTTCGCGAACACGGGCCCCGGCCGGAACTCGAAGCGACGGGAATCCTGGTCGAAGATGGACACGCCGGTCACGTCGGAGGGCAGCAGGTCGGGCGTGAACTGGATGCGGTTCACCGTGCAGTCGATCGTCCGCGCGAGCGTCTTGGCGAGCAGGGTCTTGCCGACGCCCGGCACGTCCTCGAGGAGCAGGTGCCCCTGGGCGAGGAGGACGGTGAGGGCGAGCCGGGCGGCGTCGGGCTTGCCGTCGATGACCGTGTCGATGGAGGAGAGGATGCGGGTGCTGATGTCGTGGAAGGTCGCGCCGGGCACGTCCGCCGGAGCCGCCGCTCGTGGATCCGCTGCTATCTCGGCGATGTTGTGCTGTACGTCCATGGGCACCTTCCATGCGTGCGGCTGCGGCGGCGGGCGGCGACCGGGACGGCCGGGCAATCGACACGCAGGGGACCTCGGCCCGTCCGGCTCGGGGCAGGACAGACCGGGCTGAATGATTCAACAGATTACTAGCTCAACTTGCTCCCCGGGGGATAAGTTCCGCGCCGGAACTAGGCTTGAAGCATGTGTACCAGTGCAGCAGCGGTCCGGCACCACTACGCGGCCGGGGAGACGCCCCCGGCCTATCGGGAACAGGACACCCCGGGTGTCGGAGCCACCGACACGGCCGACACGGACGCTCCGGCCGTCCGGCGACGCCGCAAGGGCGGCTACCCGCCGCTGCCGGAGCCGCTGCCCGTCCCCGTCCTCGACAACCACACGCACTTCGACTTCCGCGAGGGGTCCGTGCAGGTGTCGATCGCCGAAGCCCTGGATGCGGCCGAGGCCGCCGGGGTCAGGGGCGCGGTGCAGGTCGGCACCGACCTCGCGTCCTCCCGCTTCACCGCCGCCGTCGTCGAGCAGGACCAGCGGCTCCTCGGTGCCGTGGCCCTGCACCCCAATGACGCTCCGCTGCTCGCAGCCGAGGGGGCGCTCGATGCCGCGCTCGAGGAGATCGAGCACCTCGCCGCCGGCCCGCGCATCCGCGCCCTGGGGGAGACCGGCCTGGACTACTTCCGGACCGGCGAGGACGGCCGCGGCAGCCAGCTCGTGTCGTTCCGCAGCCACCTCGACATCGCCAAGCGGCTCGGCAAGGCACTCCAGATCCACGACCGCGACGCACACGACGACGTCGTCAGCACGCTGCTCACCGACGGAGCCCCCGAGCGGGTCGTCCTGCACTGCTTCTCGGGGGACGCGGACCTCGCGCGGACCTGCAACGAGAACGGCTGGTACATGTCCTTCGCCGGGACGGTGACCTTCAAGAACGCCGACACCCTGCGGGAGGCCCTGCTCGTCGCCGATCCGGCGCTCGTCCTCACCGAGACCGATGCGCCGTTCCTGACGCCTCACCCCTACCGTGGCCGGCCCAACGCCTCCTACGCGGTGCCCTATACGGTCAGGGCCATGGCGGACATCCTCGGCACCGACCTCGACCCCCTCTGCGCCCGGCTGACGGCGAACACCGAGGCCGTCTACGGCAGCTGGAGCTGATTCGCCGCCGGGACCACCGGCCGCCGGGCGTCGACGCCCGGTAGCGCGAGCGGGTAGTGCCGGGACCGGTTTCCGAGTACCTGCTCCGCGAAGTCGGGTGGAGGGCACTCGTGCCCTGGGACGTCCTTCTTCGTAATGTTCTCGACGGGGAGCATCGCCCGCCCGCCATCGCGCTGTGGCCGGCATGCCCATCCAGCACCGTCCTTCTCGTGAGACCGGAAGACGGCGGTGTGTCCGACGGCTTCCCTTCCCAGCCGGGAAGCCGTCCCTCCGCGGGTCGGTGGCGCCGGAACCCTCCTGAGACCAGGGTTCGCACGAGGCGTCGCCGGTCCGCGGGGCGGACGACGCCGGGCAGGAGCCGCGCAGCGGGGACCGGACTCCGGGACGGATACGATGGCAGGGTGACAACGCCCCCCGCCGCACACCAGCCCGCGCCTCTCCTCGGAGCCGCAGACATCCGGCGCCTGGCGGCCGAGGTGGACATCCGTCCCACCAAGACCCTGGGGCAGAACTTCGTCATCGACGGCAACACCATCCGCCGTATCGTCGCGGCCGCGAACCTGGCTGCGGACGAGACAGTCCTCGAGGTGGGCCCGGGTCTCGGGTCCCTGACGCTCGGCCTGCTCGACGCCGCCGAGCGCGTCGTCGCCGTCGAGATCGATCCGATCCTCGCCGGGAAACTGCCCGACACCATGGCCCGCTGGCGGCCCCACCGCGCGGACGCGCTCGACGTCGTCCGCCAGGACGCCCTGCGCGTGACGGAACTGCCGCACCCGCCCACGGCGCTCGTCGCCAACCTGCCGTACAACGTCGCCGTCCCCGTGGTCCTCAACCTCCTCGAGCGCTTCCCGTCCCTCCGGCACGGACTCGTGATGGTGCAGGACGAGGTGGCCGACCGGCTCGCTGCTCCTCCCGGTTCGAAGACCTACGGCGTACCGTCCGTCAAGGCGGCCTGGTACTCGGACATGGCGAAGGCCGGGGTCGTGGGCATGAACGTGTTCTGGCCCGCACCGAAGATCGCCTCGGGCCTCGTCCGCTTCACCCGTAGGGAGCCGCCCGCGACGACCGCCACCCGGGAGCAGGTGTTCGCCGTCATCGACGCCGCGTTCGCCCAGCGCCGGAAGACCCTGCGGGCGGCGCTCGCAGGGTGGGCGGGGAGCCCCGTCCTCGCGGAGGAGGCGCTGCGCGCCGCCGGCGTGGACCCGACCGCCCGCGGCGAGGTCCTGGACATCGTGGCGTTCGCGCGCATCGCGGAAGCCCGCGCGACGGCTGCGGACTCCCCGGCGTGAACCGAGCGGGTGGGCTAGGTTGATGGGTATGGTCCCGGGCAGAACACTCGACAAACGCTCCGGTGCCCGCTCCGTCCGCGTGAAGGCCCCCGGGAAGATCAACGTGGCCCTCCGGGTCGGTCCGCCGCGCGAGGACGGGTACCACGGGATCGCGAGCGTCTTCCTCGCGGTCTCCCTGTACGAGGAGGTCACCGCCACGGAGGTCCCCGGCGACGGCATCAGCGTGACGGTGAACGCCACGGGCACCCTGAACCTCCCGGCCGACTCGATCCCGCTCGACCGGACCAATCTCGCGGTCCGCGCCGCAGAGCTCCTGGCCGAGGTCAGCCCGGGCCGGTCGGGGGTGCACCTCGACATCACCAAGCGTGTCCCCATCTCCGGCGGGATGGGCGGTGGTTCCGCCGACGCCGCTGCTACGCTCCTGGCTTGTGACGCCCTCTGGGGGAGCGGCTTCTCACGCGACGAGCTGGCCAAGATCGCCGTCGACCTCGGCGCCGACGTGCCGTTCGCACTCGTCGGCGGCACCGCCGTCGGACTCGGTGTGGGCGACCAGCTCACCCCGGCCATCTCGAAGACGCCCCTGCACTGGGTGCTGGTGACCTCGGACTACGGGCTGTCCACGCCCGAGGTCTACCGGCGGCTCGACGACATCCGGCTCCGGAACGGGGTGGAGCCGGATCCCCAGCCGTCCATCGACGCCGCGATCCTGGGGGCCATGCGCGCCGGGGACGCCCTCGGACTGGCGCCGCTGCTGCACAACGACCTCCAGCAGGCCTCACTCGAACTCGCTCCCGCGCTGGGCGATATCCTTGAGCAGGGCAGGGCCGCGGGCGCGCTGGCCGGGATCGTCTCCGGCTCCGGTCCGACGATCGCCTTTCTGACGCAGAGTTCCGGCCACGCGGCCGAACTCGAGTCCCTCCTCGGCACCGAGGGGCTGCAGGCGTCGTCCGTGCACGGCCCGGCACACGGGGCGCGCATCGCCACAGATTTCGCGGCCTGACCGCGCACCACCGTTCCAACCGAAAGCAGCATCTCCTTGGCACACCTCCTCGGCGCGGAAAACCTCAGCGTCGCCTTCGTCACCCGCACCATCCTCGACAACGTGTCCCTCGGCCTCGAGGACGGCGACCGCATCGGCATGGTGGGCCGCAACGGCGACGGCAAGTCCACCCTCATGCGCCTGCTCGCGCAACGCGGCACCCTCGATTCCGGCCGCGTGACCAAGCGGCGGGACGTCTCCGTGGGCTACCTCGACCAGGCGGACGTGCTCGACGGCGACCTCGAGGTGGGCCGCGCGATCGTGGGCGACCAGGCGGACCACGAATGGGCCTCGAAATCCGAGGATCCGCGACGTCATGGGCGGGCTCGTGGCCGAGGTGGACTGGCATGCCCGGGTGTCCTCCCTCTCGGGCGGGCAGAAGCGGCGCGTCGCCCTGGCCAAGCTGCTCATCGGCGACGACGACGTCATCATGCTCGACGAGCCCACCAACCACCTCGACGTCGAAGGCGTCGCCTGGCTGGCACGCCACCTCCAGCAGCGCTGGCGCGCCACCGAGGGGGGCCTGCTCGTGGTGACCCACGACCGCTGGTTCCTCGACGAGGTCTGCAACCACACGTGGGAGGTGCACGACGCCATGGTCGACGACTTCGACGGGGGCTACGCAGCCTACGTCCTCGCGCGCGCCGAGCGCGACCGCATGGCCGCCGTCGTCGAGTCCAAGCGCGTGCAGCTCGTGAAGAAGGAGCTGGCCTGGCTGAGGCGTGGCGCCCCGGCCCGGACCGCGAAGCCGAAGTTCCGCATCGAGGCCGCGAACGAACTGATCGCGGACGTGCCGGAACCGCGGGACTCCCTCGCGCTCAGCAAGATGGCGATGTCCCGCCTCGGCAAGGACGTCCTCGACCTCGAGGACGTCAGCCTCACGATCGACGACGGCGAGGGCTCCGAGCGGCGGCTGTTCGACAGGATCACGCTGAGGCTCGCCCCGGGTCAGCGCCTCGGGACTGGTGGGTGTCAACGGATCGGGCAAGACCACGCTGCTGCGGCTGCTCAACGGCGAGCTGCAGCCGAGCGCCGGCAAGGTCAAGAAGGGAAGGACAGTGCAGACGGCGGTGCTGTCGCAGGAGGTCCGCGAGCTCGACGAGGTCAACGACAGCCGGGTCATCGAGGTGATCCAGTCCGAGAAGCGCGTCTTCGCCGTGGGCGGCAAGGAGGTCTCGGCGAGCCAGCTCGTGGAACAGCTCGGGTTCACCAACGAGAAGCAGTGGACACGCGTCGGCGAACTCTCCGGGGGCGAGCGCCGACGCCTGCAGCTGCTCCGGCTGCTCGTGGGGGAACCCAATGTCCTGATGCTCGACGAGCCGACCAACGACCTCGACACCGACACGCTGTCGGCGATCGAGGACGTGCTGGACGGCTGGCCCGGGACGCTCGTGGTGGTGTCGCACGACCGCTACCTGCTCGAACGCGTGACCGACAGCCAGATGGCACTGCTCGGCGACGGCAGGCTGCGCGACCTGCCCGGCGGCGTGGACCAGTACCTCGACCTGCGCAACGCCGCCGGTCCGATGACCGCGAGGGGAAGCGCGGCGTCCCCCGCCGTCAGCGGTGGTTCCTCCTCGGGATCCTCCGAGGCGGAGTTGCGGCAGGCCCGCAAGGACCTCGCCCGCATCGAACGGCAGATCACGAAGGTGGATGCACAGAAGGGCAAGCTGCAGGAGCAGATGAACGACGCCGGGGCGAAGCCCGACGCCGATTTCGAGCACATCGCGGGACTCAACGCGCGCCTGCAGGAGCTGCAGGCGGAGATCGAGGACCTCGAGGGCCAGTGGATGGAAGCCGCCGAGGTCCTGGGGGAGTAGGGCTCCGCGGCACGGACGACGGAAGGAACCACGATGCGTCGGAAGGCAGTCCTCGCCCTGGCGGCGGTGCTCGTCATCTGCCTGGGCGTCGTGCTGTTCCTGCCCGGACAGCAGGGCGGGCGGGGGAGCGGGTCGGAGGACGGTCCGACGGGCGGCCAGGAGGGGGCGTGCGGGGACGCCGACGAGGAGCCGTCGGCAGTCGGCGCCCTGCCTGCTTCCAGCGGTCCGGGGCTCGCCGGTCTTCCGCCCGTCAGCGGAAAGCGTCCCGCCTTCGGGATCGCGACGGAGGGCGGGTTCGGTTCGCCGGGGCAGTGGGACGACGTCGCCACCGCCCTCGGTGAGAGCCCGTCCCTGATCATGGCCTACTCCGACTTCACCGAGCCCGTACCCTGGCCCGGCCTGGAGGCAGTCGCGGCCCGGGGCGCCACCCCCGTCGTGACCTGGGAACCCTGGGATCCCGCAGCGGGCGGGGACCAGACGCGGTTCGCGCTGGGCACCATCACGGCGGGCCACCACGACGCGTACCTCCAGCAGTGGGCCGGCGCCCTGCGTGCCTACGGCAAGCCTGTCCTTCTCCGCTTCGCGCACGAGATGAATTCCCCCTGGTATCCGTGGGGCGCGGGAACCAACGGCAACACGTCCGCCGACTACATCGCCGCGTGGCGCCACGTGCACGGCCTGTTCGACGCCGCCGGCGTGGACAACGTCTCGTGGGTGTGGAACCCCGAGGCCCCGGACTGCGACTCCCGGCCCCTGGCGGCCTTCTACCCGGGGCACGACTATGTCGATGTCGTCGCCCTGGACGGGTACAACTGGGGCACCTCCCGGGAGGACGAGACGTGGCGGACCCCGGAGGAGATCTTCGCCGAAGGGCTGCGCCAACTGCGCCGGCTGGCGCCCGGCAGCCCCGTTCTGATCGGCGAGACGGCGTCGACCGACGAGGGCGGTTCGAAGCCGGCCTGGATCGAGGAGCTGGTGGCGTACCTCGCCGCGCAGCCCGATGTACAGGCTTTCGTCTGGTTCGACCACGACAAGGAGTCCGACTGGCGCATCAGCAGCAGCGACGCCTCACGTGAGGCACTGCGCACTGCTCTCTCCACGCGGTGATGCCGCCGGTGGGGTCCGCCGTGGTGTCGCCCGCCGTCGGCACACGCATCCGATGAACGTCGCGTTAATTCTGGTCACATCCGTGCCGCCGAACGTCGCACCCAAGTAGCGGCGGCGCTCCGCGCCCCGGCGTCGTCCCCGGCAACCGGACGACGCCTCCGCCCGGCGCTGCCGCGCAGCCCGTCCCGGTGGCCCCCAGCGGAGAACGCGCAGGTCAGGCCGCGGACGGATGCCGAGGGCGGGGTCCTGCACCATGTCGCGCAGGCCCGCCCGGGCGTCGCCGGACGCCGTCGCCGGCGGTGGTGCACGGGACCCGGCATGCGGAAGAACTCGCAGGAAAACGCAGGTAGGACCAAGTAGGAGCGCCATATTTTCGGGTAGCACAGGGGCTGGCGCGTCCCCCTACCCTCGGAAGAGAAGGGTCCTGATGATTCGCCGGGACCATGCGCCCCGTCCGCACGCGGTCCAGCTGCTGCAGGACGGAGGACGCCCCTCGCCCGATGACGTGCACTCCGCCAGCCGTCCGATCCTGCCCAAGGACACCCATGCACCTTCCGTATGCCGTCAGCACCGCCTCCGCCCCCGAGGCGGGTCTCGATGCCCTCCGCACCTCCTGGTCCGCCTGGACCGCCAGCCTCGACTGGACGGATGTCAGCGCCTTCTGGGCCGAGGTCTCGCCCTACTTCCCCGTCGCCGTGGCCGGGACCATCGTCTGGGGCCTCTGGCTCTACCGGTTCATCCTCTCCCATCGGGCCAAGCCGATCGTCACCGACCACCGGGCGACGACGTCGGTGGTGGTGCCGTCCTTCCACGAGGACCCCGACATCCTCATGAGCGCCCTCGAGTCCTGGCGCGCACAGCGCCCCGACGAGATCATCATCGTCCTCGACGTCGAGGACCTCGACGCCTACGCCCGGATCGAAGCCCTGCAGGACCCGACGATCACGCCGATCCTGTTCCACCACGTGGGCAAGCGATCCGCCCTGGGCGCAGGGATCCGCCTCGCGAAGCACGACATCCTGGTGCTGACGGACTCGGACACCTGGTGGCAGCCGGACCTGCTGCGGAACGTCCAGATGCCGTTCATCGATCCGCTCGTCGGCGCGGTGGGCACCCACCAGACGGTCTACAAGCGGGAGACGAGCGTCTGGCGGCGCATCGCCGACTGGCTCGTGAACCTGAGGTACCTCGACTACGTCCCCGCCATGGGAGCGGCCGGCGCCGTCCCGTGCATCTCCGGCAGGACGGCCGTCTACCGTCGATCCGCCGTCCTGCCCGTCCTCGAGCATCTCGAGAACGAGTACTTCCTCGGGAAGCGCTGCATCTCGGGCGACGACGGACGGCTCACCTGGCTCGTCCTCGCGTCCGGCTACAAGACCGTGCACCAGTCGACGGCGCGCGCCCTGTCCATGTTCCCCGCCAGCTTCCGGGCCTTCGTGAAGCAGCGCGTGCGGTGGAGCCGCAACTCCTACCGCTGCTACCTGACCGCCATCGGCACGGGCTGGCTCTGGCGGGTGCCCTTCATCACAAAGGTGACGGTCCTGCAGATCCTGCTGACGCCGGTGACCATGGGATTGACCATGTTCTACCTGATCTTCAACCGCCTGGACTTCACCGTCCTCGGCGTCTCCGCCGCGCTGTGCTGGCTGCTCCTCGGCCGTGGGATCCGGGGCATCTCCCACCTCCGTCGCCACCCCCGCGACATCCTGATCCTGCCGGTCCTCGCCTTCGCGGTCATCCTCGTGGCGCTGCCCATCAAGCTCTACGCCTTCGCCACCATGAACAAGCAGGGCTGGCTGACGCGGCACGCGGACCAGATCGGCGGTGACGGCCAGGACGCGGTCAGCCTCGAGACCGGGACCGCCGACAAGAGCGGACAGGAGGTCGTGGCATGACCAGCAAAAACGTCCTCCTCAGCCTCCTCGCCCTCGTCTTCATCGCGCTCGTCGGCGCCGGATTCATCGCGGCGGGCAACCTGTGGAAGAAGTCCGAGGCCGACGCCGTCGGGCGCAACGAGATCGCCGCCAACGGCAACATCCAGGGCGAACTCTATACGGGCGACCCCCGCAGCGAGGCCAGGATCGTCCAGAGCGAGGAGGAGCGCCTGGTCTACGTCCGGACCATCGCCTCCGCGGCGCGATGGCGCGTCGACGGCCTGGAAGGGCCGTACCGCCTCCACACGGGAGCCACCAACACGCTCGTCCTGCCGGCCCGCACCATCCCGTACACCGCGGCGGACCTCCTGCAGCTCGCACCGGACACCTTCAAGCAACTGGCATCGTCCACCTTCATGCTCACCGAGAACATCGTGGTGCTACCCGGCGCGACGCTCTCGTTCAGCGGGGGAGAGGGCATCACCGTCCGCCTGGAGAGCAACAGGGACGCCTTCGTGTCGATCGTCGCGCTCGGCGGGTCGCTCGCCGTGGCGGGCACCGAGGAGTCGGACGTCGAGATCACCAGCTGGAACGGCGCCGGAGCGGACACCGAGACGGCCGACGGGCGCGCCTACGTCCGGGTCATCGGCGGTCACGCCTCGTTCTCGCACGCCACCGTCTCCTCGCTCGGATTCTGGAGCGGCAATACGGGCGGGCTCGCCCTGACCGGCACGGACACGGCCGGTACCTTCCAGGACTCCCCGGCGACGCCCGAACCCGCGGCGCCCGCGGGTGCGCGCCTGCTGCCGGAGGAGGACCTCAGATCCCTCGCCGACCAGACCGACCTCGACTACAGCGTGGTGACGGCGGGCATCGACAACCTGACCGTCCGGGACAACGCCTTCGGCCTCTTCGTCACCAACGCCCGTGACGTCGCCATCCGCGACACCACCATCAGCGGGAGCCTCGTCGACGGCCTGGTGCTCCACCGGTCCGTGACGGACGCGACCATCACCGGCACGACGTCGTCGGACAACGCGGTCGACGGCATCAGCGTGGGACGCTCCAGCACGCGTGTCCAGCTGCAGGACGTGACCGCGAGCGGCAACGGCCGGAACGGCGTCTCCCTCGACGGACAGCCGCTCGCGGACGGCCCGAACGCCGTCGGTACCGCCGTGGTCACCTACGGCGGGAACCGTGTGGTGAAGAGCACCGTCGTCGACAACGGCCGGTACGGCATCGAGGTCAGCGGCGGCAACAACCTGCGCGTGACGGGGAATGCGATCCGGGGCAACGAGGTCGGCGTGGTGGTGAACTACGGCGCCACGGGCGTGAGCATCATCGACAACGAGATCCGGGACCAGCAGCTGCAGGGAGTCGCCGTCCGCGACACGGGTGCGACCGCCGACATCCGCAGGAACACCATCTCCGGTGGCGACACCGGCGTGTACGTCCGGGACGCGTCGGCCGCGGTCAGCGGCAACACCATGTCCTCGCTGTCCGGACACGGTGTCTCCCTGCTCGGCAGCGTGCCGGACACCAGGGTCACCGGGAACGACATCGGCGGCTACGGCACCGTGGCGATCTGGGACGAGACCTCCACCGGGGCCCTCGTCGAGGAGAACGAACTGCTGAGCTGGCACCCCGCGCCCACCGTCCACAGTGTCATGACCTCCGTCTTCCAGCCCCTGACCTTCATCTGGCTGCTGCTCGGGGCCCTGCTCGTCGCGACGGCCTTCACCCGCAAGAGGCACCTGCGCGTCCGCACCATCCGCAATCCCTACGAGGAGCGGGTCCCGCTCACCGCCCTCAGCCGCGGGATCGTCCGCATCGACGACGTCAGGCGCACCCGGTGAACCGCCGGGGAAGGATCACCGCGCTGGTCCTCGCCGCCCTGGCGCTCGTCGTGGCCGCCGTCGTCGTGGTCGTGGGACTGAACGCCCCCGGCGGCAAGGGGGTCGGCCGCGACCAGGACCCGCGGCCCCAGCCGACCGTGGATGCTCCGCCCGCGCCCGCGCCGATCGAGACACCGGCGGAGTGCCCGGAGCCGACGGTGCGGGTGGCCAACTCGACGGATCTCGAGAACGCGCTCGACGCGGCACGACCAGGAGACGTCATCGGCCTCGCGGCCGGCGTCTACACCGGCAACTTCACGGCGACCGCCACCGGTACCGCCGAGGAGCCCATCACCCTCTGCGGTGACACCGAGAGCATCCTCGACGGCGGCACCACCGATGACGGCTACGTGTTCCACCTCGAGGACTCCTCCTACTGGGTGCTGCAGGGGTTCACGGTGCGCAACGGCCAGAAGGGGGTCATGGTGGACCGGAGCACCAACACCCTGATCACCGGGCTCACGGTCACCACGACCGGGGACGAGGCGATCCACCTGCGGAAGTTCAGCACCGACAACCGCGTCATCGGCAACACGATCAGCGACACCGGACTGCGGAAGCCCAAGTTCGGCGAGGGCGTCTACATCGGCACCGCCGAGAGCAACTGGTGCGATATCAGCAACTGCGAGCCGGACCGGAGCGACCGCAACGAGATCTCCGGGAACACGATCTCCGGCACGACCTCGGAGAACGTCGACATCAAGGAAGGAACATCGGACGGGATCCTCCGGGCCAACAGTTTCGACGGCTCCGGGATCATCGAGGCCGACTCCTGGGTGGACGTCAAGGGTCGTGGCTGGATCATCGCCGAGAACACCGGCGCAGACTCGCCCCAGGACGGCTTCCAGACGCACGAGATCGTGGACGGCTGGGGCACCGAGAACGTCTTCCGGGACAACGTGGCCCAGGTCAACGGGCCCGGCCTGGGCTACTCGCTGAAGCCTGTGCGCGACAACGTCGTCGAGTGCAGCAACACCGCCGCGGGAGCAGGGGAAGGGCTGTCCAACGAACCCTGCACGTCCGGCTGACCCGGCTCCCGACCCGCACCGCTTCCCTCCCATACCCACCGACAATCCGCGCCATTCCTACCGGAAAGAGGACCGACGATGAACAGTTCCCACGAGATCGACCAGCCCGCACCCCGCGTGACCGTGATCGGCACCGGCTACCTCGGGGCGACCCACGCCGTCTGCATGGCCATCATGGGCTTCGACGTCCTCGGCGTCGACGTGGACCAGCGCAAGATCGACATGCTGTCCGCCGGCAGGGTGCCGTTCTTCGAGCCGGGGTTGCCCGAGAAGCTCCAGGAGGCACTCGCGTCCGGCCGCCTGCGCTTCAGCACCGATTTCGACGAGGCGGCGTCCTTCGGCGACGTGCACTTCGTCTGCGTCGGCACCCCGCAGGCGCCCGACTCCTCCGCAGCGGACCTCCGCTACGTCGACGCCGCGTTCACGGCGCTGGCCACGCGCATCGACCGGAAGGCCCTGCTCGTGGGCAAGTCGACGGTGCCGATCGGTACGGCCGCGCGCATCACGACGATGGTGCAGTCCCTCTCACCGCTCGGCGCCGAGCTCGAACTCGCCTGGAACCCCGAGTTCCTGCGCGAGGGCTTCGCCGTGCAGGACACGCTCTTCCCCGACCGCCTCGTCTTCGGCGTCAGCTCCGACTGGGCCGAGCAGCAGCTCCGCCGGGTCTTCAAGCCGATCCTCGACCTGGACACACCGCTGATCGTCGCGGACCTGGCGACCTCCGAGCTGGTCAAGGTCGCGGCGAACTCCTTCCTCGCCACGAAGATCTCCTTCATCAACGCGATGGCGGAGATCTGCGAGGCCACCGGCGCCGACGTCAACCATCTCGCCAAGGCCCTCAGCCTGGACGACCGCATCGGCGGCCGCTTCCTCAAGCCGGGCCTCGGGTTCGGCGGAGGCTGCCTGCCCAAGGACATCCGGGCCTTCAAGCACCGCGCCGAAGAGCTGGGTGTCGGACAGGCCGTCAGCTTCCTGGGCGAGGTGGATTCGATCAACAACCGTCGCCGGGTGCGCACCGTGGACCTGATCCGCGAACTGGCCGGCGGATCCCTGGCCGGCGTCCGCGTCGCGGCCCTCGGTGCGGCGTTCAAGCCCAACTCCGACGACGTCCGTGACGCTCCCGCACTGGACGTCGCCCGCCTGCTGTACCTCGAGGGCGCGATCGTCACCGTCTACGACCCCGAGGCGAACACGAACGCCCACCGTGCCTACCCCGACCTCAACTACGTCGGCTCCATGGCCGAGGCGGTGGACAAGGCGGACGTCGTCGCCCTGCTCACCGAGTGGTCGGAATTCCGCAACGCGGATCCCGACGCGATCGGCGCCCTCGTCAGGCACCGCCGGATCCTCGACGGGCGGCATGCGCTGAACGCCAACGACTACACGTCGAAGGGCTGGCAGTACCGGGCGCTCGGACGCCCGGCGCAGGCCGCGACGGTGGAACTCGCCAGCGACGTGCGCGACGAGACGCCGACGCTGGCGAACTAGGCGGATCCCTCGCGGTCGCTGCCCCTCCCGGAGCCGCCGGGATCGGCAGCGACCGCTCCGTCATGGGGCTCGGGGAGCCGGTCCGGCGTCCTGCGCAGGGACAGCGGTGAGCTCACCGTGCCGGGGCCGTCGGCACGTCCGCCCGGATCCGGGCCTTGCGAGCCTCCCACGCCAGCAGGGCCCGCTTGGCGACGCGCCGCGCCGCGAGTATGCCGTCAGCGCCGACCATCGCCGCGCGCCCCTGCACCGTGCGCGGTACCCGCACCTGATGGAGGGGCGATGATCGAGCGGCGAAGTCGGACTTGTACGACTCGTCGCCCACGGTGAGGTCGAAATAGGACATCCCCCGCCCGATGGCCGCCTGCACCAGGCCGTCGACGATGAGGAGGCCGAGCGAGTAGTTGCGGAGCCGTTCGACGTCGTAGCCCACGAGCAGGAACAGCTCCCGATCGGCCTGCAGCAGGTCGAACGCGATGGCGACCGGCTCGCCTGCCAGCTCGAGAGCGACGAGCCGCCCCGGGCCACCCCGGAGCACGCTGTCGGCGGCGACCGCCCGGTAGAACGAGAAGGTCGCCTCGTCCTGCACCAGGTCCACACCGCGGCGCTCCGCGAAGCGGGCCGCCCTGAAGGCGCGCATCCGTTGCATCAGGGGTTCCACCTCGGCGACGTCCACCACTTCCCGCAGCACCCGTTCACCCCTGGGACGCAGCCGCTTGTACTTCCGCTCCAGGTGGCGCACGAAGGCGGGGTCCAGGGTGGCGCGCCACGCCTCCGGGGTGTCCGCCAGTGTCATCACGTGCGTGTCGTAGTGGTGGCGTCGCACGCCCGCGCCGCCGAGCAGCGCGGCCAGGGCCTCGGGGGAGGCGGCGACCCGGTCCACGCGGAGGAGGTCGAAGCGCCCGAGGGCACGACGGATCCCGGCGACGACCTCGGGACTGCTGACGAGCTCCTCCAGCACAGATCGTGGGACGACCGCGGCGTTGTAGTCCGCCACGCCGAGATCGGCGAAGGCCACGGTCCGGACGACCCGTCCCGTGCAGACCAACGGCAGCACCATCACCAGTGCCCGGTCGGCCGTCCGACGCACGGTCACCACGACCGGTCGGGCGCCTCGTGGCGGCGCCAGCGTCGTGTAGAGGCGGTGGAGCCAGACGCCGTGCTGGAACGCCGTGGCGTCCGCACGGGTGTGCAGGTCGGAGTACTCGGCGGACAGGAAGTCGAAGTCGTCCTCACGGTCGATGCTATAGCTCATAGCGATCCTGCCCCCTGGTACGTCGTCGTATCCGTGATGAGGTGGCCGAGCCGATGGCGTCCAGCAGACCGATGTGATCGACCTGCTCCTCGGCCGGGTGGCGACAGGATACCAGCCGCTCCTCGCCGGCGCGCCAGGCCTCCGGTCGGACGACATGGAACAGGAGGACCTCCGGGGCCGAGGAGGACCTCGACCGGGCCCGGAGGTCCTCCCGGACACAGGACCCGACGGTGGAGCCGTCGGTGCCGGTCCGGTCAGCGGCAGGGGATGTTGCTCAGCCCGCGGGCCGCACCGCTCGATGCGCAGGTGATGGTGGTGTTCAGTGACGCCGATTGGACCCAGACCTCGTAGCCCGGCACGCCACCCTGCACGGTGTTGCCCGTGAAGACGTTGCCGGTGCCCCAGCCCGCGAGGACCGAGTGCACCTGGAAGGCGTCGAGCTTGGTGCCGAGGCCGGAGTTGCCCTCGATGCGGTATCCGTTGCCCTTCACATCGATCCAGGAGTCCGCGTAGTTCGCGCCGGACATCCCGGCGTTGGTGAACACGTTGCCGGCGATCACGCCACCCGTGGTCCCCTCCTTGATGTCGACGCCCTCGGCGGAGGTGTTGGTGATGCGGTTGCCGCGCACCGTGATGCGGTCCGACCGGTCGGGGGACCCGGCGGTCCAGTTGCTCTTGGCACTGCCCAGGTAGACGCCCTCACCGTACTCGGGCTGCTTCAGGCCGGTGTCGTGGATAAAGGAGTCGAGGATCGCGCCGTCGCTGCTGCCGGACCGGAAGTGCACCGCTTCGGCGCCGATGGTGCCGACGTCG
The DNA here is from genome assembly GCA_004001285.1 of Arthrobacter sp. MN05-02. Classification (NCBI taxonomy): domain Bacteria; kingdom Bacillati; phylum Actinomycetota; class Actinomycetes; order Micrococcales; family Micrococcaceae; genus Arthrobacter; species Arthrobacter sp. MN05-02. The sequence continues at coordinate 1,068,172 of AP018697.1, forward strand.
ACACCGCTGATCACCGTGTTCCTCGACCCGTCGAGGACGATACCCTTCGCCGAGGACGCAACCGAGATGCCGGTGATGCGCCAGTTCGAGCCGGTGACGTGCAGGCCGTAGCCGGACGCCGTCGAACCCGTGGAGAGTACCGCGTTGCGCGATCCGCGCAGCGTGATCGGTGCCGCCGCCGTGCCCGAGGCCGACGCCGTGAAGGCGCCGATGTAGCGCCCGTCGCGCAGTTCGATGACCTGGCCGGGTCGCGCGGACGCGAGGGCGGACTTGAGGGCGGCCGCGGTCGAGACCTGCACGACGCCGGCCGGAGCGGCAGGCGCCGGCTTCGGGACCGGTTTCGGAGCGGGCACCGCCGGCTTCGGGGCGGGCTTCGGCACCGCCGGCTTCGGGGCGGGCTTCGGCGCCGCCGGCTTCGGGCCGGGCTCCGGCGCCGCTGGCTTCACGGGCTGGGCTGCGGCCGCGACGGAGAAGGACACGGTGGTCTCCTGTCGTCCGGCAGGCGTCTCCCACCGGGCGTTGAGCTTATGCGTTCCGGCTCGCGTGGTCACGGGCCAGGAGTAGGGTGCGGTCTTGTCCTGGCCGAGGTAGGTGCCGTCGAGCTTGAACTTGACGGTGGAGCCGGCCGGGGCGTCGACGGTCGCCGTGAAGCTTCCGTCCGGTTGGACGGTGTCGATCAGAGGGGCGCCGTCGGCGAGGACGGTCGCCGGTGCGGCGGTCGCGGGAAGAGCGAGGACGGATGCGGCGACAGCGGCGATGGCTGCGCCGGCTGCGGTGCGCGCGCCGAGGGCGCGCAGCATGGAGGAGGAGTTCATGCGGTTCCTTCTGGTGAGACCTACCCGCGCTCCGCGGGCCAGTGCAGCGAGGCTATAGCCCGCACCCCGCACCCCTTACCGTTCGGCGCCGGTCCTTGCAAGAAACTCCGCATCCTTCGCAAAAGCTTGCAATCCCTTGTGGCGAGTGCCTGGAAGAGGGGGCAGGTAGTCGTAGGCGGAAGACGAGTGTCGAATGCGGGGAGATACTCTCGTGCCGAGCGTTACCGTCCTGTTAGCTGCAGTGGAGTGGTCAATGACGAGCATGACGTGGGGAAGCGATGAGCTACGGTCTCAGCATCGATGTAGGAACGAGCTTCACGGCCGCAGCCGTCATCCGGACGGACAGCGACGGGCCGGAGGCTCCCCGGGTGCTTCCGCTGGGCAGCCGGTCGGTGTGCATACCGACGGTCGTCTTCCTGGCGGCAGACGGCACCCGGCTGGTGGGCGAGGTCGCCGAACGGAGGGGGCTGTCGCAGCCGGAGCGCGTCACCCGGGAGTTCAAGCGGCGCATGGGCGACGTCGTCCCGCTGATGGTCGGAGATGTCGCGGTCCTGCCGCAGGACCTCTTCGCCGCCGTCGTGGCCTGGGTGGTGGGCGTTGCTACCGAGAGGGAGGGCGAGGCCCCCGAGGTCATCACCCTGACGCATCCAGTGGGATGGGGGGAGCACAGGACGTCCCTCCTGGAGCAGGCGCTCACCGAGGCAGGCATCGGTGAGGTCGTCCTGATGACGGAGCCGGAGGCCGCGGCGCTGTCATACGCGTCGCGGGAGCACGTCGCCTGCGGCAGCACCCTCGCCGTCTACGACCTGGGCGGCGGGACCTTCGATGCGACGGTCATCCGGAAGACCGACGCCGACTCGTTCAGTGTCCTCGGGGTGCCACAGGGCATCGAGCGCCTCGGCGGCGCGGACTTCGACCAGGAGATCTTCACCAGTGTCCTCGGGAGCGCAAAGGCATCCTTCACGGAGCCGGAACCGGGGCCGGAGATCCTTGCGGCCCTGAGCCGGCTCCGCAGGGAGTGCGCGGAAGCCAAGGAGGCGCTGTCCGCGGATTCGGAGGCCACGATCTCCGTGATGATCCCAGGGGCGCACGCGCAGGTACGCCTGGTGCGGTCGGAATTCGAGGCGATGATCGAACCCGCCGTCGCCGAGACGGTCGACACCCTGCGTGCGGCACTCGAGAGCGCGGAGGTCGATCCCGAGGACCTGTCGGCGATCCTGCTGATCGGCGGATCCTCGCGCATCCCGCTGGTCGCGCAGATCCTGTCCAGCGCGTTCGACCGGCCGCTCGCCATCGACGTGGACCCCAAGGCGTCGGTGGCACTCGGCGCGGCCTTCGCGACGGCTGCCCTCGAGGATGCTTCCGGGCCGGAGGGGACCGCTCCGGACCGGCAGGACGACGATGCCGTGGCCGACGGGCCGACGGGCCGAGGTGTGCCTCCGCGGCGCACCAACGCGGCGGGCTTCTCCCTGCCCCGGAGACAGGTGCCGGCTCCCCGCCACGGTCCGGCGTCGACGGTCCCGAACCGTCGGTTGGGACTGCGGGTCGGAGTCATCGCCGCCGCCGTGGCGCTGCTCGGCGTCACGACCGCGACGGCTACGAACGCCCCCAATCCGCTTGCTGCCCTGTCGGCGCTGGGCGGCGACCAGCGGGCAGAGGCAGCAGAGGAGCCGAGGCCCACCCCGTCCACGGGAGAAGCCGTCGCAGAGCCGGGTGAGGGCGTGGGCGACGGTGGAGCCGGTCCGCTCCTGGACGCCGAGGCGGACCAGAACTTCCTGGAGAAGGCCGGGGTGCAGGCCGGAGCAGCACCAGGTCCCGGAGTCGCGAGCCCGGCCGGCACCCCGTCCGCTCCGACGGAGGGCGCGGGCCCGAGCGCCGGCCAGGTTCCGGATCCCGACGAGGGGGTGGCAGCGGACACACCGGCCGGCACTCCCGCACGGGAAGGGGGCGCGACGCCGGCTCCTGCCCCCTCGGCCGCCGCCCTGCCGAGCCCGGGCAGAAGCCCGGTACGAGCCCGGTCGACCCGACGCCTCCGATCCCCTTCCCGACCCCTGCCCCAACCCCCGACCCCACCCCCGACCCTGTTCCCGACGCCACTCCTCCGCTCCTGTTCCGACGGACCCCGGTCGTCCAGCCGACCACCCCGCCGGCGCCCGAACCGACCGTCGGACCCACGACACCTCCTCCCGCGACGGACCCCGAGCCGCCCACGGAGCCCGCCCCTGTGCCGACGACGCCCGTCGCCGACCCGGCACCGGCAGGAGATCCGGTGCCCGCCGCACCGCCGTCCCCCGGCGAAGCTCCCATCGCGTCCACCGCTGCACCCCTGGCCTGATCGTGGTCACCGATCTCATGGGTATCGACGTGCGCCCGGCGCTCGGCAGCCGCCTGCTGGAACTGGATACCGCCACCTACGAGGTCGTGCTCGCACTGTGTGTCGGGTTCCCCATCCCGGGCCTGGTGCCTCCACTGCTGCACGGTGGCGGTGCCACGCCGGAGGAACTCCTGGCCGGTGCGGTGACGGCGGGACTCGTGCGGGCCGATGGTCGGCCGTCCCCCGGGGTCCGTGACGCCGTCCTGAGGGATGCCGATGTGTACCAGGTACGGCGATTGCAGAGCGCCCTCGTGGATGCATACTGCTCCGAGGCACTGCCCCTGCTGGGACTCGCCCGGCAGCTGGCCGCGGACGGCTTCGTGGACGAGCGCGTCGCCGGCGTGCTCGAGGACAGGGGCACCGCCCTTCTCGGCACCGACCCGCTCGGTGCGCTGGACCTGCTCGACGGGGCGGTGGCTGCCGGCGCGGATGCCTTGGGTCTGGCCCCGCGCCGGGCCGAGGCTGCACTGGGCGCCGGTGACCCGGACGCGGCCTCCCGCATCCTGGACACCTACTTCGGGCATCAGGCACCCGATGCCCCGTTGGCGCTGCCGGATTTCGTCCGCGCCGTGCGGGTGTCCTGTGCGCTCTGGGCACACCGGGGCATGATGTCGCGGGCGGCGGACGTCCAGCGGTGGGCGGCGGGGCTCCACCCGTCCGGGGCCGAGCCCCTCGGGGCGATGGCCCTGCTGGCGGCGGGCGACGCCGCCGGGGCCCGCGCCCTCGTGGCCGGCGGTGCCGCCGCTGCGTCGCCGTCGCTCCACGACGTCTCGCACAGGCTCCTCGCCGAGGGAGCCCTCCTGTCCTTCGGCCCGGACCCCTACGACGCCCTGCCCATCCTGATCCGCGCGTCCGACACCCTGAACCCGACGGGACGCGTCTCACCGGCGCCCGAGCTCCCGGCATCCTTCGCCGCGATCGTCGGGCTCCTGGCCGGCAAGCCGCACACGGTGCTGTCCCTCGTCCGGACAGCACTGGCGAGCGGACAGGGAGGCCGGGTGCAGCGTCCACGCCTCTGCATCCTGGCTGCGTGGGCCGCCATGCTCCTCGACCAGCCCGTCCTGGCGCGAGACCTCGTCGTCGAGGCCGGAGAGGGCGAGCGGGCGCTCGCCCCTCGGGACGAGCTGCTGCTGCAGGCACTCGAGGTGGGACTCGCCAGGAGGGCAGGGGACACTCCTGCCCTCGTGCAGGCCTGGCAGCGCGCGCGCGAAGCATTGCTGCACGTCTCCGTGGACCTGCTGGCCCTGCTGCCCCTCAACGAACTCGTCATCGCGGCAGCCCGACTCCGTGACGTCGACGGCCTCAGGCTCCATCTCGAGGAGGCCCGGTCACTCCTCTCGAAGCTCGGCGACCCGCCCCTGTGGTCCGTCCCGCTGCACTGGTCCGCGGTCCAGGCGGGCCTCCTGATCGAGCGTCCCGACCAGTTGGCTCCGCACGCTGCAGCCCTCGTGAGGCAGGCGACGACCTACCCACTGGCCGCCACGTTCGCTGCCGCGGGCAAGGCCTGGGTCTCGGTGCTCGCCGGACGCTTCGACACCGACGCCGTCGAGGGTGCGGCGCGCAGCCTCGCAGCAGCGGGTTTCGCCTGGGAAGGCGCGCGCCTGGCAGGCCACGGCTCGGCCCGCGCCGCGGACCGGAAGGACATGACGAGGCTGCTCTCGTGCGCGCGGGACCTACGGCCCGCCGGTGAGCGAACAGCGCGGCCGGAGCCGCGGACGCCCTCCGACGCGCCCGCCCCGGTCGCGGGTGCCACCCGCCCGGAGGCAGGCAGGCGGGTACCCGACGGCGGCAGCGCGCGGAGGATCACGGAGCCGGCCCTCAGTGGACGCGAACGCGAGATCGCGCAGTTGATCCTGCTGGGACGGACGTACCGCGAGATCAGCGAGGAGATCTTCATCTCCCCCCGCACGGTCGAGCACCACGTGGCGCGCATCAGGCGCCGATTCGGCGTGTCGTCACGTTCCGAACTGTTGGCCAGGCTCCGCCTCTCGCTCGAGCCGACCACCGGCGGCAGCACTCCGGCCCGGGGCCCCTTCCCCGCCCGAACCCCTAACGGCAGCGGTCGGAACCCCTAATCACGCACAGGGGTTAGGGAAGGAACCACCGATGCCCCGGGCGGACCCCCGCTCCTACGTTTGGGACAAGCCAGGCAGAGCCGCCGGCGGAACAGATACAGAAGGAACCCCTCATGACTACTCTCGCTTCAGATCTGCTCGACTTCCTGATGAACCTCTTCAACGACGAAGAGGCCGCCAGCGACTTCATCAGCGACCCCGAAGGTGCCCTCGCCGACGCCGGCCTCGGTGGTGTGTGCATGGACGACGTCGACGCCGTCATGCCCGTGGTCCTGGACTACGCACCGGTCTCCTTCGGCGGCGGGAACGCCAGCACGTTCGACCGCACCTACGACACCGGCGGCAACTCCTCGGGCGATGTGGCTCCCACGTTCCCGGGCGGTGGCGGAGGAGCCGTCACCCCGACGACTCCGGGTGGTGGCGGCGGAGCCGTCACGCCGGGGACACCCGGAACACCCGGTACTCCCGCCACCGGTGGTGGGGACGACGAGGACCACGGGAACGCGGTCCAGCAGCTCCTGCACGTCGTCAACAACTACTCCTACACCTCGTCGGTGGACGACCGCGACACCATCACGGACCAGTCGGTGAACCAGAACATCTGGGCCAACGGTGACGTCACGCAGATGTTCGACAACGACGCCTACGTCGCTTCCGGCAACAACGCGGTCGCAGCGAACGGCGACGCCGAGGTCGACAACTCCGTGGACAACTCGGACGACCACTCCCAGGACAGCTCGACCAATGTCACGGTGGGCGGCTCGGGAAGCGTCGCGATCGGCAACACCACCGATTCGTACAACGACAACTCGGACAATTCCGACAACTCGGACAATTCCGACAACTCGGACAATTCCGACAACTCGGACAATTCCGACAACTCGGACAACTCGGTCGATACGGACATCGACGTCGACATCGAGGATTCGCTGAACACGGACAACTCGGACAACTCCGACAACTCGGACAACTCGGACAACTCCGACAACTCGATCGACACCGACATCGACGTGGACGACTCGTTCAACACGGACAACTCGGACAACTCCGTGGACTCGGACATTGACGTCGCGCTGGAGGACTCGTTCAACGACAACTCGGACAACTCCGACAACTCGGTCAACACCGACGTGGCGATCGAGGATGCGTTCAACGACAACTCGGACAACTCGGTCAACACCGACGTGGCGATCGAGGATGCGTTCAACGACAACTCGGACAACTCGACCGACGTCGTGGTCGAGGATGCGTTCAACGACAACTCGGACAACGCGTACACCTCGATCGACGACTCGGCGATCTTCGTCGACAATGAGCTGGACGTCGAGGTCGACACCGAGCTCACGGTGGAGGACCCCGCCCTCTGACAGCAGCACAGCTCGGGCAAGCCCAACGCCGTGGTCTCAGCGTTGGGCTTGCCCGTTGTCCCACATCCACTCGACGGGGAGTCTGCATGGACGATCTCATCACGCTCGTGAATCGCGGTATCGGCCTGCTCGCCGCCGGTGACAGGGCGGACCTGCGCCAGCGGCTTCAACAGACGCTGGTACGCCTGGCCAATCCGGACATCCGGGTGATCGTGGTGGGGGAGTTCAAGCAGGGCAAGAGCAAGCTCATCAACGCCCTCGTGAACGCGCCCGTCTGTCCCGTCGACGACGACATCGCGACCTCCGTGCCCACCGTGGTGAGCTTCGGCGATCCTGCAGGCGCCGTGGTGCTGGTGCCGCGCACGGGCGGCGGACCGGACCAGGACGCACCCGCGGTCGAGCGCCGGCCCGTCGCGCTCGAGGACATCGCCGATCACGTCTCCGAACGCGGCAATCCGTCGAACCGGCAGGGACTCGCCTCGGCCGAGGTCCGCCTGCCCCGGAAGGTACTGGCCGACGGGCTCTCGATCATCGACTCGCCCGGCGTCGGCGGCCTCGAATCGGCCCACGCTCTGACCACCCTCACCGCCCTGCCCACGGCCGATGCCATGATCCTCGTCTCGGATGCCTCCCAGGAGTACACCGAACCGGAGCTGCGGTTCCTCAAGCAGGCGCAGCGGATCGTCCCCAACGTGGGGTGCGTCCTGTCCAAGACCGACCTCTACCCGCAATGGCGGACCGTCGCCGAGCTCGACCGGGCCCATCTGGCCGACGCGGGCATCGGGACTGCTCCCTTGATCCCGGTGTCCTCGGACCTCCGCCTCTTCGCCTCGCAGACGAAGGACGCCGAACTGAACCGCGAGTCCGGCTTCCCCGAGCTGATCGCGTACCTCCGGAACGACGTCGTGGGCAAGGCCCAGGCCCTGCGCAGGAATTCCGTCGCGCAGGACCTGCTGTCCACCACCGAGCAGCTGCGGCTGTCGGTCACGACCGAACTCCGGGCGCTGCAGCACCCCGAGGGAGTGCCCGTCCTCCTGGCGGAGCTGGAGGAGGCCAAGGAGAAGGCCGACCAGCAGCGGAAACGGTCCTCGCGCTGGCAGACCACCCTGAACGACGGCGCCGCGGACCTGATCTCCGACATGGAGCACGATCTCCGCGACCGGCTCCGGTCCATCCAGCGGGAGGCGGAGACCGCCATCGACGCGGGGGACCCGGGACCCGTCTGGGACCAGTTCGCGGAGTGGCTCGAACAGCGGGTCGCCTCCGCCGTGTCGGACACCTTCGTCTGGACGAACGAGCGCTCGCAATGGCTCGCCGAGCAGGTCGCCGAACTCTTCGCCCTCGACGAGGTGCCCCTGCCACTGCTGGAGGTCTCCAGCACGGACGGCGTCCTCGCGCCGGTCGAGGAGGTGCCCTACCTCGACCCGGGCCGCGTCACCGCGGCGGGGAAGGTGCTCATCGGCATGCGCGGTTCCTACGGCGGAGTCCTGATGTTCGGGCTGCTGACCGGCATCATCGGCATGTCCCTGATCAACCCGCTCTCGGTCGGTGCCGGACTGCTCCTCGGGCGCAAGGCGTACCGCGAGGACAAGGATGCCCGCCTGAAACGACGCCAGTCGGAGGCGAAGGCACTCGTCCGGCGCCAGATGGACGACGTCGTCTTCCAGGTGGGGAAGCAGCTGAAGGACCGGCTGCGCCTCGTCCAGCGCGAGATCCGTGACCACTTCGGGGACATCGCCGAGGAACACCACCGGTCGCTCGCCGATTCCGTCGCGGCAGCGCAGCGCACGGCCACGACCTTCCGGCAGGAGCGCGACGAGCGCGTGATCGCGCTGACGGCCGAACTCTCCCGGATCGACCAGCTGCATGCGCAGGCGAGGAAGCTGCTCCCCGAGGCCGTCGCGGTGCCGCGCCGCTCCCCGGATCCGATGGCAGCGGGAGCATGAGGGACAGCGGCGAGGTGGAAGCCCTGCTCCTGGACGCGATCCAGGCGTACGACGACGAGCCGGCCGTGCGCGAGGAGCTCGAGGCCTACGCGCGCCGCCTGCGCGAGCCGCTGCGCGTCGCCGTCGCCGGTATGGTCAAGGCCGGCAAGTCCACACTCCTCAACGCGATCATCGGCGAGGAGATAGCTCCCACCGACACGGGCGAGTGCACCCGCATCATCACCTGGTACCGCCATGCGGCGACGCCTCGGATCATCGTGCACCCCGTCGAGGGTGAACCGCGCCTGCTTCCCGTGACGAGGGTCGACGGTCGTCTCGTGTTCGATCTCGACGGGCAGCGCGCCGAGCAGGTGGCGCGGCTGGTGGTCGAGTGGCCGGCCGAGAATCTGCGGACCATGACCCTGATCGACACCCCGGGCATCGCCTCCCTCTCCGCGGAGGTGTCGACGCGCACCACGCGGTTCCTCACCCCGGACGACGCACCCTCCGAGGCGGACGCGGTGATCTACCTGATGCGGCACCTGCACGCCTCGGATCTCAAGTTTCTCGAAGCCTTCCGCGACACCGGCGCCGCCCGCGCGGGGACGGTGAACGCGCTCGCGGTCCTGTCGCGGGCCGACGAAGTAGGGCCGGGACGCATCGACTCCCTCATCTCCGCTTCGCGGATCGCGGATCGCTATCGGACCGATCCGTCGCTCAGGTCTCTGGTTCTCGATGTGCTTCCCATGGCGGGTCTGCTCGCCCAGAGTTCGCGGACGCTGCGACAGTCGGAGTACGAGGCGTTCGTCGCCCTCGCGGCGCTCGGCAGGACGGAACGCGAACGCATGCTGATCTCCGCCGACCGCTTCGTCGCCGGGAGTACCGGCATCGGCATGTCCGCCGACGAAGCTGCCCGTCTCCTGGACCGTTTCGGCCTGTTCGGCCTCCGACTGGGTGCAGCCCTCGTCCGTGGTGGTACCGGTGATCCGACGGTGCTGGCGCACGAGTTGACCCGGCGCAGCGGGCTCGACCACCTGATGACGCTCGTGAGGCGGCAGTTCGAGGCTCGGGCCACGACCCTGCGGGTCCGGACGGCGCTGAACGGGCTGGACGTGCTGGTCCGCACCCGACCGAGGGACGGTGGCGCCCGTCTGCTGGCGGGCATCGAGAGGATCAGGGCCACTGCGCACGAGATCGACGAACTGAAGCTGTTGTCCGCGTTGCGCTCCGGCCGTGTCCCGCTGCCGGCGTCGGCGGCGGACGAGGCGGAGAGGCTGGTCGGTGGCTCGGGTACCGGTGCTGCGGAACGCCTCGCCCTCGCCCCTGGCACCGGTCCCGACGACGTCCGGGCCGCATCACTCGGAACCCTGCACCGGTGGCGGTTGCTGGCGGAGAATCCGCTGACGGATCGGTCAGCCCTCGAGGCATGCCAGGTCGTCCTGCGCTCGTGCGAGGAACTGGTGGTCCGCGCGGACGCGAGCACACACGGCAGGGTTACGGCAGGGGCTGACTGACACTGCCGCGGCCGCGTGGGCCGTCAGCGCCGGGGGTGTCCGCCCGCGAACCACCGTGAAGCGGGGGGAAGCAGCCACAGCAGGAGGGCCAGCACCGCGAGGACCAGGTGCAGTGCAGCGAGGTGGGGCGCGGGGTGGAATCCGGGGGAGTCGTCCCCGAGGAAGGCGAACACGAGCAGCACCGCACCGGCGTCGACGACCACCATCGCGAGGACCGCCCAGCGCGTTCCGCCACGGCCCCGGAGCAGCGGCCGGACGAGGAGCGCTTCGATCAGCAGGACGAGCGCGAACAGCCCCAGGGTCCCCCACAGGGCGACCGACGCGACCTGGTCCACCCCGGCGGCATCCACCTGGGTGTCGAGCTCCCCGGCGGTCTCCCGCAGGGTGGCGAGGTGCGCCTCCCTGTCGATGAACGCGAAGACGAGCGACACCACCCCGGCGACCACCCCGAGGAGCCAGAGCCCTCCCGCACTCCGGACCGAGGGAGGAGCGGTCCGCTCCCTGACGATGGGAGGCGGGACGGCGTTCGACAGCTCTGGCCGGGGAGGACGCATGCCCGTAATCTAACCCCGCCGGTGGAGGGCTTCAAGAAACGGTTGTTCCGGCCTCCCTGTCGTCGCCGGTGCGGGCCGTCGGGAGTCGCCCGCGTCCCGGGAGCATGGCAAACTAGATAACCGTGCGCAGGTGCCCCTCCCAGGAGGTGTCACCGCTGCATGGTCCGCCCTGGTGTAACGGCAGCACCCCAGCCTTTGGAGCTGTGGAGTATAGGTTCGAATCCTATGGGCGGAACGGCGCAAGCCCCGGCACGGCGTCCCCCGAGGGGACGAGGCGCCGGCCACGAGACCACAGGTAGGAGTGCCCGCTTCGTGAGCCCCCAGAACGAAGGAACCACCGTGACGTCCCAGGACATCCTGAACCAACCGGCGGCGGTCATCGTCCTGGCGGCCGGGGCGGGCACGCGCATGAAATCGCGCACGCCGAAGATCCTCCACACCATCGGCGGGCGCTCGATGGTGGGACACGCCCTGGCTGCGGTCAGGGGCCTCGCCCCAAGCGAACTGGCCGTCGTGGTACGCCACGAACGCGACCTCGTCGCAGGTCATGTCGCGACCATCGATCCCGGGGCCCTGCTCGTCGACCAGGACGAGATCCCCGGCACCGGACGCGCGGTGCAGGTGGCGCTCGAGGCGCTCGACGCGAGCAGGGGGACCATCGAGGGTACCGTCGTCGTCACCTACGGGGACGTGCCGCTGCTGGAGGCGTCCACCCTGCGGGATCTGATCGGTGCCCACACGCAGGGCCGGAACGCCGTCACGGTCCTCACCGCGGAGCTCGACGACGCCACAGGGTACGGACGCATCGTCCGTGCCGAGGACGGCTCCGTGCTCGGTATCGTCGAGCACAAGGACGCCGATGACGCGCAGCGGGCGATCCGCGAGGTCAACTCCGGGATCTACGCCTTCGATGCCGCCGTGCTGAGGACCGCGCTGGGCCGGATCGATGCGAGCAACGCCCAGGGCGAGCTCTACCTGACAGACGTCCTCGGCGTCGCCCGCGCCGACGGCGGACGGGTCGCCGGGCTCCTGGTGGAGGACCGCTGGCAGGTCGAGGGCGCCAACGACCGCGTGCAGCTCGCCCACCTCGGCGCCGAGCTCAACCGGAGGACGCTGGAGCGGTGGATGCGTGCCGGCGTCAGCATCCTCGACCCCGCCAGTACCTGGATCGACACGGCGGTCGAACTCGACGAGGACGTCACCGTGCTGCCCGGGACCCAACTGCACGGAACCACCGTCATCGCGCGTGACGCCGTGATCGGGCCCGACACCACGCTGACGGACGTGGTCGTGGGGGAGGGCGCCCACGTCGTCCGGACACACGGCAGCGGCTCGCGGATCGGAGCAGGCGCGAGCGTCGGCCCCTTCACCTATCTGCGGCCCGGGACCGTCCTGGGTGAGGACGGCAAGATCGGCGCGTTCTACGAGACCAAGAACGTCACGGTGGGCCGGGGCTCCAAGCTGTCCCATCTCGGCTACGCGGGTGATGCCGAGATCGGCGAGTACACCAACATCGGCTGCGGCAACATCACGGCGAACTACGACGGAGTGGACAAGCACCGGACCGTCATCGGGTCCCACGTCCGGACGAGTTCCAACACCGTCTTCGTCGCCCCCGTCACGGTGGGCGACGGCGCCTACACGGGCGCCGGCGCTGTCGTCCGCAAGGACATCCCGGCCGGAGCCCTCGGACTGAGCATCGCTCCACAGCGCAACATCGAGGGTTGGACCGCCGCGAAGCGCCCCGGCACGGCAGCGGCGGAGGCAGCAGGCTCCACCACGTCGGGGACCCCCACACCAGACGCACACGAACCACAGGAAAGCGGTCAGGCATGAGCGAGATCACGGCACGCGGCGAGAAGAAACTGGTCCTGGCGTCAGGACGTGCGCACCCCGAGCTCGCGGAGGAGATCGCGTCCTGGCTCGGCACCGAGCTCCTTCCGGTGTCGGCGTACGATTTCGCGAACGGCGAGATCTATGTGCGGTCGGGCGAAAGCGTCCGCGGTACCGACGTCTTCGTCATCCAGGCGCACCCGGCCCCCCTCAACAACTGGCTCATGGAGCAGCTCATCATGGTCGACTCCCTGAAAAGGGCGTCGGCGAAGCGCATCACCGTCGTCTCACCGTTCTATCCCTATGCGCGCCAGGACAAGAAGGGCCGCGGCCGCGAGCCCATCTCCGCCCGCCTCGTCGCCGACCTCTACAAGACGGCCGGCGCCAACCGCCTGATGTCGGTGGACCTCCACACCTCCCAGATCCAGGGATTCTTCGACGGGCCCGTGGACCACCTCATGGCCATCCCCCTTCTTGCCGACTACATCCGTACGCGAGTGGACGCCGACAATGTCACGGTCGTCTCGCCGGACACGGGGCGCGTCCGCGTCGCCGAGCAGTGGGCCGAGCGCCTCGGCGGCGCCCCGCTGGCCTTCGTCCACAAGAGCCGCGACCTCACGGTGCCCAACCAGGCGGTCTCCAAGCAGGTCGTCGGACAGGTCGAGGGGCGTACCTGCGTGCTGATCGACGACATGATCGACACGGGCGGGACGATCTCGGGTGCCGTCCAGGTCCTGAAGAACGCCGGCGCCAAGGACGTCATCATCGCGGCGACGCACGCGGTCTTCTCCGACCCGGCGGCACGGCGCCTGTCCGAGTCGGGCGCACGCGAAGTTGTGGTGACGAACACCCTGCCGATACCATCGGAAAAGCGCTTCCCGCAACTGACGGTCCTCTCGATCGCCCCGCTGATCGCTCGTGCCATACGCGAGGTGTTCGACGACGGATCGGTGACGAGCCTGTTCGACGGGAATGCCTGACCGGTTCGCCCGGGCACTGATACCCAGTCGCCGCTACGCGTTCGGTGACGTGCGTGGGAAAGCGGAACACCCGCACGATCGTCCCCGTTCTCCGAGTACTTTCCCGTGCGGAAGCGAGTAGTCGCTCGTCGCCGCACGTACGAAATTCAAGTAGAAGACCCCGTGAATCCGTAGCGGCCACTCGTGCCGCGTCCCCCTTCCCTTCCTAGGCTGACCTTCAGACACCTGTTCAAAGCTGGGAAGAAGTAGGTCCTCAATGCGGTCTCACAGTCTCGTCGAAACTCGTCCGGTCCCGCCTCTCGCTTCGCCGCTCCTACCGGGAGCCGCCCGGTCGGGCCAGGCGGCCACGCACACGGCTTTCATCGGCCGCGCGGAAGAGACGGCGAGCATCCTGCGGGCCGTGCGGCAGCCCGGCTCAGCAGGGGCAGTGGTGGTAGGGGCACCCGGCATCGGCAAGACAGCCCTGCTGCATCACGTGCAGCGTTCCCTCGCCGAGAGCTACCTCGTCCGCGTCCGTGGGCTCCGCTCCGCCGCATCCTCGCCGTTCCGGGCGCTGAGCTTCCTGCTGTCGGAGCTGCCCGGTACGGTCACCCACCCGGCGCTCGTGTTCAGCGCAGTATCGACGTATCTCCGCGCGGAGGCGGGCGGACGCCGGGTGGTCTTCGCCGTCGACAACGCCGAGCACCTGGACAGATCGTCCTCGACGCTGATCGGACAGCTCGTCGCAGCGAACGTGGCCTCCGTGGTCCTGACGGTGACCGACTTCGCGCAGGCGGATCCCGTGTTCATGACGATGTGGCGCAATGCGTCGCTGCGGCGACTGGACCTCGCCCCCTTCACGTTCGAGGAGACCCGGCTCTTCGTCGAGTCCGAGCTCGACGCCCCTGTGAGCAGGAAGGGGATCGAGGCACTGTGGGCTGTCGGCGGAGGCAACCTCCCTGCGACGCGTGCGGCCCTCAGGGGCTATGTGCAACGCGGGACCCTCGCTCGGCGTGGGGCGGCGTGGGTTCTCCTGCCGGGTCGGCCGGTGGTGGGGCAGGACCTCGTCGCCCATTCGCCACTGCTGCTTCAGCTCGCGCCCAATCAGCGGAGCGTGGTGAACCTCGTGGCCCTCGCCGGAACGCTCGACTGGTCCGACCTCGCACGTGGTGCCGACTCCGCCGACCTCGACGCGCTGCAGGACGCCGGCATCATCGTGATCGACGCCGGGTCGAGCCGCGTGCCCGCCTCGCGACGCCCGGGCTGTCGGCCGCCGTGGCCGAGGCCGTCAGTGCCGCCGAGGCGCGCGACCTCTACCAGCATCTTCAGGGACTTCCCGCAGCACCCGGGCAGCTCGCCGCCGATCCGGCGCGCCTGGTGGCATGGTTGCTGCGTGCCGCGCACCCGGTCAGTGAGGACCAGGCGGTGGCCGCTGCGGCGGCCCTGAACGACGAGGGTCATCATTCCCGGGCGGCGGACCTCCTTGCGGTGCTGGATCTTCCCGACTCGGACCGCCTGGTGTACCAGGCGGTCCGGGCAGCGATCGGCCAAGGATCCCTCAGAGCTGCCATGCTCCACCTGGCGGCCCTCGCCGACCGGGAGGACCGGCTGGATCCCACGACGTGGACGCTGTCCAGGATCGCGGAGTCCAGGGTGCGGCGCCTCCGGCCGGTCGTCGACGCCCCTGAACCACTCGCCGACGCCTCGGAGCGGGTGGCCGCCTGGCAGCAGCAGGCGCAGGAAGCAGGAGACGACGGAGCGGTGGCGGAGCTGGCGCGGCTCGAGCGCCGACTGTTCGTCGAGCACGCTGTGCTGGCTTCGTTCCACGGGCGGTACCGCGACAATCTCGAAAGCCTGGCGGGTGTCGTCGACACCGACCTCGCAGTGTCCGCGGGTCGCGAGGAACACGAGTTCCAGGTCGAGGTCCAGTCGCTGCTCCTCGAGGCGCAGGTCGTCCTGGACGACCGATCGACGAGCGACGATCTGGCGCGATCGCTGGCACGCCTCCTCGTGCATCCCGACGTACCCTACGGGGTGGCGGACGCCGCGCTGCTCCGCGTCGAGGTCGCCCTCCTCATGACCGGTGGCTGGAGCGACACGGCACGGCTCCTCGGGTCGATCAGGCACTCGAACGCCCGGTGGTCGTTCAGGAGCGGGTCGCTCGCCCAGCTCTTCGAGGGTGTGACGATGATCGCCCTCGGCCGCGCCCGCGATGCCGGCCACGCCCTGGAACCGGTGGTGGAGCAGCTGCGCATCGCGGATCCGCACGGGATCCTGCCGCTTGCCGCAGCGACGCTCACGTTCAGCCATGCGCTCGCCGGCCCACTGGAGCAGGTCATCGCGCACCTGCCCCTGTCCGAGCCCGGCCGGGGCAGCTCGTGGGTCGTGCGCCGTGCCGCCCGGCACTACCAGCTCCTCGCATCGGCGCGCACGGAGAATCGCGGGGAAGCCGCACGCCGACTGCAGGATCGTGCCACGAACGACCTGCGGCAGGAAGCGCGCGTCTGGGCCCTCGTGAGTCTGGCCGCCGCGGTGCGCCTCGGCCGCCAGGAGGCCGTTGCCGAGCTCGGTGCGCTTGCCGCCACGGTGAGCGGACCGCTGGCGCGAACGTGCTCCCTCTATTCGCAGGCACTCCTGGACTCCGACGTCGGGTTGCTGACCGAGGCGATGGAATGTGCGGCTGCATCGGACGACTACCGGCTCGTGGCGGACATCGCGCAATCCGGCATCAACGCCACGACCCGGAACCAGGACAGGACGGGACTGCGCGTCATCCAGCGGCGACTGAGGGAGCTCCTGCCCGATGCGCCCCAGGCCGATGCCGGTGGGGTCGACCTCGACTCCCTCACCGCCCGCGAGCGTGAGGTCGCGGCGCTGGCGGCGGCGGGCAGGAGCAACAGGGCGATCGCCCAGAAGCTGGTCGTCTCCGTCCGGACGGTCGAGGGCCACCTGTACCAGGTGTACTCGAAGCTCAGCGTCAGCACGCGGTCGGAGCTCGCAGAACTCGTCCCCGTGGAGAGCGGTCTCTGATGTTCTCCGCACTGTCCGGGGACGTCCCACTCGTCGGCCGCAGTGCACTGCTCTCCTCCATCGAGCGGGCGCTCGAGCGGGACGACGTCTACGGGGCATTCATCTACGGGGACACCGGGACCGGCAAGAGCGCCCTGGCACGACACCTCCTCAAGCACCTGCAGGGCGAGTCCGTACCCTTCCTGGTGTCACCGGCTCCCGCGCTCGGGGCCATCCCGTACGGTGCGCTCGCTCCCTTCCTCGCGGACGCGACACCGGAGGACATGGGCTCCCCACTCTCCGTCCTCCGCATGGTGATGTCCTTCTTCCGGACCAGGGCCAACGGCCGCTCGATCGTCGTCGTCGTGGACGACGCGCACCTGCTCGACGACGACAGCAGCCACCTGCTGGCGCAGCTCGTCGCGTCGCGGACCGTCGGACTCGCAGCGTTCTCGCGATCCGTCACCCCGGTGTCCGACGAGCTCGTCTCGCTGTGCCGTGACGGCCTGCTCGAGCGGTTCGACGTGGGCCCCCTGAACTACGCGGATGCACTGGAACTGTGCGAGCAGGTGCTCGGCTCCGGTATCGTCCGCGGGGCGAGTGACCGCCTGTGCGACGAGGCCTCCGGGAACCCGCTGTTCCTCAAGGCGATCCTCGACGAGGCGCTGATGAACGGGAGCCTGACCAGGCCCGACGGTGTGTGGACCCTGGCCGACGGTGAGCTCAGTATCCCGGCCGCATTGAACGACCTCGTGCGCGCCATCCTCATGGAGTTCGACGACGTCCAGCGGAAGGCGTTCGAGGTGCTCGCCCTGGGTGAGGTCGTCGCCTTCGCGGACCTCGTGAGCGTGACCAGTGAGGAGGCGGTGTCCGCGCTGCTGACGGAGGGCGTCATCCGGAGCCTCCCCGACGATCCCGCTTTCGCCGTGCACACCCACGGCCTGTACGCGCGTATCGCCCGCACACTCGTCCCGCTCGGCCGCAGCGCCGCGATGCACCGCGAACTGCGGTCGTCCAGCCACGGACTGCCTCTTCCGCCCCGGGCCAGGATCAGGGACGCGCTGTGGAGCCTGGACTGCGGCGAACCCGTCGAGGAGGATCGGCTGCTCGAACTGGCACCCCTTGCGCTGACCCTGCTGGACCCCCGCTCGGCCCTGAGGTTCGCGGGTGCGATCCGGGGAGAGCACCTCGCCGCGGCCGCGCGGACGCACCGCGCGACGGCCCTGCTCGAGCTGTCCCGGATCGAGGATTCCCGGAACCTGTCGAGGGGTCTCCTCGAGGAGACCGGCACTCCCGAGCTGATCGCCGCCGCGGGTGTCCTCGAGGTGAGGCAGCTGCTCGCAGCGGGCGAGGACGTCGCGGGGACGGAGAGGATCATCACGCGCTGGTCCGACGCCCTCGATGCCCTTGCACCGGACGGCGGGCGGACCCCCGACGCCGGACCGGGGACGGGCCCCGGCGGTGGCCCGGCCGCCGGCCTCGTCGACAGCGAGCAGTGCCGCGACGTCGTCCGGGCTTTCGGCTGGAACCTCGCCGGGCGTTTCGGCGAGTCGGTCCGTGTCCTCCGGCCGCTTCTCGGGACGAGCACGAACCGACGAGTGACGGCGCTGGCACACGCCGTCCTGGCCGAGGCACTCGGTGCACTCGGCCGGAGCTCGGAGGGCCGGAACCACAGTGCGGCCGCCCTCGCGCTGACGGGGTCGGAGGTGCATCCCATGCCGGACCTGCATCGGGTGGCCGTCCTTCGCCACGTGAGCCTGCTCGTGCACAGCGGGGAATTCGAGGCGGCCGACCAGGCGACGGCGGCCTATGCGCCCCCTGAGGGCCGTGACTACTCGTTCACCAGCGGGAGCCTCGCTGTCCTCGACGCAGCGACCGACGTGCGCCGCGGGCGCTTCTCCAGCGGGCTGGCGAAGCTCCGCCCCGCCCTGGCCTCCCTGCGCGCCTCCGATCCTGATGCTCTCCTGCCGTACGCCCTCGGTGTCACCGGCTGGGCTGCCGCTGCGCTGGGGGAGGCGGACCTCGTCGACCAGTGTTCCGGCGAGCTCGCCGCAACGCAGCACCGCGGGAGCCGCCCGTACGCACTGCTCGCCAGGGCCTTCGACGACGCTGCCCGCACGCTCCTGCGCAAGGGTGCCAGGGATTCGGCGCTCCTGCAGTACGCCGCCGAGGCCCGGCGGAACGAGTGGATCTGCTGCGAGAAGGACGTCCTCGAACTCGCGACGGCGCTCGCCGACGAGCAGTCGGCGGAACTGCTGGCGCGCGCAGCCGACACGATGGAGGGAACGGAGGCCGCCATCCTGCACGACTATGCCTCGGCACTGATCGCGCGTGATGCCGCCGCCATCGCGGAGGCAGGTGACCGTGCCGAATCGTTCCAGAAATACCTGCTTGCCACGGACGCCTGCCGCCGGGCGATGGACGTCTACGCCGAAGCGGGAGATGCGAGATCGCAGCGGGCGCTTGCGGCCGTCGTGCGCCGTCGACGCGGCCTGATCGACGGGGGCCTGCTGGTCGAACCGGTCGAACTCGAGGGCCTGTCCCCGCTCACGTCGCGGGAACGGGAGATCGCCACGCTCGCACTGCAGGGACTGTCCAACAAGGACATCGCGCGGAGTCTGACGGTGTCGACCCGGACCGTCGAGGGGCACCTGTACCGGATCTACGTGAAGCTGGGGATCGGTCGACGTGAGGAGCTCACGGCCGAACTCGAAGCACTTCTGCGGGCCACGTAGCCCTGATGTCACGGCTAGGTAATCCTGGTACCGATCTAGGTAGTCCCTCGTCCGATTAGGGTCCGTACTACTCGTGATCGCCCTCGAAGAGCAGCCTAGAGTTGTAGACGTCGGAGACGGTGCACCCGGGGAATCCGGACACCATGCACGGCCCACGATCCGGGTCGGCGGCGTAGGAGTTCTCTTGAGACCAGGACTTCGTCCCCAGCCGCCGCCGACCCCAACCCCTGGCAGCCCCCGGATCCCGGGAGCAGGGATACCGAATCGGCCCTTCACCGCGAGGTGAGGGGCCGATTCGTCTATGACGGCTCGCTGCGGCACGAGCCGGCCCGCGCGCAGGCATGGCTCGGACGGGAAGGCGCGGTCAGCGCCGGTGTCGCCGGGTCCTCAGCATGGTCCACGCGAGGAGTGTCCCGGCAACCGCGCCGATCGTATTGGCCACCACATCGTAGGGGCTGGCGACACGCTGCGACAGCGCGACCAGCTGGACGGCCTCGATCAGTGCTGACAGGCCGAAGGCCACGACCGGTCCGAGCCAGCGCCAGCCGCGCGGAGCGAGGAGGAAGACGAACAGGCCCAGGGGGAGGAACATCAGGGCGTTCGCGGCGAACTCGACGAACCCGTAGTCGAACCACCCGGGCGCGCCGTACCCCTGCAGGAGAACCAGGACCCGGCGCAGGAGATCGCCCGCGTGGCGGTCGACGGGCAGGGGCGAGAAGACGGTGAAGCCGACCCCCAGGAGCCACAGCATGCACAGTGCGAGCGTGACGAGGCGGTAGCGCGGAGACGGCAGGGGTGCAGTGCTCAGGAGGGATCCTTGGGGGTGAGGACGGGCGGTGGTGGCCTCGACGCGGGCGACATCCCCAGTATCGTCGATGCGGCGTCCCGTGCTGTAGGATGGACGGCGATGCCTAGGCGAGGGAGCGGCCTGGATCGTCGGTGGAGAACCGGGGGTCCGCGCTGGACTCCGTGATCGACGGTGGCTAGCGAAGTTTCCCGGTCTGCCTCCCAGCAGCGAGGGCGGTTTCCTGGACCGGCCCGTCACGCGTTCCTCCCGCCCCGGCGACGTTCCCGTGGTGCCCGCATCGGCGGCCGCCCACACGTTACCAAGGAGAAACCATGTCCGAGCAGAAGCTCGCCGCACACGTCCGCACCGAATTCGGCAAGGGGGCGGCCCGTCAGGCCCGCCGCGCCAACATGATCCCCGCCGTCGTGTACGGGCACGGTGCCGATCCCATCCACGTCCTGCTGCCCGCCAAGGCCACCACGCTCGCGGTCCGCACCGCCAACGCCCTGCTCACCCTGGACATCGACGGGGAGGACCACCTGGCCCTCGTCAAGGACATCCAGCGCAACCCCCTCAAGCAGATCGTCGAGCACCTCGATCTCCTGACCGTCCGCCGCGGCGAGAAGGTCCAGGTGGACGTCGCCATCCACGTCGAGGGCGAGCCCGCCGCCGACGTCGTCTCCAACCTCGAGGCGAACACGGTCCTCGTGGAGGCCAACGCGACCGATCTCCCCGAGACGCTCACGGTCAGCATCGAAGGCCGCACGGTGGGCGAGCACGTCCACGCCTCGGACATCGTGCTGCCCGCCGGCGTCGTCCTCCTCGTGGACGCTGACACCCTCATCGTCAACCTGTCCGGCGAGAGCGAGCAGGACCTCGGCGAGACCCCTGAGTCCGACGCCGACACCGAGGGCACCTCGGAAGGCGCGACGGCTGCCGACGCCGACGCCGACGCCGTCATCACCGACGCCGACGAGCAGTAAGCAGGTACCGCACGGTGTCCACTGACACCTGGCTCGTGGCCGGGCTCGGGAATCCCGGGCCCGGCTACAGCGGCAACCGGCACAATGTGGGACAGATGGTGCTGGATCTCCTCGCGGACCGTCTCCGTGGCCGATTCACGACATCGAAAGCCCAGGCCGTCACCCTCGAGGGGCGGCTCGGGATCGGCGGGCCGCGACTCGTCCTGTCCAAGCCGCTCACCTACATGAACACGACGGGCGGGCCGGTCTCCGCGCTCGCCCGTTTCCACGATGTGGCTCCCGATCACGTCATCGCCGTCCACGACGAGATCGACATCCCCTTCCACACCCTGAGGGTCAAGCTCGGCGGGGGAGAAGGCGGCCACAACGGACTGCGCGATATCAGCAAGGCCCTCGGCACCAAGGACTACTACCGCGTGCGGGTGGGCGTCGGTCGCCCGCCCGGACGCCAGGACCCGGCCGACTTCGTGCTGAAGGACTTCGGTACGGCCGAGAAGAAGGAACTGCCGTTCCTGCTCGACGACGCCGCCGATGCCGTGGAGCAGCTCATCACGGAGGGTCTGCTCGCGGCACAGCAGCGCTTCCACGCGCAGAAATCCTGACGAACCGCGCAAACCCTGAGCAGACCCTGCCGATCGCTGCGCCGGGATCAACGGGTTCGGGAGCGGCCTGCCTGTAAAGTGGGCCGCTAGGACAAGCGTTGTGGGGCGGAACTTCATGCTGGAGTGCAAACGTGGATCCGGTCCCGGGCCGGCGCCGTCGGTCATCGGACCAGGACCGGGCGATCTCGGGGGCGATCCGTGACAGTGGTCGACGGTCGCTGGCCCTTCGCCGGTCGCGACACCGAGGTCGCGCGCATCCGTGCCGTCCTCGGCGAGGAGTCCGCCCGCGGCGTCGTCCTCGTGGGTCCGTCGGGCATCGGCAAGACCATGATCGCCCAGCAGGTGGTCGGAGGACTGTCGCGGACCTTCGACACCATCTACCTGCGCGGGTCGGCAGCCCACGCCACCACCCCGTACGGTGCCCTGAACGTACTGCTCGCGGAGCTCGACGAGGACACCGCCCGGAACCCGCTGCTGGTCCTCAGCGCACTGCAGCGCATGTTCGAGGAGCATCCGGCCCACCGTCGGACCCTCATGCACATCGACGGCGTCGAGGAGATCGACGAACTCTCGGCGACGGTGATCGCCCACCTGGCCCGCGTCGGGGCGGTGCGCCTCCTCGTCACCTGCGAGGACCTCCTGCGTGCTCCGGCAGAGCTCTTCGACCTGTGGAAGGACGGCTACCTCGAGCGGGTCGACATCCAGCCCCTCACGCTCGAGGACGCGACCGGGATGCTCACCACCGCCCTCGGTGCACCCGTCTCGCGATCGGCGGCCCAGGAACTGTGGGCGTCCAGCGGCGGCAACCCGAAGTACCTGCAGCTCGCGACGAAGACCGACGTCGCCTCCGGGCACCTGCTCCAGCGCGACGGCGTCTGGGTGTCCCGCGACGTCCCGCGCCCGGACTCGGGCCGATCCCTGACGGACTGGACAGCAGCCAACCTCGCTGCGCTGCCGGCGGAGGACCGGGTGATCGTCGAGGTCCTCGCCGCGGCCGGGCGGGTGCCACTGACCGTCCTGCTGAGCGCGGTCTCCGCGACGTCCCTCGACGCCCTGCAGAGCGACGGCGTCGTCACGCTCGACCTGGGGGGCGTCCCGCTGGTGAGGCTGACGCAGGAGGTCTTCGCGGACGTCGTGCGCGCACAGTTGCTCTCGGCCGGCGGCAGGGCGGCCCTGAGGACCGTCAGCGACCTCCGGGACGATCCCGGCATGCCGGTGCAGGCGCGGCTGGCCCTCGCGGCGTGGGCACTCGAGGAGGGTGACTCCCTGGACACGGCCGAACTCGTGGTCCTTGCGCGCGCGGCGAACGACGCCGGGATCGACGGCGCCGCCGAGCGCTTCCTCGATGCCATCCAGCCTTCCCGGGTGGACTGCACCGCACTGCTGGAACGCACCCGGCAGCTCTCGACCGACGGCCGCGTGGCGGACGCTCTCCGCACCGTCGAGCAGGCTCTCGCGTTCGGTTCGTCGGAGGACGTCCCGCTCGAGGTCTGGGTCGATGCACGCCTTCTCGCCGCGCGGCTCAGGGCCCGGACACACGGCCGGGAGAAGGACTCCGAGGAACTGCTCGACGCCGTCGTCGCGCGTCTCTCGGCCGAGCCCGGGTCCGAGGCCACCGCGGACCTGATGGGCAAGGCGGAGCTGGTCAGGATGCAGCTGCATGTCTTCGAGGGAGAACTCGACCGGGTATGTGTGCGTGCACCCGAGGTACTCGCGCCGGGCAGGGACTCCACGCGCTGGAGTACCAGGACCAGAAGCCTCCTCAGCTTCGCCCAGGCGGTGATGGGCTCGCAGGAGCAGGCCGTCGCCGCCGCCAGGAACGTCGACGCACGTTCGGCGAGTGCGCCCTCCAGCCCCTTCGAGCGGGAGGTCGTCTCGACCCACCTGTTCAAGGTGCTCCTTTTGGCCGGCTACTGGACGGAGTGCCTGGACCGGGCGGGGGCGGACGGGAACCTCCCGCCGGCGCTCCTGGCCCACGGATCACGCTCTGAATTCGCCGAGGGCGTCCTGCTCGCGTACCTGGGCAGGAGCAGCGAGGCCCTCGGCAAGCTGCTACCCGCCATCAGCCAGTTCCGTACCCGTGACCGGCACGGCTTCCTGCCGCTCGCCGAAGCGGCCGCTGCCTATGCGCAGGTCCTCGAGAACGCGCCGGATGCCGCCGAGGACCACCTGCGCGCCATCGATCTCACCGGGCAGCGCTATTCCTGGCACCTGCTCGAGGCGGTGCAGTACTTCCGGCTGCTGGCCGAAGCCTGGCTCGAGACCCCGGATGTCGTCGCGACGGAGTTCCTGGAGCATGCCCTCGTCCTCGGCAGCAGGGGGTACCGCGGCGTCGAGCTCTTCTTCCTCAACCAGGCCGTCCAGCTCGGGCAGCACGAAGCGGCTGAACTGCTGGCCACGTCCGCCGCAGCCGCCGACGGGCCGTACGCGCGGCTCAGTCGCGACTTCGCCCAGGGGCTGGTGGCTCAGGACCCGGGCGGACTCAAGGAACTCGCCCGACGCGCGCTCGACAGCGGGAACTACAACCTCGCCGGGGACATCGCGGCACTCAGCATCGAGCACCTCACCGAGACCGATGATCCGATGATCCGCGTGCACGCGGAACAGATCCTGCGCAGGACCTCCACACCGGCTCGACGCCACGTGCGACGGAGGGTGCTGACCGAACGGGAGCGAGCCATCGCGCGCATGGTCGCGCAGGGAGTGCCGAACAAGGAGATCGCGCAGCAGGAGCACATCTCGCCGCGGACGGTCGAGGGCCACGTGCACCAGGTCATGTCCAAGCTCGGCCTCTCCACCCGCAAGCAGCTCGCACTCATCTTCGGACAGCAGCAGTGATGGGCGACGGATCCAGCATCGACCTCGTCGGCCGTGGCCGGCTCGTCGAGGACATCGCTGCAGCGCTCGACGAGCCGAGCGGATTCGGCGTGATGATCGTCGGAGCGGCCGGCGTGGGGAAGACAGCCGTCGCGCGGGCGGTCCTGGAACGTCTGAACTGGACCGCCCAGGTGCTGCGCACCACGGGGGGCTCCTCGCTGCGCAGCATACCCTTCGGCGCTCTGGCACCCTACCTGCACACGCTGTCGGTGGCCGACGCGGGATCACCCGTCGCGGTCCTCCGCGCGGTGCTGGGGCACCTGACGCGGGGAAGCACGGGCCGCACGCAGCATCCGCCCCTCCTGGTGGTCGACGACGCCCACGAACTCGACAGCAGTTCGAGTGCTCTCCTCGCCCAGCTGGTCAGTGCGCGGCGGGCCAAGGTGCTCGTCATGATCCGCGATATCACGACTGCCCCCGTCGAGTTCCGCAGTCTGGGCGCGGATGGTCTCCTGGCACGCTTCGACCTCGCGCCACTGGATCCCGATGCCGTGAACGCCCTGACGTCCCAGCTGCTCGGTGGGCCTGTCCTGACGGGTACCGCGCATGCGCTCGCGCTGACGACGGGTGGAAATCCGATGTTCCTCCGCGCGTTGCTGGAGCAGGGTCTCGGCGAGGGATACCTCACCCAGCACGATGGTGTCTGGCGCCAGGTCACCGAGCGGCCGATGCTCTCCCCACGACTCCGGGACCTCGTCCGCTCGCAGCTCCGGCTGCGGAGCGCAGCAGACCTCGAGGCGCTGGAGACCGTCGCCCTCGCGGAACCGATCGCCCTCGATGCCGTGGTCCGATGCGTGGATGCCGATGCCCTCAACCGTC
The DNA here is from genome assembly GCA_004001285.1 of Arthrobacter sp. MN05-02. Lineage (NCBI taxonomy): Bacteria > Bacillati > Actinomycetota > Actinomycetes > Micrococcales > Micrococcaceae > Arthrobacter > Arthrobacter sp. MN05-02. The sequence continues at coordinate 1,093,400 of AP018697.1, forward strand.
TGAGGGACGATCGCCTGGTCGCCGTCGGGTCCGGGCCAGGCGCCCCCGTGTCGCTCGAACATCCGCTCCACGGCGAAGTCCTCCGCAGCCAGGTACCTGCAGCGCGCAGTATGGCGATCCGCCGGAAGGTGCTCGCAGCCACGGAACCGGGATCGCAGTCCCTCGAGGGTTTCCTCCGGATGGTGGTCTGGGGACTCGACTGCGGGGTTCCTCCCGACGACCGGGAGCTCCTCGAGGCCGCCATCGTCGCCAACGGGCTCCGGGACTCCGACACCGCCCTCCGGGCCGCCCGCGCGGTGTCCGCGCCAGGGCTCAGGGGCTCTGCCCTCATCGAGATCGCCCGCGTGCATGCCCGCAGGGGCGACCTGGCGTACGCACGGGACGTCGTGGACGACGCCCTGCGGCGCTGCACGGACCTGCGTCTCGCGAAGGCCGCCACGTTGCTGTCCCAGGAGCTCAAGCTGAGGTCCCGGGCCTCCTTCGAGGACCTGCACGAGGACGTCGACCGCTGGAGGTCCCCTCATCGCCCGGATCGGGCTGCGGGCGGGAGCGCGCGTTCCGGCCGAGCAGCTCGCCCAGGCGCAGCTCGGCTGCAGGATCCTCGAGTGTCACGTACTCGTCCTTCAGGGGCGGTTCGCCGGTATCGAGGATGAACTGCGCGATGTCGTCGCCGGTTCCCGGGGCACGCCCGAGACCCGCCTGGGGGCGATGATCGTGCTCGCCGAGCTGCTCGGCAGTACGGGTCGCCCGGTCGACGCCGGTGCCTTCTCGAGGGCCGCGCTGGACAGCATCGACAGCGCGGGCGCGGCCCTGCTGGGCTACCGCGAGTTCGCCACGGCGCAGCATGTGCTGGTGCTGTCCGGTCGTGGGCAGGAGGCAGATGCGAAGGCGGCCCTACAGGCGTACTCGCGGGTCCAACCGCGCAGCATCGTGTATCTCGCAGGCTGGAGCGATGTCATCGACGGCCATGCGGCCCTCCGGGAGGGCCGGAACCGGGAAGCCCGGAACAGGTTCCTCCTCGCGCTCGAGGCACTCCGGGGGAACCGATGCCACGCAGGTGACGACACTGCTGACGGGCCTTGCGGCGTACGCCTGTGCACTCGCCGGTGATACGACCGGCGCCGCCGAACTCGTCGACGAGTTCGAGCGGACGCCCGCGGAGGGCGCCCGCGCGATGCTCCTGGGTGGACGCGTCTTCGTGACGGCGACCGCGGCCCTCCTGGGCGAGGTCCCCGGTGCCACGGCGGAGTTGATCAGCCTCGCCGCAGCGGCCGAGGCGGACCAGATGAAGCACCTGGCGGTCACCGCACTCAGGCTGGCCCTCCTGCTGGGGGACACGGATGCCGTGGGCCCCCTCACCCGTGTCCTGCAGGATTTCCAGGGCGTGGGCACCACCGGCCTGCTCGAGTTCGCGATGGCGGCCGGAACGAAGGACGCCGACGCCATGGTCGCCGCAGCCACCACGGGAGGAGAGCGCGGGGACGTGGCGTTCGAGTACGCGGGTCTGTCCCTCGCCATGCAGGTGGCAGGGGAGCAGGGCTCGACTCGCTCTGCCCGTGCGATCCAGCGACGGCTGGTGACGCTGGGCAAGCGGTGGGAGGGGCCCGTGCCGCCGGCGCTGGTGTCGGCGTCGGCCGCGGAGACCACGTCCCGTCTCACCCCCACGGAGCGCAAGATCGTCGCACTGGTCAACGAGGGCTATTCGAACCGCGAGATAGCGGACGCCAAGAATGTCTCGGTCCGGACCGTGGAGGGCCATCTGTACCGGATCTTCGCCAAGCTCGGCGTCAACCGCCGGGAGGACCTGCGGGAATCCTGACCCGCGACCACAGGTAGGCCGAAGCGCCCTACGTACTGTGCACGAGTAGCGCACGCGTAGTCCCACGTAAGGGCCGCGGCCCGATCGCGTAGGTGCTACTCGTGTGCCGATAAAAGCCCCTATCTAGGATTTCGACAAGAGCCCGAAGGAGGGCTGGGGAAATTCTTGAAGAATCGGGTCTCACTCATGGGTCGTTCATTTTGCGGCATCCGCCACCCGTCAGGGGCAGGCGCCCACTCTTTCTTTCCTCCGAATTCAGGGGAGCGGCATTTCACCGAATGCGTTTCCCTGAACCATTTGCAGACGGGTTGCCGCGAAACCGGCAACCGGGTCGCATCCCCGATCGGAGCCGGCGATGTCAGGACCTTCTGAGACCAAGGTCCGTCCCCAGCCGTCGTCGGCTCCCCTGTTCAACCCGTCGTGCAGCAGTGTCGCTGCATCCTCGAAAGGGGGCACACGATGACGCAGATGCAGAGCTCGCTCGGCAGGTTCGCCACGGTCCCGAGAACCACAGCGTCGTCGAGGTCGATCGCCACCTCGGGTACGGCGTGGCGCCGGCGGTACCAGGTCTCGCTCATGGCCACCGATTCCGTGCTCATCCTCGGGATCCTGCTGCTGACCGTGAACGTCCTGACGCTCGACGACAGCAGCCGGCGGCTGACGGAGGTCCTCCTCCTCGGTGGCGCGATCGCCGCCGGGTGGGTGACGGCGATGTCGCTCTTCCGGACGCGGGACTCCCGCCTCGTCGGCACGGGAGCCGGCGAGTACAAGAAGGTGGTCCGCGCGAGCATCGCCACCTTCGCGGCCGCGGCCGTCGTCGTCGCCCTCCTGGATCTCGATCACTTCCGGAGCCTGCTCGTCCTCGCGTTGCCGTCGGGCACCCTGCTCCTGTTGTCGAGCCGGTGGCTGTGGCGCCAGTGGCTGCTGCACCAGAGCCACCTGGGCCACTATCTCTCGAAGGTCGTCGTCGTCGGTCAGCCCGCGGACGTCCGCTATGTCGCCGCGCAGCTGGCCAAGAAGTCCGGCGCGGCGTACACCGTCGTCGGCGCCGTCTACGAAGGGAAGTCCAACCCGGCGGCCCTGCACACGGGCGAGCGGATCGTCCCGGTGGTCAGCGGACTGCGGAAGATCGAGGACTTCGTGGCCTACACGGGGGCGGATGCGGTCATCGTCGCCGGTCACCTGCACAAGGGCAGCTCCTACATCCGGGAACTCGGCTGGCGCCTCGAGGAGTCCTCGACCGAGCTGGTGCTCGCGTCGGCGCTCACCAATGTCGCCGGTCCGCGCATCACCATGCGGCCCGTCGAAGGATTGCCCCTCATGCACGTCGAACTGCCCCAGTTCACGGGCGGGCGGCACATCCTGAAGAGGGCCATGGACATCATCGTCTCCGCCACGGCACTGCTCATCCTGGCACCGGTGTTCCTCCTCCTGGTGATCGCCATCCGGCGGGACACCCCGGGAAACGCCTTCTTCGCGCAGGAACGGGCAGGCAAGAACTCGGCCGTCTTCAGGATGTTCAAGTTCCGTTCCATGGTCGCCACGGCCGAGGACGAGCTCGAGGTCCTGCGGGAGCGGAACGAGGGCAACGGTGTGCTGTTCAAGCTGCGCGACGACCCGCGGGTCACCCGGGTCGGACGGATCATCAGGAAATACTCCCTCGACGAACTTCCCCAGTTCTGGAACGTCCTCCGCGGCGAGATGTCGCTCGTGGGACCTCGACCCCCGCTCGTCAGCGAGGTCTCCGGCTACGAGGAGCACACGCACCGCCGGCTCCTGATCAAGCCAGGGCTTACCGGTCTGTGGCAGGTCAGCGGACGGTCGGACCTCGACTGGGAGGAGAGCGTGCGGCTCGACCTCTACTACGTCGAGAACTGGTCGGTCACCGGGGACCTCATCATCATCTGGCGCACCTTCAAGGTGATGCTCAAGCCCGTCGGTGCCTACTGATGTGCCCCTCTCCACCGGCGACCGGGACCCCGGCACCGGCAGTCACGCCCGCGGTCGCGGCCACCAGCGAAGGAAGCTCCATGGGAATCCGGATCGGATATGCCGCCGGTGCGTTCGACCTCTTCCACGTCGGGCACCTCAATCTGCTCCGGCACGCCAAGAGCGAGTGCGACTTCCTCATCGCAGGCGTCGTCTCCGACGAACTGCTGGAGAAGAACAAGGGGAAGCGACCGGTCATCCCGCTGATCGAACGGCTCGAGATCGTCGAGAGCGTACAGTTCGTCGACCGTGCGGTCGCCGAGACCACTCCGACGAAGCTCGACATGTGGAAGCAGCTCGGCTTCAACGTCTTCTTCAAGGGAGACGACTGGAAGGGCACTCCCAAGGGGCTCGCCCTCGAGGAATCCTTCGCCCGGGTCGGCGTCGAGGTCGTCTACTTCCCGTACACCGTCCACACCTCCAGCACCTTCCTGCGGCGGACCCTGGAGCTCCTCAACGCTCCCGAGGTCCAGCAAGCCGCGCTCTGACACAACGATCCGTGCACCCGTCCCCTTCGAGGGGTGCGCATCCATACTGGGAGCCCATCATGTACCTGCCGTCGTCCCGCTCGACACCCCTCCGCATCGCCCTCGTCGGAACCCGCGGGGTGCCGGCGCGCTACGGGGGATTCGAGACCTGCGTCGAGGAGGTCGGGCAGCGCCTCGCCGCGCGGGGCCATGACGTCGTCGTCTACTGCAGGTCCTCGGACGGCACGCGTCCCGCCGAGAACGAGTACAAGGGGATGACCCTCGTACACCTGCCCGCCCTCAAGCGACGATCGCTCGAGACGCTCAGCCATACCGGGCTCTCGGCCGGGCACCTGTTCGTCAGGCGTGCCGACGTCGCCGTCGTCTTCAACGCGGCCAACTCGCCGTGGCTGCCCGTCCTGCGGGCAGCAGGCATACCGGTCGCAACACACGTGGACGGGCTCGAGTGGAAGCGCGCCAAGTGGGGACCGCTGGGGAAGAGGTACTACCGGGTCGCCGAGTCGCTCGCGGTCCGCTGGTCCGATGCCCTCATCGCGGATGCCGCCGGCATCCAGGACTACTACCGCCAGGAATTCGGCGTCGACAGCACCTACCTGGCCTACGGCGCTCCGATCCTCGAAGGCGGGGCGTCGCACCGGCTCGCGGAGCTCGGCCTCACCCCCGGCGGCTACCACCTGGTGGTGGCCCGGTTCGAGCCGGAGAACCACGTCCATGTCATCGTCGAGGGTTACGTCCGCAGCAAGGCCGAGCTGCCGCTGATCGTCGTCGGCTCCGCCCCCTACTCCGACGGCTACACGCAGCACGTCACATCGCTGGGCGACGAGCGGGTGCGCTTCATCGGCGGGGTGTGGGACCAGGAACTCCTCGACCAGCTGTATGCCAACGCACGGATCTACTGGCACGGCCATTCGGTCGGCGGCACCAATCCCTCGCTCCTCCGTGCCATGGGGGCCGGCGTCGCGACCAACGCCTTCGACGTGAACTTCAACCGCGAGGTACTGGGGGCCAACGGCGAGTACTTCGCCGACGCCGCCGCCATCCCCGCGCAGGTGCACGCCGCGGAGGCCTCGGCGTCGGACACCGTGCTCCGCGGCAAGAAGTCCCAGGTGGATGCCCTGGCGTACGACTGGGATCGCGTGGCGGAGGGTTACGAGCGGTTGTGCCTCGAGCTCGCCGGTCGCCGCGGTGCCCGCGGACGTCGTTCCGGTGCCTTCCCGCTGACCGATACCACGCCCTGAGGCGGCACGGCCGGACCACCCGCCGACGGGGATTCCGAGTGGTCCGGACGACGGTCCCGGAAGGCTACAGGTAGTCGCTACTCGTGTTTCCGATCCGCCGGATCCTACGGTTTACCCAGCTTATTCGTCCTACCTGGACGAACTGACGATTGGTCTCATATGAACAACCGACACCTGACCCACGGACGTGTCAGGACGCTCCCATGGCGGGCCGGAGGCGCTTCTCTCCTCGTCGCGGCCATCGTCTTCTCGGCCGGCTGCAGCAACGACCGCGCAACCAGCGGGACGCCGGAGGGACCGGCCGGTCCGAAGGCATCGGCATCGGCGAGCCCGGCGGACCCGAAGCCCGGTCCCGACCCCGGCGAATCCGGTGGGCCCGCCGGCGGACCGGCGTTCGAACCGGCGTCGGCAGGTGCACCCGAGGTGAGTCGCGGAGGCGGGGCAGCGCCCCGCGGAACGGAGGTCGACCCCGTGTCCTTCGCGGAGGAGGCGGCCTGGGACGACGGGCTGGAGGCGACGACCGGGGGATTCTCCCGGGGGACCATCACGGCCACCGGAGCCGGCGCCATCGCCGGCGCGGCCTACGTCACCATCGAGGTCGAACTCCGTAACGGGTCGGCGGACCCCGTCGACCTGAACGCGGTGGTAGCCACCCTGATGACCGGCGAAGAACCGGTCCCCGCTGCTCCGAGCTACGACGTCGAGGGCGTCTCGGACCTCTTCGGGACGCTCGCTCCGGGTGAGACGCGAACGGGGACCTACGCGTTCCAGGTGGACGCCGACACCACCGCGGGTACGTTCTACCTCGACGTCGACGACGATCACGGCGTCGCTATGTTCGACGGTGCCTTCCAGTGAGAGGTGGTATCCGGCGCTTGCTGCCGGCCGGGCTCGCGGCGCTCGCCCCGTGCACCCAGGCCGTCGGCAGCATGCTGCTGATCCTGGTCGCCAGCAGGACCATGGACCTGGCCGACGTCGGTCTCTTCAGCCTCCTGTACGGCTTCTTCGTCCTGGGGTCCGGACTGGTCAGCGGATTCGTCGGAGACAGCCTGACGGTGCTGGACCGCGGCGCGTCCCGCGTCCGGGGAGCGCTCCAGGCGTGGTTCCTGCTCCTGGCCGGTGTCGCCGCGGGGATCATCGCGGTGGCCGGTCTTCTCATCGGCCTCACCGGTCCCGCACAGTCGCTCGTCGTGGGCCTCGCCGGGTTCGCCTTCGTCAGCGAGGAGATCATCCGGCGCCTGCTGATGGCCGACCTCAGGTTCGGGCGCGTCACGCTGGTCGACCTCGCGATGATCCTCGGGACGGCCCTGAGTCTCCTCGCCGCCGGCGGCGACGGCCTGCACCTCCTCGATTTCGTCGTCTCGGTCCTGGTGGGACAGACGGCCGGAGCGCTGACCGGGCTGCTCCTGCTCCCTCGCTCCGAGCGGTACGTCGTGTCGATGCGGAAGTCCTCCCTCCGCCAGGTGGCGGCGTTCGGGGCCTGGCGGGCTGCGCAGCAGAGCCTGCGGCCCGCGTTGCTGGCGGGGATCCGCTTCGTCGTGATCCTGTTCATCGGCCTTGCCGCCGCCGGCGAGCTGGAGATCGCGAGGGTGTACGCCGCCCCGGCCCTCCTCCTCATCGGCGGCCTGTCGTCCTTCCTCTTCTCCTCCTATGCGCGGGATTCGTCCAGGCCGCTGCAGGAACTCGTCCACCGGGCGGACCGGGCGGTGACCGCCCTCGTCGTCCTGGCCATCGTCGGTTCGACCGGCGCACTGCTGCTGCTGCCCGTGGCCGGGCCCCTGCTCACGGGACGGATGCCGGATCCACTCGCCGTGACCGGCTGGTTGTGCCTGTCCCTGGGTATCGGCGTGAGCATCCCCTACGGCTCACTGGCCGCGGTACGGGGCAGGGCAGCCACGGTGTTCGGTGTCCGCCTGGGCGAGAGCGCGCTGTCGCTGGCCCTCGCCGGCGTGGCCGTCGCGCTGTCGGACACCTTCGTCCTCGCCCCGTTGTGCTGTGCCTTCGGGTCCCTGATCGGCGCCCTCTGCCTTCGCCTGTTCGTCCTTCGACCCACGCACGTCGATTCCTCCATCCCATCCTCCGCTCCGCAGAAAAGGCGGTTTGAGACGCATGTCTGAACCCACGACAACACGCACGAGTTCGTCCCGTCCCTGGCTCGTATCCCGACTGGCGAGGGCGATCGCGACGATCTCCGTGACCGTGGTCCTCGCCGCGTCCTTCTCCGCGGCACCCGCCCAGGCGGACGAACCAGCGGGCGCTGCCACTCCTGCATCGCTCCCCACGACGGTCAGTGCCGACCTCCTGGTGGCTCCGCAGATCAACGGAGTGGTCTGGTCGACCGCGGTCGACGGCAACACGGCATACGCGGTCGGCAGCTTCACCCGGGCACGCCCCGCGGGAGTGCCGGCCGGAGGTGCGGGAGAAGTGGTGCGCAACAACGCCATGGCCTTCAACATCGACACCGGAGCGATCCTGCCGTGGAACCCTAACCTGAACGCCCAAGCTCGGGTCATCGAACTGACGAGCGACCGTAAGCAGCTCTTCGTCGGAGGCGACTTCACCACGGTCAACGGCCAGGCCCGGAGCAAGATCGCCTCCTTCACCACGGCCACGGGTGCACTCGACGCGAACTTCAAGTCGTCCGTCTCGGGAAGTGTGTACGGCATCGCGGTGACAGCGGACCGGGTCTTCTTCGGTGGCTCCTTCGCGACGGCCGGGGGAAGCGCACGATCGAACGTGGCGGCCGTCGCCCGGACCACCGGCGCGCTCCTTCCCTGGGCCCCTGCTGCCACCGGGATGGTGCAGTCGATCGTGGCGGCCCAGGACAACAGCCGGGTCGTCCTCGGTGGACGATTCCAGGAGCTGAACGGTGCACGCAAGATCGGCATCGGAGCGGTCGACGGCGTGAGCGGAGCCAGCCAGGCGTGGTCCAGCACTCCCATCCCTGCTGCCGCGGGCACGAGTTCGTCCTGGGTGACGCAGCTGATCCTCCGGGACGGCGTCGTCTACGCAGGCGCCAACGGAGACGGAGGGCACTGGTTCGACGGGCGCTTCGCCGCCGACTTCGCGACGGGCGACCTCGTCTGGCTCGACAACTGCTACGGGTCCACGAGCGACGTCTCGGTCATGGGCGACATCATGTACTTCGTCTCCCACGCACACGACTGCTCCTCGGTCGGGAGTTTCCCGGAGGAGAACCCGACGATCTGGCGCCGCCTCATGGGCAACACGATCTATGCGACGGGGACCGACCAGGCTCCGCCGGGCAGCAACAGCTCGTACTCGGGTCAGCCCGTCCCCACCCAGCTCCACTGGTACCCGTCGATCAATACGGGCTTCTACACCAACCAGTTCCAGGGCGGCTGGGCCATGGACAACAACGGGACGAAGATCGTCGTCGGCGGGGAGTTCACCACCGTCAACGGGGTGGCCCAGCAGGGGCTCGCGGTCTTCGGGTCCAGGGCGGTGGCACCGAACAAGGTGCGTCCGGAGTACACGACGGCCATGAAGCCGACCGCCGTCTCCCTGGAAGCCGGCGCGGTCCGCGTCGCGTGGCCCACCACCTGGGACTACGACGACGAGAAACTCACCTACGAACTCCTGCGGGACAACAGCCTGACCGCGATCACGACGATCACCGAGCCCTCGAGCTGGTGGAAGGTCAAGACCCTGGGGTACTTCGACACATCGCGCACCGCTGGAGCGACCCACACCTACCGGGTCCGGGTCAAGGATGCGGCCGGCAACGAGTACATCGGTCCGAGGTCGGACCCCGTGACGGTGGGAACGGGAACCCGCAGTACCTATGCCGACCTCATCGCGAAGGACGGTGCCTCGGCCTACTTCCCCCTGAACGAACAGTCCGGCAGCTCCTTCGTCGACAACATCGGCTTCAACGATGCGGTCGCCGGCACGGGGCTGACCCGCGGGGTGGAGGGTTTCATGCCGTCCACCACCACGACCCGTTTCGACGGGACCGCCGGCGCTTTCGGCGCGACCCGGGCGGTCGAACCCGGGCCCGACACCTTCACGGTCGAGGCCTGGGTCCGCACCGGATCGACGACGGGAGGCAAGATCATCGGATTCGGCAACGCGAAGACCGGTGACTCCGGCAGCTACGACCGGCACGTCTACATGTCGAACGACGGCCGCATCACATTCGGCGTGTACAACGGGACGACGTCGACCCTCCGCACCGCCGGGGCGTACAACGACGGCAAGTGGCACCTGATCACGGCATCGATGGGCGCGGACGGCATGACGCTGTACGTCGACGGGCTGCGCGAGGCGGCTCGGGCCGACGTCACCGCCGGACAGGCCTACAAGGGTCAGTGGAGGATCGGCGGGGACAACCTGAACGGGTGGCCCAACGCGCCCAGCTCCAGCCGGTTCGCCGGTGACATCGACGAAGTGGCGCTCTACCCGGCCGTCCTGGACCGTCGCGTGGTGCTCAACCACTTCACGGCGAGCGGTCGGACCGCGGCAGTGCCTGCGCCGGCCACGGACGCCTACGGCAAGGCGGTCGATGCGGACGATCCGGCCCTGTTCTGGCGCCTCGACGACTCGGGCTCGGGGAACGCCGCCGATTCCTCCACCTCGCGGACCGACGGCCTGGTGAGCGGCAACGTCACCCGCGAGGCCACGGGCGTCGTGAAGGGCGCCACGAAGGCGTTCACCTTCGACGGCACCAGCGGCATGACGGCTGCGACGAGATCGACGGACAACCCCCGGGTCTACTCCGTCGAGGCCTGGTTCAAGACGGACACCCGCCGCGGCGGGAAGATCATCGGCTTCGGCAATGCCAACACGGGCCTGTCCGGGAGCTACGACCGGCACGTGTACATGGAGGATTCGGGAAAGCTGATCTTCGGGACGTACACGGGCCAGACGAACACCATCCAGACGCCCGCGGCCTACAACGACGGCGCGTGGCACCACGTGGTGGCCACCCAGTCGGCGACGGGCATGAAGCTGTACGTCGACGGCGCGATCGTCGGCACCAACCCCCAGACCGGCGCACAGGCCTACACGGGCTACTGGCGGATCGGCGGGGACCGCACCTGGGGCTCCAGCAGTGCCTTCTTCGCAGGATCCATCGACGAGGTCGCGGTGTACTCCCGCGAGTTGACCCAGGAGCGGGTGAAGGCGCACTACGACATCGTCGTCCCCGCGAACCGGCTCCCGGTGTCCGCGTTCACCTCGGAGGTCGACGACCTCAACGTCGTGCTCGACGGCGCCGGCAGCACCGACCCCGACGGCACGATCACCCGGTGGACCTGGTCCTTCGGTGACGGGACCACCGCGGAGGGTGCACGGGTGCAGCACGCCTATCCGAAGGCAGGGTCGTACGAGGTCTCCCTGACCGTGACGGACGACCGCGGCGGGAAGGCGACCACCACCAGGACGGTGTCGGCCAGCACGCCGAACGCCCTGCCCGTCGCGGATGTCCAGGCCACGCAGGCCGGTCTGTCCGTCCGGTTCGACGCCCCGGGCTCCACGGACGCCGACGGCTCGATCGCGTCGTACACCTGGGACTTCGGCGACGGCGCGACGGCGGAGGGAGTGGCACCGACCCACCTGTTCGGCCGGGACGGCACCTATCCGGTGACCCTGGTCGTCGTCGACGACCGCGGTGGCCGTACCAGCCTCGAGCGCCAGGTGCAGGTGAGCAACTCACTGCCGACGGCGACGTTCGAAGGGACGAGTTCGGGACTGGACGCGCGCTTCGACGGAACCGGCTCGACGGACGTCGACGGAACGGTCCGCACCTACAGCTGGGACTTCGGGGACGGTTCCACCGGATCCGGTGCGGTCGCCGATCACCGGTACGCCGCGGCCGGCTCCTACGAGGTCGTGCTGACGGTCACGGATGACAAGGGTGGGACGGGCCGCTTCGCATCGACGATCGATGTCACGAAGGTCAACCAGTCGCCGACGGCGGGGTTCCAGGTCACGACGACGGACCTGCTCGTCCAGGTGGACGGTTCGGAAGCCGTCGACACGGACGGCACCATCGCGGCCTACGCGTGGACCTTCGGGGACGGAGCGGTCGCCACCGGGCGCACCGCCCAGCACGGCTACGCCACCGCCGGGTCCTACGAGGTGACGCTCACCGTGACGGACGACGACGGGGCGACGGCGAGCGTGACCAGGACGGTCACGGTGCAGGTCGCACCGCCGGCCAGCCCGACGGCCTCCTTCACGGCGCGGACCGACGACCTGACCGCGACGTTCAGCGGCGCGGCGAGCTCGAGCCCGAACGGGGCCGTGACCACCTACGCGTGGGCCTTCGGCGACGGGACGACCGCCACGGGCGTCTCACCCTCCCACACCTACCGTGCGGCGGGCACGTACGAGGTCGTGTTGACCGTGACCGACGTGCGGGGCGCCACGGCGTCGACGACGCAGACCGTGTCGGTATCGCCACGGCTGGTCGCGGCCTTCGAGGCGACGACGCAGGGCAGGCTGCTCGCTGCTGACGCCGGCGCCTCCGGGGGGACCGTCGTCGGCCACTCCTGGGACTTCGGCGACGGGACCACCGCGGCCGGCGTGACAGCCGGCCACCGGTACACCGAGGACGGCACGTACGTCGTCGCCCTGACGGTGACCGACGCTGCGGGCCGCACGGCTTCCACCAGCAAGACCATCACGGTCGCCAACAGCCTCCCGACCAGCACCTTCACACCGGTGGTGTCGGGACTGGAACTGTCGGTGGACGCCTCCGCCTCCAGGGACGCCGAATCAGCGGTGCTCGCCTACAGCTGGGCGTTCGGGGACGGCACGACGGCGAGCGGTCGGACCGCCACCCACACCTATGCTGCTCCGGGTACCTACACGGTGGCGCTCGTGGTACGCGACGAGGACGGCGGGGAGACCCGTTCCGAGCAGCGGCTCCTCGTCGAGAAGGTGGTCACCGAGCCGCGCATCTTCGCCGGTGACGCCTTCTCACGGATCCTCGCCTCGGGCTGGGGAAGTGCGGACACCGGCGGGGCGTACTCCTACTCCGGCACCCTCTCCAACTTCTCCGTCGCGAACGGCAAGGGGCAGCTTCGGATGGGCTCCGCCGGAGCGGGCCCCTCGGCCTACCTGAACTCCGTCTCGTCCACCGACACCGAGGTCCGTGCGAGCATCTCGGTCGACAAGGCGGCCACCGGAGGAGGCGTGCACCAGTCGTTCCTGCTGCGCGACGTGACCGGCGCAGGTGCCTACACGGCGAAACTGCAGTTCCAGCCGAACGGATCGGTCACGGCGTTCCTGCTGCGGAAGGACACGATCCTCGTCAACCAGACGGTCATCTCCTCCCTGAACTACGCGCCGGGGAAGGAACTGATGGTCCGGGCCCAGGCGGTCGGGACCGCGCCGACCGTCATCCGGATGAAGGTGTGGGCGGCGGGCACCGCCGAACCCGCGAGCTGGCAGCTCTCCACGAGCGATACGGCCGTCGATTTCCAGAAGGCAGGGCGGATCGGATTCACGTCCTACCTCTCCGGATCGGCGACCAACGCTCCCGTGGTCGTCCGCTATGACGACCTGTGGGTGGGGGAGGCGCGCCAGTAGAGGCTGGGCCTAGTAGTATCCGGCACTAATCGATCGGACTGCATTCCGAAGTCCGCAGAATGAGAAGGACCGTCATGACAATGCGATCTGGGGCGCAATTGGAATTCCGACAAGCACTGGATTCTCTCGCCAGTGCACAGAAGACATCGAAGGGGGCGCCCGCCTACTCGAGATACATCAACAGGAGACTGGGAAGGGTCTTCGCGGCAGCAGCGTATACCCGCGGCCTCGCGCCCAACCAAGTCACCGTCATCAGTGCCATCGCCACCTTCTCCGGGCTGGCGCTGCTGATCCTGACGGATCCGACGACCGGCACCGCACTCCTGGTGACCACGCTGCTGGTCCTGGGCTATGCGCTGGACTCGGCGGACGGCCAGCTCGCACGGCTGACCGGGACGGGATCCGCGGCCGGCGAGTGGCTGGACCACACCGTGGACGCCTTCAAGGAGGGGAGCCTGCACCTGTGCGTGCTCATCTGCTGGTGGCGCTACCTCGATCTCGAGGCCGCATGGTTGATCGTGCCGATCGTGTTCCAGGTGCTGGCGACGGTGCACTTCTTCTCGTCGCTCCTGATGGACCAGCTGAGAAGGGCCCGCCGCACCAGCGGCAGCAGCGCGCCGGTCGCGGAGCAGGCGACCTCGTCGGCCCTGTATTCCCTCGCGGTCCTGCCGACGGACTTCGGCCTGTTGTGCGTCCTGTTCGTCCTGCTGCTCTTCCCTGCCGTCTTCGTGGGTGCGTACAGCCTGCTCATGCTCGCGAACGCCGCGTTCCTGGTCCTGGCCCTGCCGAAGTGGTACCGGGAGGTGAAGACGTGGAGCTGAACGAATACGGACGGATCTTCCGCCGCCGGTGGGTCCTGATCCTCGTCTCGACCCTGGTCGGCCTCCTGCTCGCAGGCATCGCCTCGGGACTCGCCGACCGCACCTACGAAGCGAAGGCGGACCTGTTCATCCGAGCCGACTCGGAGGCAAGCTCCAGCTTCGAGAACTCGCAGTTCGTCCTGCAGCGCGTGAAGTCCTACCCGGACCTGGTCGACAGCCCCCAGGTCCTCACGCCGGTCCTGCAGGAGTTGGAATCGTCCATGACCCTGGCCGAGATCAGGGAGAAGGTCAGTGCGAGCAACCCGCCCGAGACGGTGTACGTGAACGTCGTCGCCTCCGCCGGGACCGCGCAGGAGGCGGCCGCACTCGCCAACTCGGTGGCCTCGAACCTGCGCGATGTCATCCGTCAGCTGGAGGGCGGGGACACGACGAGGAACGCGGCCGTGGAGGCTTTCATCACCGTGCCCGCCTTCGCCCCCACCTCGGCCTCCACCCCCAACACGGTCCTGAACCTCGCCATGGGCTTGCTGGTCGGACTCACCGCGGGGCTCATCGCCGCGGTGATCCTGGGCGTCGGGCACCGGAGGATCCGCAGCAGCGGGGATCTGCCCCGCTCGATCGACGTGGAGGTACTGGGTGCCGTCGCCGGTGGTGCATCCCGCAGCTCCGGGGTCCTCGCCCAGGAGACAGCGCTCCAGTACCGGGAGCTGATGACCTCACTCCTGATCAAGCGTGGCGGGCAGTTGCCCAGGCTCCTCATGGTGACGGCGGTCGGACAGCGCAACGACGCCCAGGACGCGTTCGGGAACCAGTTCGCCGGCCTCATCGGGGATTCCGGTGCACGCACCTGTGTCATCGATGCGACCCAGGCGCGGTCCGACGGGGCCGAGGCCGAACTCGGTTTCTCGGACGTGCTCGTCGGGGAGGCCACACTGAACGACGTCCTCGCCGCCACCGACTCCGGTACCTATCGGATCCCCATGGGTACCGCCACCGATCGGATCAGCCGTTCCAGGGCGGCACGCCAGGGGGCGAGCATCCTCAAGGAGCTGGACGACGCCTTCGACGTGACGCTCGTCAGGACCGCCTACGACTCGCACCCGCTGACCACGTGGACTGTCGCGCCCGTCGCCGAGGCAGTGCTGGTGCTGGTGTCGTGGGGCACTCCGGCCGCAGACCTGGAGGACTCCGTGCGGGAGCTCCAGGCGGTGGGCGTCGAGCCCCTCGGCCTGGTGCTCCTCGGTGGGCCGCGGCGGTCAGGGGGCCGCGCACCGGGACGCGCCCACCTGAAGGTCCGGGCCTCCGGCCGTGCGTGAGGCGAAGGTCCGCACAGCGAGCGCCGTCCTCATCTGGATCGTCCTGATCGTCAGTGTCACCGCATGGCGGAAGGGGGTCTACTTCGAGGGGTCCTTCGACAGCGTCGTCATCGCCAAGGCAGCACTCCAGGGCGCGGCCCTCGCGATGGCGCTGCTCCTGAAACGCGCGTCACCCGTGGCTCACCCCGTCGCCGGGGGACCGCTGCTGGCGGTCCTCGCCGTGCTGGCGGTGTCGATGATCGGGGCGCTCGAGGCCGGGGGCACGACCGCTTCCGCGGTCCTTGCCGTGCGGATCGTGCTCCTCGCGGTCACCATGGTGCTGATGGTGTCGGCCTTCCCGCGGGAAGAGGTGCTCACGCACCTGGTCGTCGCCATCGGGATCGTCGGAGCGGTCCTCGCCATCACCGGTGTCGGTACCATCGGGTCCGGCGGGCGCCTGGAGGGCACACTCCTCCCGATCAGCCCGAACGGCCTCATCGTCCTCTGCGCCATCCCCGCGCTCGCCGCGATCCAGCGGGTCATCTCCGGGCGTGCCACGGTGGGGGCCGTCGTCGCGGCGTGCTTCTTCACGCTCGCCTGTGTCGCGACCCAGTCCCGAACGGCGCTGCTCGGCCTGGCGATAGCCTGCGTCGTCCTCATCGTGAGCGTCCGTACCATCCAGCGGTACGTCGCCGTCGTCCTCGCCGCGGCCGTTCCGGCGCTGTTCGCGGTCGCCGTGTACACCACCTTCTTCGGCTCGCTGCTCAACAGGAAGGGAAGCGTGTCCCTCTTCACGCTCAACTCGCGCACGATCGCCTGGCAGGTGGTGCTGCAGACTCCCTTCGAGTCCCTCCAGAAGTGGGTCGGAGCAGGACTGTCGGTGAAGACCGTGCACGTGCAGGGCCAGTACTGGAACGATCAGGTCCTGGACTCCAGCTGGATCTCCGCCCTGGCCCAGACGGGACTCGTGGGCACGGCTGTCCTCGCCGTCCTCGTCACCGTGGTCCTGGTCGTCAACATCAGGGGCGGACGGAGGAACGCCCTGCCCGTCGCACTCCTCGTCTTCATCCTCATCCGGTCGTTCCTGGAGACGGGACTGCTCGACGCCAGCGTCACCTTCATGGTCTTCATCGCTCTCGCATCGATGTTCGTCCCGCGGCCGGGCGGGAGTACGGAGGGCGAGCAGTCGCCGGGGATCGCCGCAGTTCCACGGGCATCAGTCGTCGACAGGTCCTACCAGCAGACTTCCTGAGGGGACGCGGAGCAGACCCGCGATCCGATCGGGGAGTGGCTGGGCGACGACGGCCGACCGCACGGTGTCGCTCACGCGGAACGTCATCGAGTCAGCGATGGCGTCGCCGGTGAGTTCCATGTCGTGTTTCGCCTGTCCGGTCGCGTTCCTGAACCGGCCGAGCGTGGTGAAGACGGCCGGGTCGTCATTGCCGCGGGACCAGATCACGAGCCACGCCGGACTCGACCCCGAGGATCGGTGGAAGACGTTGCCCGATGTCGTCACCTCCATCTCTTCGGCCGTCAGCTGGTGCGCATAGTCCTCGACGCACAGCAGGCAGTTGGCCGTGGTGCCCGTGATCACGTTGTTCCGGACGGCGATCGGTCCGTTGATCCACGTCATCGACGGATCGGGGAACGCCTGGCGCGGGTCGTGCCCGGGTGTGCTGCGGTCCGAGGCACGCCGTGCGTCCTGGACGATGTTGATGGGACGCCCGTTGCCGATGAACGAGTTGTTCCAGACCTCGACGTCGCTGGTGTTGTTGATCTTCAGGCCATGCCCCTCGTTGCGGGCGATGACGTTGTTGGCGAGGACGGCACGGGCGGAGATCTCGACGGACAGACCGTGCCCCCTGTTGCCCACGATCTCGTTCCCCGACGCCGTGAGGTCGAACACCGATTCGTCGAACCAGAGTCCCGTACCGTCATTGGCCGAGAAGATGCTGTCCTGGACCTGCACCGTCCGGGTCCGGCCGATCTTGACGCCGCCGGCGGCCGGCGAATGATTGAAGCCCTCGGTGTTGTTGTCCGTCACCTTGAGATTGGTCGCCGACAATCCGTCCGCATAGGTCGCGGACGCACCGAGCATGCCGTTCTGCGTGAGCGTGATGCCCTCGAGACGGGCGTCCGTGCCGGACACCGCGAGTCCGGTCGTGGACGTCTGCTCGATGACGACGTTCTCGACCGAGATGTCACTGCTCTCGAGGGTCACCGCGGCCATGTGCGGTACGGACTGGGAGAAGCGGCGGACACCGATGCCCTTGATCGCCGACCCGGCGGACTGGATGGAGATCGCCTTGGCGAGGGAACTCGCTCGGACATCCTTGCCGGCCGGGTCCGAGCCGAGGAACAGCCGGTCACCGTCGTAGTCGACGTAGAAGGAGTCGGGTGTCAGTTCGCCGAGGAACCCCACCTGGCGCTGCGCCGTACCGTCGATCCACACCTGGTCCGGATGGGACGCCATGGGATACTCGGGATCGACGAACGTCCAGCCCGGCGTCGTACCGTCCTCGTTGCCCCACGAATACGTCGGACTCGCGTCGAACTCGGCCGTCCACCCGTCCGCCACGAACGCCGCTCCGTCCGGCTCGAAGTCGAACACCGGGACACTCCCGTCGAGCCACACCTCTTCCTGGGGAAAGGCCTGGAGGGTGATCTGCTTCGTCGTGGGGATCTTCACCGACTCGGGGTACACGCCGCCCCTGAGGACGATGGTCTGCCCGCTGCGAGCCTCGGAGATGGCGGCCTTGATCGTCTTCAGCGGCGCGTCCTGTGTCCCGCGGGCGTCGTCGTTGCCGTTGCCGGCGACGAAGAGTGCATCCTCGGGCACGGCGTAGGAGGTCGTGCCCACAGGTGCGGCGCCCGCCGTCGAGTGATCCTCGACCACCGCGGATGCCGCCGCGACTGCAGGCGTCGATGCGGCGGGCCGGTCCCCGAGCGACTGCGCGAAGAAACTGTCGGATCGGACTACCGTCCGCGTGGCCGACGAGGAGGCGTTGCCACCCGCCGCACCGGCGACGACCGGGCCCGTTCCCGACGGGTGCTGCGCGGACGGCACCACGCACGCCGACACCAGCACGATCGAACCGAGAGCGACGGCCCGGTACCTGAGCCGTCGGCCGCGGAGTGGGCCATTCTGCTCCATCATCAATTCCCTCTTGGCATCCGACGTGACGGCATGGAACGGACCGGAGCCGATGTGACCGCCGCCACCCCAGCCTAACCCGAGGAGCGGTCCAAGGGAACGCGGAGCCGGGCTTCCCTGCAGCTCGCCTCCGGGAGGAATCCCTGTCCGCGCCGGTCCGTCGGATTATCATGAGGACCACCGGCCGAGGGACCCGTTCCCGACGGCGCCGGGTCCTCCTCGACACTGCTAGCGAAGGCTCCCATGGACTTGACCGGACAGAAGATCGTCATCGCTCATCCCTCGGCGGACCTCTACGGCTCGGACAGGATGATGCTCGAGACCCTCGAGGGGCTGTCCGGCTCGGGCGCGGACGTCGTCGTCGTCGTGCCGAACGACGGACCGCTCCTGGCCCGTGTCAGCGCTGACCACACGGTCCCGGTGATCGTGCCGAGCCTCGTGTTGCGGAAGAGTCTCCTCTCCGCGAAGGGGTCCTGTCGCTGGTCGCGAGAAGTGCGCAGTCCGTCGTCCGGATCTCCGTGTTCCTCGCCCGGAACCGCCCGGACATCGTCTATGTGAGCACGCTCAGCATTCCCTGGTGGCCCATCATCGCGCGGGTGGCCGGATGCCGGGTGCTGGTCCACATCCACGAGGCGGAAGGCCATGTGCGCCCGATCATCCGGCACCTCCTGGCCCTGCCGCTCCTCTTCTCGTCGGACCTGATCGCCAACAGCCGGTACACCGTGAAGGTCCTGAGCCAGTCCCTGCCGCGGACGGCCGCCCGGGCGCAGGTCGTGTACAACGGGGTCGCCGGACCCGCGTCCGTGACACCGCCCCGGGCGGAGCTCTCCGACCCTGTCCGGCTCATCTACTTCGGCCGGATCTCGCACCGCAAGGGCGTGGACGTCGCGATCGACGCCGTGGCCGAACTGAAACGCAGAGGGCGGGTGGCCCGCCTGGACGTCGTGGGAGCAGTGTTCGGCGGCAACGAGGACTACGCACAGGGCCTCACGGACAGGATCCGGCGCAGGGGACTGCAGGACTCCGTGCGGATGGTCGGCTTCCGCGAGGACGTCTGGGCATCGCTCGACGACGCGGACATCGTCCTGATCCCGGCGCGGCTCGACGAGTCGTTCGGGAACACCGTGGTCGAGGCCATGCTCGCGGCCCGTCCCGCTGTCGTCTCCGCGATGCCCGGTCTGCTCGAAGCAGGGAACGGTTTCGGCAGCGTCCATTTCGTGGAACCGGACGACGTCGGTCAGCTCGCGTCGGCCATCGAGGTGATCGTGGACGACTGGTCCCGCTGGAGCGGGCTCGCCGTCCAGGACCGGCTCCGCGCGCGGGAGCACCACGCGCCGAGCAGGTATCGGGACGAGGTCGTCGCATCGATCGCGGAGTCGAGGGAACCCTGATGCCGCTCGGGCCGGGAACTCCTTAGTTAGGTAGCACTGGGATGCCCCATCGGGCCCTGAGTGGCACGATTAGGGCAGAGAATCCTTGCGTAATTGCCGCAGGGGATACCCGATCCGAGGAGCTCGAAGTGCCCGTGGTTGAAACACCCGTCACGCTCACCCCGTCCGATGCCGGGCTGACCGACGCCGAAATCCACCGCATCCGCAACGACTTCCCGATCCTCGGCACCGAGGTCAACGGCCGGCCGCTCGTCTACCTCGACTCCGGCGCCACCTCCCAGAATCCGGTGAGTGTGATGGAGGCGGAGCAGGAGTTCTACGAGCAGCGCAACGCGGCCGTCCACCGCGGTGCCCACACCCTCGCGGTCGAGGCGACCGACGCCTACGAGGACGCCCGTGCCGCCGTCGCCCGCCTCGTCGGCGCCCGCGCCGGTGAGCTCGTCTGGACGTCGAACGCCACCGAGGGCATCAACCTGGTGGCCTACGCGATGTCCAACGCAGCCCTCGGACGGGGCGGCGGCGCGGCGCTTCGCCGTGGGCCCGGGTGACCGCATCGTCGTCACCGAGATGGAGCACCACGCCAACCTCATCCCCTGGCAGGAGCTCGCCGCCCGTACAGGGGCGGAGCTGCGCTTCCTCCCGGTCGGTGACGACGGGACGCTCCGGCTCGAGGACGCCGCTGCGGTGATCACGCCCGCGACGAGGCTCGTCGCGTTCTCGCATGCCTCGAACGTCCTCGGCACCATCAACCCGGTCCGGGAGCTCGTCCAGCTCGCCCGGGCGGTGGGGGCACTCACCCTGCTCGATGCGTGCCAGTCCGTGCCGCACCTGCCCGTGGACGTGAAGGCCCTCGACGTGGACTTCCTGGTGTTCTCCGGCCACAAGATGCTCGGCCCCACCGGTATCGGCGCGCTCTACGGCCGCGCCGAGCTGCTCGACGCCATGCCGCCCTTCCTGACCGGCGGCTCCATGATCACCACGGTGACGATGGAGCGGGCCGAGTACCTCCCGTCGCCGAACCGCTTCGAGGCGGGGACGCAGCGCATCTCGCAGGCCATCGCCCTCGGTGCCGCCGCGAACTACCTCGCGGAGACCGGCATGGGACGGATCGAGGCATGGGAGGCAGCCCTCGGCGCCAGGCTCGTCGAAGGCCTCGGCGCCATCGACGGCATCCGCGTGCTGGGTCCGGGCGCGGGTCTGCCGCGCATCGGACTCGCCGCGTTCGACGTCGACGGCGTGCACGCGCACGACGTCGGCCAGTTCCTCGACGACAAGGGCATCGCCGTCCGGGTGGGGCACCACTGCGCCCAGCCGCTCCACCGGCGGTTCGGCCTCACGGCGACCACACGCGCCAGCACGTACCTCTACAACACCACGGACGAGGTGGACGCGTTCCTGGACGCCGTCGCGCAGGTCCGTCCGTTCTTCGGAGCATCCTGAATGAGTACCGGCCTCGAACAGCTGTACCAGCAGATCATCCTCGACCACGCGAAGGCGCGGCACGGTTCCCCGCTCCGCGAGTACGACGGCGCGGGCCGGTCGGGCGAATCCCACCAGCTGAACCCCGTGTGCGGTGACGAGATCACCCTCCGTGCGGGAGTGGCCGACGGCACGGTGACGTCCGTGAGCTGGGACGGAGCCGGCTGCGCCATCTCCATGGCCTCGGCCTCCGTCCTCACCGACCTGGTGCAGGGACTGCCGCGGGACGAGGTGATCTCCCTCGTGGACTCGTTCCGCGAGGTGATGCGCTCACGCGGCCGGATCGAGGCCGACGAGGAGGTGCTCGGCGACGCCGCGGCATTCTCCGGCGTCTCCCGCTTCCCTGCGAGGGTCAAGTGCGCCATGCTCGCGTGGGTCGCCCTCGAGGAATCGCTCCTGGCCGCCAACGCCTAGCCCGCGCTTCCGGCCGTTCCCGGGCCGGATTGGGGCAGGAGCATCGTGAAGCACGTGCCCTGCCCGGGTTCGCTCGTGACGGTGATCGAGCCGCCGTGCTCGCTGACGATGCTCTTGGTGATCAGCAGGCCGAGTCCCACGCCCGGCACCGCCGTGGTGCGGACCGAGGGCGAGCGGAAGAAACGGTCGAACACCTGGTGCAGCTCCGCGGACTCGATCCCGATGCCCGTGTCCGCGACCTCCACCCGCAGGCCGCCGTCGTCCAGCGACGCGTCCAGCGTGATGCTGCCGCCCCGCCTGTTGTACTTGATGGCGTTGGTGAGCAGATTGTCCACCGCCTGGGCGAGCCGGATGGGATCCACCACGGCCCGGAGTGACGACGGCGCACGGTTGACGAGGTGCAGTCCCGCGCGGGAGGCGCGCACATGGGCGGACGACGCCGCCTCGGCGAGGGTCCTGCCGACGTCGGTCGTCACGGGATGGACCTCGAAGGTGCCCGCGTTGATGGCCAGCAGGTCCTCGACCAGCTGCTCCAGCCGCACGGCATTGCGCCGCGCCACCTCGATGTACCCGGTGACGTCCTCCGGCAGGGACTCGCCGAGTTCGAGGCTCAGCTCGAGGTACCCGAGGATGGAGGTCAGTGGAGTCCGGAACTCGTGCGAGACGTTCGAGAGGAAGTCGTCCTTCGCCTGGAGCGCGAGCACCAGTTCCGTCACGTCGTTGAAGGACACCACCGTGCCCGCGAACGTGCCGTCGTCGTCGTGCATCGAGTGCGAGAAGATGCTGAGGGCCCGCTGGGAGCGGGGAGGACCCACCCAGACCTGCACGGATTCGAGGTCCTCGCCCCTGATGGCGCGGGCCACGGGACGGTCCTCGGGCGGGATGGGCGTCACGCGGTCCGGACCGAAGATGAGCAGCTCCGCCTCGTTCGGATCGTCGTTGCCGTCCGGGGCCGCCCCGGAGTGGGCTTCCCGCTGCCGGGCGTTCATGAGGATGTCGTGACCGTCCGCATCCACGGCGAGGAGTCCCACGCTGACGGTGTCCAGCACGGTTCCCAGTAGGCGCTCACGCCGCCGGCCCGCCTCCACGCTCTCGCGCAACGCCGCCTGCGATGCGCGCAGTGCTTCCTGCCGCCGCCGGTTGTCCTTCGTGAGCGCACTGACGAACAGGGCCAGTCCCGTGAGCATGATGGGCAGCAGGATCGGCTGGATGAAGGAGTCGATGGTCACCGGCTCGGCGTGGAGCAGCAGAGGGAGCCAGACGATCGCGAGGGAGGCGACGACGGTCACCGCGGCGGCCGTGCTGGTCCGTACCCGGGAGGCCGCGATCCAGACCACGGGGAAGGCTGCCAGCAGTCCCACGCCGGACAGGCTCTCGCCGGCCGCTGCACGCGCGAGCCCGACGGCCACGAAGTCCGTCAGGGGGACGAGGATGACCCATCTGTTCGGGATGCGGAACCAGGGCATCACACAGCAGAGCACCAGGACGAGCACGTTGAGCGCCCACCCGGCGAGGAAGGCCTCGGCCGAGGCGAGATCGTCCCGCTCGAGGAGTCCCAGCGCCACGCAGAGCGTGAACGTGACGGTCAGCGCGAGTTCGCTCAGGATGATGCGCCGGCCGTGCCGCCTCCGCACCGTGGCCCGGCCCGACTCCGTCAGGTCCACGCCCTGGGCTGCCTCCCCCCGATCGGCCATGGCGGGACCCTAGTCCTCGCGGTCCTCGAAGACATCGGGGATGCCGTCGTTGTCGGTGTCGGTCTTCTCTTCCTCGCTCATGCGGCGGTAGTGCTTGTTACGGGCCCGCAGCACCACGCTGGAGAGCAGGGCCGCGGTGAGGGACGCCGTGAGGATGGCGACCTTCGCATGGTCGTCGTGCTCGCTGCCGGCGCCGAAGCTGAGGTCGTTGACGAGCAGGGAGACGGTGAAGCCCACGCCCGCGAGGAGCCCGACACCGAGCAGGTCCCACCAGCTCAGGCCCGGGTCGAGGTTCGCCCTGGTGGTCTTGGTGACGAGGAACGTGGTCAGCATGATCCCGACGGGCTTGCCCAGGACCAGGCCCAGGACGATGCCGATGAGGACCGGGTCGGTGAGGGCCGACGCGAAACCCTCCGCCCCGCCGATCGCGACACCGGCCGAGAAGAACGCGAAGACCGGAACGGCGAAACCGGTGGACAGGGGGCGGAAGCGGTGCTCGAGGACCTCGGCGAGTCCGGGCTTGCCGGGCCGGGGCAGGGCCGGCTTCCCGCCGGACTTCCGCAGCACGGGAACGCAGAAACCGAGCAGCACCCCGGCGACGGTGGCGTGGACGCCGGAGGCATGCATGAGGGCCCAGGTGATGATGCCCAGCGGCAGCAGGATCAGCCACGGGCCACGCGTGGTGCTGCCGAAGAACTTCGGCCTGCGCTGGGCGAGGAGCGCGAACAGTCCCAGGGGGAGGACCATCCACAGCAAAAAGGTCAGGTGCACGTCCTCGGAGTAGAAGAACGCGATGATCGCGATCGCGATGAGGTCGTCGACGACGGCGAGGGTCAGCAGGAAGATCCGCAGGGCGCCGGGCAGGTGCGAGCTGATGACGGCCAGGACGGCCAGGGCGAAGGCGATGTCCGTCGCGGTGGGGATGGCCCAGCCGCGCAGGGTGTCCGGTGAGGACAGGTTCACGACCGTGTAGACGAGGGCGGGGACGACGACGCCGCCGAACGCCGCCGCCACGGGCACGATCGCGCGGCTGATCCGGCGCAGGTCACCCGCCACGAATTCGCGTTTGAGTTCGAGTCCGGTGAGGAAGAAGAACACGGCCAGGAGGCCGTCCGAGGCCCAGGCGCCGACGGACAGCTCCAGGTGCCACGGCTCGTAGCCGAACTCGAAATCCCGGACGGCGAAGTACGACTCCCGAGAACGGGGAGTTGGCCCAGATGATGGCGATGGCACTCGCGATCAGCAGCAGGATCCCGCCGACCGTCTCCTTGCGGAGGATCTCCGAGATGCGCAGGTACTCCGGATAGCTGGAGCGCTGCAGGATCACAGGATGGGCGCCGGACGCCTTCGGGTTCTCGTGTGCCATCGGTCTCCTGGGTAGGGCGGATGCGGTGCGAGTGGCGGTGCCTCAGGCGAGGAGGGCCCGCACCCCGATCACGGCGGTCGCGGCCCCGAGGATCATCGACGTGGAGATGAGCATGAGGTGCACGGTGAGGAACCGCGTGGCCGCTCCCTTCTCGTCGCGCGCGCGCGGGTCCTTGAGGATGCGGCGCAGGAAGGGCGGCCAGACGATCAGGGTCCAGACGCCGGCAAGGATCAGGATCAGGGCGAGGGGCGTGGGCAGGTGCACGGTCATGTCTTTCGGTGGCTGGAACGGTGCTGCGGGGGAGGACGACGGGCCAGGGACCCGGTGGGTCAGCGGCGCTCGAGCCACTTCCGGGCCTCGACCGCCTGCACGTTGAGTGCCTTGCCGATCATGGGCTCGGCAGCACCGGCGATCTTCCCGCCCAGGAACGGGATGGACGAGGTGACGTTGCCCTGGAGGTCCACGACGGTGTCGGTGCCCTGGGCGATCAGGCGCTGGACCGCGGCGACGTTCAGCGGCACGCCCGCGACCGTCATCTCGAGCGAGGCCTGGCGTGAGCCGTCGGCCGCGGGGGCCTCCCAGTGCTCCGTCTGCGTGACGGAGAGCGTCTCGCCGACGAACTTGCGGGCCATGTCCGGCAACCGGTGGGTGGGCATGGTGCGGACGGCGGTGAGGGTGAACGCCCCGGCGGTGTCACCGTCGAGCGTGAGGGACTCCAGGGAGCCTCCGACGTACTCGCTCATGTGGCGCACGAAGCCCTCGTCGGTGAAGACTCCCAGCACGGTGGCGGTGTCGTAGGGGAGCGTGGTGGACGCGTTCAGTGCCAAGGTTCCTCCAGAAGAACGGTCGCGCGGGCGCGCAGGGCGGTGGGGCAGGGTCTCCCGTCATCCTACGGCCTGGCGGGTCCGCTGGGCCGGGGGCCTTGCGGTCGTCGGGAAAGCGTCGGGGCCGCTTGGTACTGTGGAATCATCCCGGGAACGATTCGTCTTTCCGGGCTTTTGTGCTGTCTCCGCCGCCGTCGAACCGCGGCAGGGGGCGGTGGAACCCATGCCTGAGGAGTCCCGGAACACCATGAGCCTGAACGGATTGCGCACGGCGCTCGCCGAGGATGCGTCCTACGCGCGCGTACGGACCAATGCCTCCCGGCCGGTCGAGCAGCGCAGCGCGGACCTGCAGATCGGAGCGCCCGCCGGCATGCGCGCGCCACTGATCACCGAGATGGTCGAGGGCCTCGCTGCGGCGGGGCCAGGGTCCACCGGCGATACAGCGGTGCCGGTGGTCCTCGCCATCACGGCCACGGGGCGGGAGGCGGAGGACCTCGCGGCCGCCCTGCGCAGCTACCTCCCCGAGAGCGCCATCGAGGAGTTCCCCTCCTGGGAGACGCTGCCCCACGAGCGGCTGTCGCCGCGCTCCGACACCGTCGGACGCCGCCTGTCCGTCCTGCGCCGGCTCGCCCATCCGGAGGACTCGCCCGTCAAGGTCATCACCGCACCGATCCGGGCCGTCCTCCAGCCGCTCGTCGCGGGCCTGGGCGACCTGGAGCCCGTGGCGCTGAAGGTCGGCGACGAGGTGGCCTTCTCCGACGTCGTGAAGGCACTCTCCGACGCCGCGTACGCCCGGGTGGACATGGTCACGCACCGCGGTGAGTTCGCAGTGCGCGGCGGCATCATCGACGTCTTCCCGCCCACCGAGGACCACCCGATCCGCGTCGACTTCTTCGGTGACGAGGTGGACCAGATGCGCTGGTTCGCCGTCGCCGACCAGCGCTCCCTCACCACGGGGGAGCCTCCTGCCGCGCTGTACGCCCCACCGTGCCGGGAGATCCTCATCACCCCGGCCGTCATGTCGCGGGCCGCGAAGCTGCAGTCCGAACTGCCGGCCGCGGCATCGATGCTCGAGAAGAAGATCGCCGGCGGCATCGCCGTCGAGGGCATGGAGTCCCTCGCGCCCGTGCTCGTCGACGCCATGGTGCCCTTCGCGGGCGAGCTGCCGCCCGGGTCGATCGCCG
Organism: Arthrobacter sp. MN05-02; assembly: GCA_004001285.1. Classification (NCBI taxonomy): domain Bacteria; kingdom Bacillati; phylum Actinomycetota; class Actinomycetes; order Micrococcales; family Micrococcaceae; genus Arthrobacter; species Arthrobacter sp. MN05-02. The sequence continues at coordinate 1,120,113 of AP018697.1, forward strand.
TCGTCATCGAACCCGAGAAGGTCCGCGCCCGCGCCCACGACCTCGCCGCCACCAACGAGGAATTCCTCGCAGCCGCGTGGGCCACGGCGTCCGACGGCGGCGCAGCGCCACTGGACCTCAGCGGCGGCCTCGGCACCGACCTGCAGGAGGCGAGCTTCCGCTCCCTCACCGACACCCGGTCGACGGCGCTCGCGAACTCGGTCGCCTGGTGGGGCATCACGAGCTTCGGGGCGGACGAGGAGCTGAGCGACGTCGACAGCTTCACCCTGCACGCGCGCGAACCGCGCGGCTACCAGGGTGACGTCGCCGAGATGATGGACTTCATCGGCGGCCGCGTGCGCGACCAGTGGCGCGTCGTCGTCGCCACGGAGGGCCCCGGCCCGGCCCAGCGACTCGCCGAGCTCTTCGCCGACAACGACATCCCCGCCAGCCGGGTCGACTCGCTCGACGGCCCCCCGCAGGCGGGCGTCATCGAGATCACCACGGCCTGCGCGGGTCGCGGCTTCGTGGTGGACGGCCTCAAGATGGGTCTCCTCACCGAGGCCGACCTGCTCGGGCGGACGAGCGCCGCGGGCACGCGCGACATGCGCAAGATGCCCCTCGCGCCGCCGGAACGCCGTCGACCCGCTGCAGCTCAAGGAGGGCGACTTCGTCGTCCACGAGCAGCACGGCGTGGCGAAGTTCGTCGAACTCCTGCAGCGGTCCACGGGCGCCGGGCCCACCCGCACCACCCGCGAGTACCTCGTCCTCGAGTACGCGCCGTCCAAGCGCGGCGCACCCGGGGACCGCCTGTTCGTGCCCACGGACCAGCTCGACCAGGTGACGCGCTACGTCGGGGGCGACGCCCCGGCCCTCAGCAAGATGGGCGGCTCCGACTGGAGCAAGACCAAGAACCAGGCGCGCAAGGCGGTCAAGGAGATCGCCGGCGAGCTCATCCGCCTCTACTCGGCGCGCATGGCCTCACGGGGCCACGCGTTCGGGCCCGACACGCCCTGGCAGCGCGAGCTCGAGGAGGCGTTCCCCTACGTCGAGACCCCCGACCAGCTGACCACGATCAACGAGGTCAAGGCCGACATGGAGCGCGAGGTCCCGATGGACCGCCTCGTCTCGGGCGACGTCGGCTACGGCAAGACCGAGATCGCGGTGCGTGCGGCCTTCAAGGCCGTGCAGGACGGCAAGCAGGTCGCCGTGCTCGTGCCCACGACGCTGCTGGTCCAGCAGCACTTCGAGACGTTCTCCGAGCGCTTCTCGGGCTTCCCGGTGCGGGTCCGCGCGCTGTCGCGCTTCCAGACCGCGAAGGAGTCGCGCGAGACGGCGGAGGGCCTGACCTCGGGAGCCGTCGACGTCGTGATCGGTACCCATCGGCTGCTGTCGAAGGAGGTCTCCTTCAAGGACCTGGGACTCGTGATCGTCGACGAGGAGCAGCGGTTCGGCGTGGAGCACAAGGAAGCGCTGAAGAAGATGCGCACCAACGTGGACGTCCTCGCGATGAGCGCCACGCCGATCCCGCGCACGCTCGAGATGTCACTCACGGGTATCCGCGAGACCTCGACGCTCGCGACGCCGCCGGAGGAGCGCCACCCGGTCCTCACGTACGTGGGCCCCTACACGGACAAGCAGGCGTCGGCGGCCATCCGCCGCGAACTGATGCGGGAGGGCCAGGTCTTCTTCGTGCACAACCGCGTCTCCTCGATCGACCGCACGGCCGCGCACCTCAAGGAGCTGGTGCCCGAGGCGCGCGTGGCCGTGGCGCACGGCCAGATGACGGAATCGCGCCTCGAGCAGATCATCGTCGACTTCTGGGAGAAGCGGTTCGACGTCCTCGTCTGCACCACCATCATCGAGACCGGCCTGGACATCTCCAACGCCAACACCCTCATCGTGGACCGCGCCGACTCCTACGGGCTGTCGCAGCTCCATCAGCTCCGCGGCCGCGTGGGCCGTGGACGCGAGCGGGCCTACGCGTACTTCCTGTACCCGTCCGAGAAGCCGCTCGGCGAAGTGGCCCTCGAGAGGCTCAAAGCCGTCGCGGCCCACAACGAGCTCGGCGCGGGAATGCAGCTGGCCATGAAGGACCTCGAGATCCGCGGCGCGGGCAACCTGTTGGGCGGCGAGCAGTCCGGCCACATCCAGGGCGTCGGCTTCGACCTCTACATCCGCCTCGTCGGGGAGGCCGTCGCCAACTTCCGGGGCGAGGCCGAGGAGAAGGCGGCGGAGATGAAGATCGAGCTGCCGGTCAACGCGCACCTCCCGCACGACTACGTGCCGGGGGAGCGGCTGCGCCTGGAGGCGTACCGGAAGCTCGCCGCCGCCGTCACCGACGAGGCGATCGACGCCGTCGTCGCCGAACTGAAGGACCGTTACGGGGAGCCGCCCGCCGCCGTCCAGAACCTCGTGTCCGTGGCCCGCTTCCGGGTCGCGGCCCGAGCGCTGGGCCTCACGGACGTGGCACTGCAGGGCAACTTCATCAAGTTCGCCCCCGCCGAGCTGCCCGAGTCCAAGCAGATGCGCCTCACGCGGATGTACCCCGGGGCGGCGATCAAGCCGGCGCTGAACGCTGTGCTCGTGCCTAAGCCGAAGACCGCGCGGATCGGCGGCCGGGACCTCGTCGACGCCGAGATCCTCGACTGGGCGAAGAACGTCCTCGACGCGGTGTTCACGGCGTAGTCGCGGCCCGTTCCATGCCCGGTGTGCCAGGAGCTGACGAAAGAGGCCGTCCCCTGCGGGGACGGCCTCGTGTCCTTCAGGCGGTCGTGCCGCCGTCGGGGTCAGGAGCTGACGTTCGCCGACGTCTCCTTCTCGTCCGTGCGGTTGCCCTCGGCGAGGTCGAAGCCGGTGTCGGCGCGCCCGAGGATGCCCTGGGGGATGTAGAAGACGAGGAACGCGACGACGACGATCACGGCCATCGGCCAGACGTCCTGCGGCGTGAACCACGTCAACAGGTACATGCTGAGCAGGAACGCACCGAAGATCAGCACGAACCACACGATATTGCCGACGAGGTGGCCCTTGCCGGCGTGGGCGGGCTGGCTCTCGGCGTCTGTCGGGTGTGACATTGGATCTCCTTGCGTGCGTGACGGATCTGCTGCGCCGTCAGTAGCCTGCGGCGCCCTGTTCTCCCTTAACGATAGCGACTCCGGAGCTCGCACCGATACGCGTTGCTCCGGCGTCGATCATGGCACGTGCATCCTCGAGCGAGCGCACGCCGCCGGAGGCCTTCACACCCAGGTCAGGGCCGACGGTCCGCCGCATCAGCGCGACGTCCGCCACGGTGGCGCCGCCCCCGTTGAAGCCGGTGGAGGTCTTCACGAAGTCGGCGCCTGCCTCGACGGCCGCCTCGCAGGCAAGCACTTTCTGTTCGTCGGTGAGCAGCGACGTCTCGATGATGACCTTGAGGATGGCGCCGTGCTCGTGCACGGCATCGGCGACGGCCAGGATGTCTCGGACGAGTGCGTCCCTGTCGCCCGCACGGGCCGCGGCGATGTCGATGACCATGTCGATCTCGTCGGCGCCGTCGGCGACGGCGCCGCGGGCCTCGAGGACCTTGACCTCGGTCGTGGTGGCGCCGAGCGGGAAGCCGACGACGGAGCAGGTGAGGACACCGCTGCCCTTCACCGCGGTGCGCACGGTGCTGACCCAAAGGGGATTCACGCAGACGGACTTGAACGAGTACTCGACGGCCTCGCGGCATACCGTGAGGATCTGCTCACGGCTGGCCTCGGGCTTCAGGAGCGTGTGGTCGATGTAGGAGGCAAGGGATGCGTCGGTAGGCATGGCCTCCATCTTTCCATGTCGCCGCACCCGATTCCGCGCGATCGGGCGCGAGCGGGAGGATCAGAGGCCGAGCGCTTCCTCGACGTCGCGTTTCACGGCGTCGAGGCGCGCACGGGCTGCGCCCTTGGCCGCGTCGAGCTCGGCGGCCGAGCCGACGGGCTCCACGACCTCGAGGTAGCACTTCAGTTTCGGCTCGGTGCCGCTGGGACGGATGATCACCCGCGTCTCGTCCTGCGTCAGGTACAGCAGCCCGTCCGTGGGCGGCAGGTGCGCCGAGCCCTGGGCCAGGTCCTCGGCGGTGCTCACCGCTGAATCGGCGAACGACGACGGCGGGTTCTCGCGCAGCCTGTTCATCATCGCGCCGAGCAGACCCAGGCTGCCGACGCGCACCGAGAGCTGGTCGGAGGCGTGCAGGCCATGGACCAGGAAGGCGTCGTCCAGCAGGTCGAAGAGTGTGCGGCCGGAGGCCTTCGTCGCGGCGGCGAGCTCGGCCAGCAGGAGGCCGGCGGAGATGCCGTCCTTGTCGCGGACGAGTTCCGGTGCCACGCAGTAGCCCAGCGCCTCCTCGTAGCCGAAGGACAGGCCCCGGACACGGGCGATCCACTTGAAACCGGTCAGCGTCTGCCTGTGGTCGATGCCGGACACGGCCGCGATCCGTCCGAGGAGGCGGGAGGACACGATCGAGTTCGCGAAGACGCGGCTGCGCGTCCCCTCGGCGCCCGTGCCGTCGCCGTCCGGGAGGCGGGCCGCGAGGTGCAGGCCCAGGAGCGTTCCGACCTCGTCGCCGCGCAGCATCCGCCAGGCGCCGGTGGAGGGCTCGCGAGCGGCGAGGGCCACGCGGTCGGCATCGGGATCATTGGCGATCACGAGGTCCGCACCGACCTCGGCGGCGGTCTCGAGTGCCAGGTCGAGGGCTCCGGGCTCCTCCGGGTTCGGGAAGGCGACGGTGGGGAAGTCGGGGTCCGGCTCGGCCTGGCGCTCGACAACGGTGACGTCGTCGAAGCCGGCAGCGGCGAGGACCGCCCGCGCGGTGCGCCCGCCCACGCCGTGCAGGGGAGTGAGGACGATACGGAGGTCGCGGTCAGTCACCGCCGGGTCGGCGAGGCCGGCGACCGAGGCGACGTAGTCCGTCTCGATGCTCTCGGGCAGCACGGTCCAGCCCCCGGAGGCGAGGTCGACGGCGTCCACCGCTGCGATGCGCGCCGCGATGCCGGCGTCGTGCGGTGCCACGATCTGGACGCCGCGGGCATCCTCCTCGACGGCCCGCCCACCCAGGTACACCTTGTACCCGTTGTCCTGCGGGGGGTTGTGGCTCGCGGTGACCATGATGCCCACCTCGCACCGCAGTGCGCGGATGGCGTAGGCGAGCACCGGCGTGGGCAGCTCACGCGGCATCAGGAAGGTCTCGATGCCGGCCGCGGTGAAGATCGCCGCCGTCTCCTCGGCGAAGATCCGGGAGTTGTGGCGGGCGTCGAAACCGACGACGGCGCGGGGCGCGTAGGCACCGGCGGCGAGGCCGAGGGCGTGGGCGGCGACGCCGGCAGCGGCCCTGCGGACCACCACGCGGTTCATGCGGTTGGGGCCCGCGCCGAGGGCTGCACGCAGGCCGGCCGTGCCGAAGGCGAGCGGACCCGAGAAGCGGTCCCGCAGCTCCTGCTCCGAGACGGCGGCCGTCGCGTCCGCGGACCGCACCGAGCCGACGAGCGTGCGGAGCTCCTCCGCCGTCCGGGGGTCCGGGTCGGCGGCGGCCCAGGCGTCGGCGGTGTCGAGGAGGAGGTCGAGTTCCGAGGTGCTCATGGTGGTCCCTAACGTGGATCGGCGGAGGCTGCCGGACGGGCGTGCCTGCGGTGCTGCTGGCGGGCGGGGTCCGGTCGGAGCCCGCCCGGTCTAGAGCGTGGCGACGATGTCGGCGAGCAGGCGTGAGATGCGCGGTCCTGCGGCCTGACCCGCCTCGAGGACCTCGGTGTGGCTGAGGGGGACGGGGGAGATGCCGGCGGCGAGATTCGTCACCAGCGAGATGCCGAAGACCTCCATCCCCGCGTGCCGTGCCGCGATGGCCTCGAGTGCCGTGGACATGCCCACGAGGTCGGCGCCGATGCGCTTCGCGTACTGCACCTCGGCCGGCGTCTCGTAGTGGGGGCCGGTGAACTGCGCGTAGACGCCCTCGTCGAGCGTCGGGTCCACCTGGCGTGCGAGGGCGCGCAGGCGTGAGGAGTAGAGGTCGGTCAGGTCGACGAACGTGGCGCCTTCGAGCGGTGAGGACGCCGTCAGGTTGATGTGGTCGCTGATGAGCACCGGGGTGCCCGGCTGCCAGTGCTCCTGCAGTCCGCCGCATCCGTTGGTGAGGATCATCGTCGTCGCACCCGCGGCGGCCGCGGTGCGGACGCCGTGGACGACGGCGCGTACGCCCCTGCCCTCGTAGAAGTGCGTGCGGGCGCCCAGGACGAGGGCGCGTTTGCCGTTCGGCGTGAGGACGGATCGGATGGTGCCGGTGTGGCCGACGACGGCGGGCGCCGTGAACCCGGGGATGTCGGCGGCGTCGAGGGTGGCGGTGGTCTCACCGATCAGTTCGGCCGCCTCTCCCCAGCCGGAGCCGAGGACGAGAGCGGTGTCGTGCCGGTCGATGCCGGTGGCACGGGCGATATGGTCGGCAGCGTCGCGGGCCAGGTCAAAAGGATCAGAAGTCACCGATCCAACTTACCCTCTGGGGAAAGACCGGACCACCGGTCGGGGCACCCTGCCGGGCGCACCGCAGGGGGGGGCCGCCGTTCCGGGGTGTCGGTGGCATGGGCGATAATCGAAGGCGTGACCAATCAACTCGACTTCAGCTCATTGCGCCTCGCCATCCTGGGCGGAGGGCCCGGCGGCTACGAGGCGGCCATGGTCGCGTCCTCGCTCGGTGCGAAGGTGACCATCGTCGAGCGCCAGGGCCTCGGCGGATCGGCGGTCCTCACGGATGTTGTACCGTCCAAGACCCTCATCGCCACGGCTGACACGATGACGCGCTTCACCGACGCGAGCGGGCTCGGCGTCCACTTCTCCGCGGACAGCAGGGTCTTCGCGGACCTCGACAGGGTCAACCAGCGGCTGCTGAAGCTCGCGGTGGAACAGTCCTCCGACATCCGCGCCACGCTCGAGCGTCTCGGCGTCCGCGTCATCATCGGTACCGGAAAGCTGCTCGACAACCACCGGCTCGAGGTCGAGTCCGAGGGCGGGACCTCCGTCATCGAGGCGGATGCCGTCCTCCTCGCCGTGGGCTCGACGCCGCGCGAACTGCCGAGCGCCATGCCCGACGGCGAGCGCATCTTCAACTGGACGCAGCTCTACAACCTCCGGGAGATCCCCGAGCACCTGATCGTGGTGGGGTCCGGCGTCACCGGAGCGGAGTTCGCCAGCGCCTACAACGGCCTCGGGTCCAAGGTCACCCTGATCTCGAGCCGCGACCGGGTGCTGCCCGGCGAGGACGCCGACGCCGCCGAGGTGCTCGAAAGCGTGTTCAAGGACCGCGGCATGACCGTGCTGTCCCGGTCACGCGCCGACGCCGTGAAGCGGACCGGCGACGGCGTGGTCGTCCATCTGTCGGACGGCCGGACGGTCGAGGGCAGCCACTGCCTCGTCGCCGTCGGTGCCGTCCCCAACACGGCGGGCATCGGCCTCGAGGATGCGGGCGTCGCGGTCGGGGAGTCCGGCCACATCCAGGTCGACGGTGTCTCCCGCACCACCGCGCCGAACGTCTACGCCGCCGGCGACTGCACGGGCGTCTTCGCCCTGGCCTCCGTCGCGGCGATGCAGGGCAGGATCGCGATCGCCCACCTCATGGGCGATTCGGTGAGCCCGATCAAGCTGAAGCAGGTCGCTTCGAACATCTTCACCTCGCCGGAGATCGCCACCGTGGGCGTCACCGAGGAGGACATCGCGTCCGGGCGGTACCAGGGGGACGTCGTGAAGCTCTCCCTGCACACCAACGCCCGCGCGAAGATGATGAACGTCAGGGACGGCTTCGTGAAGGTGATCTCGCGCAAGGGGTCCGGCACCGTGATCGGCGGCGTCGTCGTGGGTCCGCGCGCGTCCGAGCTGATCTTCCCGCTCGCGCTCGCCGTCACGAAGAAACTGCATGTGGACGACGTCGCCAACACGTTCACGGTGTACCCGTCGCTGACCGGGTCCATCTCCGAGGCGGCGCGGCGCCTGCACGTGCACCTCTAGTCCCATCGCCGGCGGACGGTTCCCGGCGTCCGCATGGTGGACACGCTTATCCACCTGCTGGACGCCGGTGATCTGATATTGGGGTTCAACTGAAGCACGGGCGCCGTGCCGCGAGGGCTCCGTGCACTGGCGGCGGCGCCTCGTCCGAGAAAGCCGCCGCCATGACCTCCTCCACTTCCGCTGGTGCCAGCGGGACAACCACGCCCCTGAACAGCAGGGGCCGGGTGATCTTCGCCAGCCTCATCGGCACGACGATCGAGTTCTACGACTTCTACATCTACGCCACGGCCGCCGTCCTGGTCTTCCCGGCGCTGTTCTTCCCCAACCAGAGCGACGCGAACCAGCTCCTCAGCTCGTTCGCCGTCTTCGGCGTCGCGTTCGTCGCGCGTCCGCTCGGCTCCATCGTCTTCGGCCACTTCGGCGACAAGATCGGGCGCAAGGCGACCCTCGTGGCGTCGCTCCTGACCATGGGTATCGCCACCTTCCTCATCGGACTCCTGCCGGCCGCGACCAACCCGGGATGGGTCTTCCTCGCGCCGCTGCTCCTCGTGGTGCTCCGCTTCCTCCAGGGCCTCGCGCTGGGTGGTGAGTGGAGCGGTGCTGCGCTGCTCGCCACCGAGAACGCTCCCGAGGGCAAGCGAGCCGTCTACGGCACCTTCCCGCAGCTCGGGGCGCCCATCGGCTTCATCCTGGCCAACCTGCTGTTCGTGCTGCTCAGCACCACGCTCAGTCCCGAGGAGTTCCTCTCCTGGGGCTGGCGTGTCCCGTTCCTGCTGAGTGCCGTCATGGTCGTGATCGGCCTCTACGTGCGGCTTCAAGCTGATCGAGAGCGCGTCCTTCCAGAAGGTCCAGAAGACCGGCAAGGTGGTGAAGGTCCCGCTCGGCACGACCTTCCGCCTCCACTGGCGCCGCCTGATCCTCGGCACCTTCATCATGTTCGCCACCTACGTCCTCTTCTACTTCATGACGGCGTTCACGCTGACCTACGGGACGGCACCGTCGAGCGTGGAGCAGGCCCGGGCGAAGGCCGAAGCGGCCGGCGGCACGTTCACCGAGGCCCAGGCCGCGGCGTTCGTCCCCGGCCTGGGGATGGCCCGCACCGACTTCCTGTGGATGCTGATCATCGGCGTCGTGTTCTTCGGGATCTTCACCGTCGTGTCCGGTCCGCTGGCCGAGCGCTTCGGACGCCGCAAGATGCTCCTCGCGACGACGGTCGGCATCGCGGTCTTCGGACTCCTCTGGGCTCCGCTCTTCGGAGCAGGGACGATCGGCGCCATGGCGCTCCTGATCCTCGGATTCATCCTGATGGGATTGACGTTCGGACCGATGGCCGCCGTGCTGCCGGAGCTGTTCCCGGCGAACGTGCGCTACACGGGCTCCGCCGTGGCGTACAACGTCTCGAGCATGATCGGCGCCGCACCGGCGTCGTTCATCGCTGTCGCACTCTGGCAGGCAGCGGGAGGAAGCACCGTGCTGGTGGGTGCCTACCTGACCGTGGCCGCCGTCGCCACCTTCATCGCGCTCTACGTCTCGCGTGAGACGCGTGATCACGACTACGAGAACAACGTGGCCTGATCCCCGCGCTCACCGGATCCGACGGCGCCGTGCCCCCCGGGGTGCGGCGCCGTCGTCGTTCGGCCGGGGCGCGGGGCCTGCGCTGCTGCCGCGTGCCCGGCGCCGGCGCCCGCCGTACACTGGATGGGAAGCCGGCTTATCAATCAGGGGTGCATGGACTGCGCGTGCCCGGGAGCCGGACGGTGCGGGGTAGCGGAAGCGGGTGACATGGAGAAGCAGGCGCTGGCCGGGAGGTACGACCTCGGGGAGCGGGTCGGTACGGGCGGCATGGCGGAGGTGTTCGCGGCGCGGGACACGCGCCTCGAACGGGACGTCGCCGTGAAGCTCTTCCGCCCCGGGACCGCGGACGGCCTCGAGCGGGGATCCGCCGAGGCGCGGATGCTCGCAGGGCTCGACCATCCGGGGCTCGTGCGCGTACTCGACATGGACAACGGCGACGACGCAGGCGACAGCGCCTACCTGGTGATGGAACTGGTGAAGGGCCCGGATCTCGGGGTCCTGCTCAGGACCTCCGGGAGCATGGGTCGCGAACAGGTCCGGCTCATGGCGCTCGACCTCGCACGCACGCTGCACTACATCCACGGACGCGGCATCGTGCACCGGGACATCAAGCCGTCGAACATCCTGACGCGCCCGGCCGACCCCCAGAGCGGCCTGTTCCGCTACCTCCTCACGGATTTCGGCATCGCCCGGTTCTTCGACGGCGGGCGGATGACCGCTACCGGCCAGGTGATCGGCAGCGCGGCCTACTTCAGCCCCGAGCAGGCCCGCGGCGACGCCGTGGGGCAGCCCTCCGACGTCTATTCGCTCGGGCTCGTGATGATCGAGGCCCTGACGGGTGAGAGGGCTTTTCCGGGGACCGGTATCGAGAGCGCGCTGGCGCGCCTCTCCCGGAGCCCGTCCATCCCCCACGGCGCCGGCCCGGCGCTGTCCGCGCTCCTGGTCTCCATGACCCTCGACGACCCCGCGGACCGGACCGACGCCGCAGGAGTGGTGCGGGCGCTGACGGTCATGGGTCCCCAGCGGCCGGCGGAGGAGCCGGCGACCCGGGCTAGGCCCGTCGACGACCCGCCGACCGCAGCCATGCCGCTGCCCGCCGCCGTCGGCCCCGATACGGGTCCGGCGGTGCCATCGCCGGGAACCGTGACCGAGGGGACGGCGCGGATCCCGCAGGCTGTCACCGCGACGCGCGCGGTGCTTCGTCCGGCGGGTCCGACGGCGGAGCCGGCGCGAGCCGTCGCAGCCACCGCTCCGACGTCCCCTGCGGCTACGGGGGAGCCATCCGCTGACCGCAGGGCGCACGGTGTGCCCGACCCGGCCGGGACCGATCCGATGTCGCCGTCCGGGGGAGCGGGCGGCGGAACGCCGTCGTCCGGGCAACGGCCGGCCGGGCGTCGCCGCCGAGTCCTTCCGTGGCTGTTCGCCGTGCTGCTGGTCGTTCTGGTGGCGGCGGGGATCTGGGCGTTCATGACCCTGTCCGGCGGCACGCCGCCGCCCGGCGTCGAACCGCTGCCGGCCGTGTCCGGTGAGCCCGGCGAGAGACTTCAGGAACTCTACGAGAGCGTGCAGCGATGAGAACGGGCCTCGACACCAGATTCGCCGTCCTGGCCGCTGGAGTGCTCCTGCTGGCGGGGTGCGGCAGCGAGGCCATCGACGCCGCGACGGCCGGGGACCTCCAGGCCGAGGTGCGGACCATCGCCTCGACGGCTGCTGCCGGGGACCCCGCCGGTGCCATCGTCCTCGCTCAGAGGCTGAAGGGCGAGGTCGACGACGCCCGTGCGGCAGGCGCCGTCACGGAGGACAGGGCCGCGCTCATCGGTATGCGGATCGACGCCGTGATCGCGTCCCTCGACGCCGGACGGGTCCCGGCGGACGCGATACCTCCTGCCTCGGCGCCGTCCGAGGACGCTCCCGCCGGGGAAGCACCCGAGGAGGGAGCCACCGGCGAGGGTCCTGCCGAGCAGACTCCGGCCGACCCGGTCCCGGCCCCGGCGGAGGGTCCCGCTGATCCCGCGCCCGCACCGGTCGAGACCCCGGAACCCGAGGCCCCGGCGCCGGCTCCGGCGCCGGTCGAGGAGGGCGACGGGGAGGGCGGCGATACGGGCGACGATACGGGCCCGGAGAACACCGGTGCGGATCCTGCACCCGGCGACAGCGGAGGCAATGCCGCGGACAAGGCCGAGCAGCAGCACAGGGCCGAGGAGAAGGCCAGGGAGGCCGCCGAGAAGGCGGCGGAGAAGGCCCGCGACAAGGACAAGGGCGGGAACGGAGGCGACTGACCTCCCGTCGGTCCTCCGCGGGGCCGTGCCTGCCGGTCAGTCCCGGATGGAGGCGATGACCGACCCGGCGGAGACGGTGTCTCCGGGCGCTGCCGCGAGACCCGTCAGCGTTCCGGCCTTGTGGGCCGTCAGCGGCTGCTCCATTTTCATGGCCTCCAGCACGACGATCAGGTCGCCTTCCGCGACGACATCGCCGTCGGCCGCCGCGACCTTCACGATCGTCCCCTGCATCGGGGAGGTCAGCTCGTCGCCGCTCGTCGCGGTGGACTTGCCGCCACGCGCACGCGCGGACTTCTTCGCCTTCGCCGGGGCGCCGGCCTTGCCGTTCGACGCTGCGCCGAGCCCGGACGGCAGGACCACCTCGAGGCGGCGCCCGCCGACCTCGACGGTGACGCGCTGCCGGAGATCCTCGTCGGACGCCGGATCGGGCGCGCCCTGCCAGGGCTGGATGGTGTTGGTGAACCCGGTCTCGATCCAGCGGGTGTGCACCGAGAAGGGCCCCTCGGCCGGTGCGAAGGCGGGGTCGGCGACCACGGCGGCGTGGAAGGGGAGCACGGTGGGCATGCCCTCGATGACCATCTCGGCGAGCGCGCGGCGAGCACGCTGCAGCGCCTGCTCACGGCTGGCGCCGCTCACGATCAGCTTGGCGAGCATCGAGTCGAAGTTCCCGCCGATGACCTCGCCGGCCTCGACGCCCGAGTCCACGCGGACACCGGGGCCCGTGGGCAGTGTGAAGGTCCGTACCGTACCGGGCGCCGGCAGAAAGCCGCGGCCGGCGTCCTCCCCGTTGATCCGGAATTCGAAGGAGTGTCCCCGCACCTCGGGGTCCCCGTAACCGAGCTCCTCGCCGCGTGCGATGCGGAACTGCTCGCGCACGAGGTCGAGGCCCGTCACCTCCTCGGAGACGGGGTGCTCCACCTGGAGGCGCGTGTTGACCTCGAGGAAGGAGATCGTGCCGTCCTGGCCCACGAGGAACTCGCAGGTACCGGCGCCCTGGTAGCCGGCCTCACGGAGGATCGCCTTGGACGATTCGTAGAGGCGCTCGTTCTGCTCGTCCGAGAGGAAGGGCGCGGGCGCTTCCTCGACCAGCTTCTGGTTGCGGCGCTGGAGCGAGCAGTCGCGGGTCGACACGACCACCACGTTCCCGTGCGCGTCGGCGAGGCACTGCGTCTCGACGTGGCGGGGAGCGTCGAGGAACCGCTCGACGAAACACTCGCCGCGGCCGAACGCGGCCGTTGCCTCGCGGACCGCCGAGTCGAACAGCTCGCGGGGATCTCCTCGTGGCTGCGGACCACCTTGATGCCGCGACCCCCGCCACCGAAAGCGGCCTTGATGGCGATGGGCAGCCCGAACTCCTGCGCGAAGTCGATGACTTCCTGCACGGACGCCACGGGGTCCTTGGTGCCGGGTACCAGGGGGGCGCCGACGCGGGCCGCGATGTGGCGGGCCTGGACCTTGTCGCCCAGCTGGGAGATCGAGTGCGGGGACGGGCCGATCCAGGTGATCCCGGCGTCGATGACGCGCTGCGCGAACTCCGCGTTCTCCGACAGGAAGCCGTAGCCGGGGTGGATGGCGTCGGCGCCGCTGCGCCGCGCCGCCTCGAGGATCCGGTTCATTCCGAGGTAGGACTCCGCTGCCGTCTCCCCGCCGAGCGCGAAGGCCTCGTCGGCCATGCGCACGTGCAGCGCGTCGCGATCCGGGTCCGCGTACACGGCCACCGACGCGATGCCCTCGTCCCGGGCGGCGCGGATGACGCGCACGGCGATCTCCCCCCGGTTCGCCACCAGGACCTTCGTCACCCGGTGGTGCCGCCGCCCGGCGGGATCACTGTCGGGGAGGGCGTCGTGGGACGGGGCAAGGGGGGACTGGCTCATGGGGCGTGGAACTCCTTCTTCTCAGTCCGGAGCCTAGCCCGGTTTTGGAGCTTCCGCCCAGAAATCGTGGCGACGGGGAGTGTTGTCCGCCTTTCCTTTGTAGGGAACCTACAAAGCGACGGACGGCGCCCACAGGTCCGTGACGGCGACTCCCGCGGACTGCAGCAGGGGCGCGCAGCGTGGAGATGCTGAGCCCGACCACGGCGTGCGGATCGCCGTCGACGCGGTCGATGAAGGCCCCACCGAGCCCGTCGATGGTGAATGATCCGGCACACTGCAGCGGCTCGCCGCTCGCGACGTACGCTTCGACCTCCGCGTCGGACATCGCGCCGAAGTGGACCGTCGCCGAGGAGACGGCTCCGATCGTGGCACCGGATCCGCCGTCGCGCGTGTCCACGAGCCAGTGGCCCGTGTGCAGGACGCCGGACCGCCCTCGCATCCGTCGGATCCGCTCGACGGCGACCGACGGCTCGTAGGGCTTGCCGTGCGCTTCGCCGTCGAACTCGAAGACGGAGTCGCAGCCGATGACGAGGGCGCCGCCGGCTGCGTCATCGGCTGCGACGGCCTCGGCCTTCGCGCGTGCCAGGAGCAGGGAGGTGTCGTGGGCGTCGAGCTCCCCGTAGGAAGCGACGACGGCCGGTTCGTCCACATCGGACACCAGGACGGAGTGCCGGATCCCCGCCTCGGCCAGGAGCTTCGTGCGGGCGGGGGACTTCGAGGCGAGGATCAGGCGGAGGGTCATGGACCAAGCCTAGGCGGCGGGACCCACCGGGAGGGTGGAACGACGGCATACCTGCCGGTCCCGGCACGGCGTCGGGACGGGACCGGCAGGAATCCGTCACCAGAAGTGAGCGACGTCGATCACCACCCTCAAGGCGGCGCCGGGTCCGGGAACCACGAAGGCGCGGAAGGGAAGGTGGGCCCGGACGCCGAGTGCGAGCGTCGTCTGCCCCTCGAAGCTTCCGGCCCACGCGACCTGGCGGAAGGTGGAGTAGCCCGTGACGTTCACGAGTTCACGGTTGTCAGCGAACCAGTACGTGGCACCCGTGTCGTTGTAGGCAGGAGCTTTCACGATCACGGAGAGGCGAGCCCCACCGCGCACCGGGACGACAAACCCGGATCCGTCGCTGCGGACCGCATCGACGTATCTGACGGTGTAGCCGTTGACGGGCCCGCTGACATCGATCACGAGGCGATCGAAGCAGTCGTGCCGGCCGGACCGGACGTTGGTGATGGGGGAGGAGGACAGGGTGCCGGCGGTCTCCGCCGTCGAACCCCAGGTGATGCCGCAGTATGCGGCGGATGCCGGTGGTCCCCCTGCGAGGCCGAGGCCTGCGGTGAGGGCGAGTGCGGCGAGTGTGGCGGAGAGTCTCCCCGTCATGCGCGATCTGTTCATGGCGCACCACCTTGTCGAGCTGGATAGGTGCACCCATAGTGCTCCCGCGCAGGAGGAAAAGCGCCGTCGTCGCGCTGAACGCCGCTCAATCGTTAGAGGTACACCGAATCGTTAGGGGGAGGCGCTCGACGGCCTTCCCCGGCGGGCGGAGGTGATACCCGCCCGCCGGGGACGGCGCGCTACGAGGCGGTCACCAGTGCCCGGCGCAGCGTGTCCAGTCCCACGGAGCCGAGGTTCAGCGCGCGCGTATGGAAGGCACGCAGATCGAAGGCGTCTCCCTCGCTCGAGCGCACCTCGTCCCGGATCTGCTCCCACAGGCGCTGGCCGATCTTGTACGACGGCGCCTGTCCCGGCCAGCCGAGGTAGCGCGTGTACTCGAAGTTCAGCTGGCCCTCGCTGATGGCGATGTTCTTCTTCAGGAAGTCGTAGCCCTTGTCCGGCGTCCAGGTGCCCTCGCCCCAGCGCTCCGGGATCTCCAGTTCCAGGTGCACGCCGATGTCGAAGACGACGCGGGCGGCGCGCATACGCTGCGCGTCGAGCATCCCCAGGCGGTCTCCCGGATCGGCGAGGAAGCCCAGTTCCTGCATGAGCCGCTCGGCGTAGAGCGCCCAGCCCTCGCCCTGCCCCGACACCCAGATGGCATTGCGGCGCCAGGGGTTCAGGAGTGCACGCTGGTAGGTCGCCGTGGCGACCTGCAGGTGGTGGCCCGGGATGCCCTCGTGGTAGACGGTGGTGGTCTCCTTCCACGTGGTGAAGGAATCCTCGCCCTCCGGCACGGACCACCACATGCGGCCCGGGCGGGAGAAATCGTCGCTGGGACCCGTGTAGTAGATGCCGCCCTCGTTGGTCGGGGCGATCCTGCACTCGAGCCGGCGCATCACGTCCGGGACATCGAAGTGCACGCCGGCCAGGGCGTCGACAGCCCTGTCCGAGAGGTCCTGCATCCACGCCTGCAGCGCATCGGTGCCCTGCAGCTGGCGGGCGGGATCCTCGTCGAGGATCCGCATCGCCTCCTCGATCGACGCCCCCTCGCGGATCTCGTTCGCCACGGCCTCCTGCTCGGCGATGACGCGATCGAGTTCCTCGACGCCCCACCGGTACGTCTCCTCGAGGTCGACGGCGGAACCGAGGAACACGCGCGACATCAGGGCGTAACGCTCGCGTCCGACGGCGTCCTTCTCCGGTGCGATGGGCAGGAGGTCGTCCTGCAGGAACGATGCGAGGGAGCGGTAGGCGCCCCGGGCGGCCTCCGCCCCGGCGCGGAGCTGCTCACGCACCGGCGCCGGCAGCTCGCCGTCGTCCCCTCGATCCGTGCTGCCGAGCGAGTCGAAGAACCCGCCGTCCTCGGCGTACTTCGCGGCCTGTTCGATGACGATGGCCACCTGGCGCCGGGCGGCGACGTGACCGCGCTCGCGGCCCGCGCACAGGGACGAGATGTACCCGTCGATGGCGCCGGGGACGTTGGCCATGCGGCCGGCGATGTTGCCCCAGTCCTGCGCGGTGGCCGTGGGCATGAGGTCGAAGATCGCGCGGATGTCCTGGGCCGGGCAGGCGATGTTGTTCAGTTCGGCGAAGCTGTAGCCCGCCTCGTGGATCTCGAGGTCCAGTCCGAGCCGTTCGCGCATCGCGTCGAGGGTGACGGCGTCGACGTCGTCGGCGGGCTGGAGGTCCGCCAGCAGCCGCAGGGTGTTGCGGGCGGCCTCGGCGAGGGCGTCGATGCCGGCCGGCGAGTAGTCCTGGTATTCGGTCTCGTGACCGGGGATGCCCAGTTCGGTGGCGAAGTTGGGTATCAGCTCGAGGAGGGTCTCGTAGTACGAGGTGGCGACGGCGTCGATGGCCGTGGACCGCCGTGCTGGTTGCTCGCTGGAGGCGGGGACGGGAGCTGGAGTGTTCTGGGTCACGTCCAGAGCCTATCGCCAGCCGGTTGCCGAAGGCCACCGAGTGCCCGGGCGCGCGGTGGCCGCAGGTGCGAGGACCCGTCGAGGACCTGCTCGTCGCCGCAGCCGGTCGGGCTGCGGGGCTCGTCGGCCTGACCGGCCCCGGGACGGAGCGCCTGGCCGGGAGGCCGGCGGCGTAGGGTGCAGGCATGACCACACCAGGTGCACGTACCGAGGCTCCGGCTGCGGTGTGCGAGGACCTCGCCGAGCAGAGCGCGGCAGACGGTCATCCTGACCGTCCGGAACCGGATGACCCCACCACCGATGGAAGGAACTCGTCGATGCCGCACACCCACCCGATCCTCGAGCAGGACCGAGCCTCCGAGTGGCTCGGCATCGACGTCGACCGGGCCGTGTTCGGTGAGGCGCAGATCTCCATGACCATCCGCGAGGAGATGGTGAACGGCTTCGGCATGGCCCACGGCGGCATTATCTTCGCCTTCGCCGACACGTGCTTCGCCCTCGCCTGCAACGACCCGGAGGGCGACCGCGACGGTGATGCCGCGACCATCACGGTGGCCTCCGGAGCCGACATCAACTTCGTGGCACCCGCATTCGAGGGCCAGATCCTGACGGCCGTCGGCAGGGAGGTGAGCCGGAGCGGCCGGAGCGGGATCTACGACATCCGCGTCACTGTCGGCTCCACCCTGATCGCCGAGTTCCGGGGCCGCAGCCGGACCATCCCGAAGCCCCCGCGCGGCTGACCACGGAACGCCATCATCAGGCCGCCGTGACCGGATCGTGCCTACCGTGCCCATGGCCCTCGGCAGGAGATGCACCTACCGTGGGGACACCACACGAGGGGGAGCGCATGGACCATCAGCCCGAGCAGCAGCCGGAGCCCGCCGGTCGGACCGTTCACGACGGGGACCGCTTCACCGAGGCGCAGGACGCCCTCCTGCGATCGTCCTTCCGCCTCGGTGCCGCGATGACCACCGATCCCGACGCCAACCAGGTCACCAGCCCGCTCGGTGCCCTCTACGCCCTGTCCATGCTGCGGGCCGGAGCCGGGAGCACGACGGCCGCGGAGATGGACGCCGTGCTCGGGCTGCCGGCCGAGCACCACGGGGCGATGAACGCCCTCCTGGCACGCGTTGAGGGTTTCGACGGTGATCCGGGGAGCGTCGACGAGGAGGATCCGCCCGAGAGACCCCTGCTGCATCTCGCGAATGCGGTGTTCGTCCCCGAGGGCGGAACGACCGGCGAGCGTTTCCTCGACACGCTCGCGCGACACTACGGCGCAGGCGTCCATGCCGTGGATTTCGCGGACCCGTCGACGGCGGCACGCATCGACGACTGGGTGTCGAGGGAGACGGGCGGACGGATCGGGAAGGCCCCGCTCGAGGTCGGCGCGGGCACGACGCTGTCCCTGCTCACCACCGTCTACTTCGCGGCGGCCTGGGACGAGCCCTTCGATCCTTCCGGCACCTACGACCAGGACTTCCTGCTGGACGACGGCAGCAGGGTGGACGTCCCGATGATGCACGGGACGCGGACGGTGCGGTACATCGAGGCGGACGGCTGGACCGGGCTCGACCTGCCCTATGGCGAAGGCTTCTTCCTGCGGCTCCTCCTGCCCGGGGAAGGATCGTCGGCGCGGTGGACCGGACAGGAGTTGCTCGACATGGCCGGCCTGCTCGATGCAGCCGAGGACGTGCGGGTGGACGTGTCGCTGCCGAGGTGGGACCACGGGTTCGACGTGGACCTCGTGGAGTCGCTGGCCGATGTCGGACTCTCCGAGTCCTTCGGGTCCGACGCGGACTTCCGTGCCATCCGGCCGGGCTCGGTCGTCGGGGGCGCTGCCCAGGTGGCCACCATCACCGTAGCGGAGAAGGGGACGATCGCGGCCGCGGTGACGCAGTTCGCGATGGTGACGAGCGCTCCGACGCCGGCCGAGGTGAGAATCTCCTTCGACCGGCCCTTCGGGTACCAGATCATCCACGAGGACACGGGCCTGCCGCTGTTCCTGGGGACGGTCTCCGATCCGCGCTAGGGACGGTCCCGGCAGCGTCAGCGCACGCTGCGCCGCCATGACCCGGGACCCGGCGTCGGACCCAGCCGCAGCATGGCCCGCCGCACCCAGGAGCGACCGTGGTCCGGCGCGCCCTCCGGGTCACCGGCGCCCTGCAGGGCGACGACGACGGCGGTGAGCGCAGCGAGCTCCTCCTCGGTCGGATGGCCGGACACCACGGACAGGAGTGCGGGGCTCTCCCCTGTGGCGTCGTCGGGCGAGCCGTGGCGGGCCGTCACAGCGGGATGTTCCCATGCTTCTTGGCGGGGTTGGCCGCCCGCTTGTCGCGCAGCGCGCGGAGCCCGCGGGCGATCTGGAGCCGTGTCTCGGACGGGGCGATGACAGCGTCGACGTACCCGAGCTCGGCCGCCTGGTACGGGTTCAGCAGCTCCTCCTCGTACTGCTGCACGACGTCGGCGCGGGCCGCCTCGACGTCCCCGCCGGCGTCGGCCACGGCCTTGAGGTGGCCGCGGTAGAGGATGTTGACGGCCCCCTGCGCGCCCATGACGCCGATCTGCGCCGTTGGCCAGGCGAGGTTGAGATCCGCTCCGAGCTTCTTGGAGCCCATGACGATGTACGCGCCGCCGTACGCCTTGCGCGTGATGACCGTCAGCTTCGGCACGGTGGCCTCGGCGTAGGCGTAGAGCAGCTTGGCTCCGCGCCGGATGATGCCCTGGAACTCCTGGTCCTTGCCGGGCAGGAAACCGGGCACGTCCACGAGGGTCAGGATCGGGATGTTGAAGGCGTCGCAGTGCCGCACGAAGCGGGCAGCCTTCTCGGAGGCGTTGATGTCGAGGGTGCCGGCGAACTGCAGGGGCTGGTTGGCCACGATCCCGATGGTGTGCCCCTCGACGCGCGCATAGCCGGTGACGACGTTGGGTGCGTAGAGGGCCTGCAGCTCGAGGAAGTGGCCGTCGTCGACGACGGCGGCGATGACCGCATGCATGTCGTACGGCTGGTTCGCCGCGTCGGGGATGAGGTCGTCGAGGGCGAGGTCCTCGTCCGTGATGTCGGGCTCCTCCACGAACGCGGTCAGCGGAGCCTCGGCGAGGTTGTTCGACGGCAGGAAGTCGAGCAGTTCACGGACGAAGCCGATCGCATCGGCCTCGTCCGTCGCGAGGTAGGCGGAGGTGCCCGTCGTCGTGTTGTGCTGCCGTGCCCCGCCGAGGGTCTCCATGTCCACGTCCTCGCCCGTCACCGTCTTGATGACGTCGGGACCCGTGATGAACATGTGCGAGGTCTTGTCCACCATCACCACGACGTCGGTCAGTGCGGGGGAGTAGGCGGCGCCCCCGGCACACGGTCCCATGATGAGCGAGATCTGCGGGACCACGCCGGAGGCGTGGACGTTGTTGCGGAAGATGTCGGCGAACATGGCGAGCGATGCCACGCCCTCCTGGATGCGGGCGCCGCCGCCGTCGTTGATGCCGACCACCGGGCAGCCGTTGCGCAGGGCGAACTCCTGCACCTTGACGATCTTCTCGCCGTTGACCTGGCTGAGCGAACCGCCGTAGACGGAGAAGTCCTGGCTGTAGACGGCGATCAGCCGGCCGTCCACGGTCGCGTAGCCGGACACCACGCCGTCACCCAGCGGTTTCTTCCGCTCCATGCCGAAGGCGGTGGACCGGTGGACCGCGAGGGCGTCGAACTCCACGAACGAACCCTCGTCGACGAGGAGGTCGATCCGTTCCCTGGCGGTGTTCTTGCCGCGCTCGTGCTGCTTCTCGATCGCCTCGGGACCGGAGGGCTGCTCGGAGAGCGCCTTGCGCCTCCTGAAGTCGGCGAGCTTCCCGGCCGTCGTGGTGAGGTCGGGTTGCAGGTCCTGGTGCATGGAATCTCCGGTCGGCGGGTGGCTGGGGGCGGGCGCGAGCCTTGACTGGAGGATTCCGACAAAGCGCGGCGCCTTTCACCCAGTCTAGTGAGGATCCCGGGCCCCACCGTTGTAGGACGTCTACAGTTTCCGCTTCCATCACTTAGCCGCCGCACCGATGTTACTGCCGAGTAACATCGGTGCGTCGAACGCCCCCGGGAAGGCTCCGCTGCTTAGAGTGGGGCCATGACTGCACGCAATGAAGCTCAGGAATCCGGAGCGCCGACGGGTGCGGGTACCGCGTCCCTCTCCGGGCGCACTCTCCTCATGTCGGGTGGTAGCCGCGGCATCGGCCTCGCCATCGCACTGCGAGCCGCACGCGACGGCGCCAGGGTGGCCATTCTCGCCAAGACGGGGGAGCCCCACCCGAAGCTCGAAGGCACCGTCCACACCGCTGCGGAGCAGATCGAGGCCGCGGGCGGCTCCGCCCTTCCCCTCGTGGGCGACGTACGGAACGACGACGACGTCCGGGCCGCGGTCGACGCGACGACGAGCACCTTCGGTGGGATCGACATCGTGGTGAACAACGCCTCGGCGATCGATCTGTCGAAGACACCCGACGTGGACATGAAGCGCTACGACCTCATGGCCGACATCAACGTCCGCGGCACCTTCATGCTGAGCAAGTTCGCCCTCGACGCCCTCCGGCAGTCCGGCAACCCGCACATCCTGACCCTCTCGCCGCCGCTGAACCTCGAGCCCCGGTGGGCGGGCATGCACCTGGCGTACACCATGGCGAAGTACGGCATGAGCCTGACCACCCTCGGACTCGCCGAGGAACTCCGGGCCGACGGCGTCGCCGTGAACTCGCTCTGGCCCGCCACCCTCATCGACACCGCGGCCATCCGCAACATGCCCGGCGGCCACCGGATGGTCCGCGCGGCCCGGAGCCCCGGGATCGTCGCCGATGCCGCGCATGCCGTCCTGGTCCGGGATGCGCGCACCTGCACCGGTAACTTCTTCACCGACGAGGAGGTCCTGCGTACAGAGGGCATCACCGACCTCACCCGGTACAGCCTGGGCGCTCCGGAGGACCAGCTCGTCCCCGACATCTTCCTCTGAGCCGCGGACCCAGGGGAGCGGAGACGCCGGGCCGGATAAGATCGATGCCATGTCCTCCCGCTATTCCAACCTCGAGCGCCCGGGCCTGGACCTCGGCGCACTGAGGACAGCCCTGTGCATGCCGTCGGGGCCGTTCTCGAGGCTGGACATCGTGGCCCGGACGGGGTCGACGAACACCGACCTCGTCGACTGCGCGCAGCGGGAAGCGGCAGGCTGGCCCGACCTCAGCGTCCTCGGAGCCGAGGTCCAGACCGCCGGCCGCGGGCGGCTGGATCGCGCCTGGGTGGCACCGGAGCGGTCCTCGCTCTTCGTCAGCGTCCTGCTGCGGCCGTTCAACCGCCACGGGCGACCCGTCCCCACTGCGGCCTACTCCTGGTTCTCCCTCCTCGCAGCACTCGCGCTCGCGGAGAGCGTCGAGGGCCGTACGGAGATCGCGCCGCAGCTCAAATGGCCCAACGACGTCACGGTGGACGGCCGGAAACTCGCCGGGGTCCTCGCGCAGTTCGTGCCGGGCGCGGGGGCGGAGCCGCCCGCCGTCGTCGTCGGCATCGGGCTCAATGTCAGCCTCACGGACGAGGAACTCCCCGTGCCCACGGCCACGAGCCTGCTCCTCGAGTACGCCGGTACCACGGACCGGAACATCCTGCTCAAGTCCTTCCTGCGCACCTTCGCCGACTCCCTATCGCGCCTTCTGCGACGTCGACGGCGACGCCGGGGCGGACTGGGACAACGGTCCGTCCCTGCTCACGCGCGTCGGCGCCCGTATGGCCACCCTCGGGCAGGACGTCCGGGCGGAGCTGCCGGGCGGGGTGATGCTGAGCGGTCGCGCGCTCGCCCTCGACCCGCACGGCGCGCTGATCGTGCGCGACGAGGACGGCGAGCGGCACACCGTCTCGGCGGGCGACGTCGTGCACCTGCGTCCGCAGGAGTAGCCATGCGGATCAAGCTGCTGACCGGGGAACGCGTCCTCGTGCGCACCCGACCGAACCCGCTGCCGCTCGTGGGCCCGGTGATCGGAGGCTTCCTCCTGCTGGCCGTGGGCGGTTTCGGCCTGGGCTACCTGGGGCGGCGGGACCTGCCCGACGGGCTCGCCGAGTGGCAGCCGGTGCTGCTGCTCGGAGCACTCGCCGTCGTGGTCCTCCTCCTGCTCCGCGTGGTGGTGCGCCCGCTGGTGCGGTGGTCCAGCAACCGCTACGTCCTCACGAGCATGCGGCTCATCCACCGGCGGGGAGCCACCCGGCGGACCGAGCACCAGATCAACCTGTCCGCCATCTCCCAACTGCAGACGGAGCAGGGACTGCTGCAGCGGATGGTGGGCAGCGGGACCCTCATCGCGGACCTCGGGGTTCGACCGGGCGCACGCCTACCGGCACGTTCCGCAGATTGCGACGTTCAAGGAGTACGTGGTGCAGGCGATCGGCGACCTACCGCTGACACGCATGTTCGACGGTGCAGACATGGAGATCGATCCGCAGTACGCCCGTGGCGGACTGCCCCGGACACAGCAGGAATGGAGAAGCGAGCAATCGTGACAGTCGAGGACCGCCACGAGCCCGGGCAGCCCGGCCGAACCGACGCCGGCCCGGTCGGGGACACCGCGGCCGACGCCGGACAGTTCGACGACGCCACCGGGACCTCCGCGTCCAAGGCCGTCTGGCAACTGCAACCGGACATGGCGACGGCCGGCGGTGCCGAAGCGGCGCAGCCGGCCGGCCCGATCGAACTCGACCGCGAGACGATCCGGCGCCTCGAACGCGAACTCCTCGGTGCCGAGCGCACCCTCAAACGCCGCGACATCGCCGCCGGCGCCGGCGTGTCCCTGCTGTCCGCCCGCAAGCTGTGGCGCGCCATGGGCTTCCCCAACATCGGCGACGACGACGTCGCGTTCACCGAGAAGGACCTCCTCGCACTGACGACGATCATCGACATGGTGCGCCAGGAGCAGCTCACCGAGGACGCCGCCATCTCCATCACACGCGCCGTCGGGCAGATGACCGACCGCATGGTGGTATGGCAGATCGAGGCCATCGTCGAGGAGATGGTGGCCCAGCGCGGGTTCACGGACGCCGACGCACGGAAGACCCTCGTCTCCGAACTCCCGGACCTGATCGAACCGCTCGAGAAGACACTCGTCTACGCATGGCGCCGCCAGATGAACGCCGCCGTGCAGCGGTTGGCCCTGCGCGCGGAGTCAGGGCTGGCGTCGAGCGAGGCAGGGCGCGACGGTGACGAGCAGGACGCGCCGCTGCCGCTGGCCCGAGCGGTGGGGTTCGCCGACCTCGTCTCGTACACGTCGCTGTCGCGGCGCATGAACGAGCGGACGCTCGCGCAGCTCGTGCAGCGCTTCGAGAACAAGTGCGCCGAGATCATCTCCGTGGGAGGCGGGCGCCTCGTGAAGACGATCGGCGACGAGGTCCTGTACATCGCCGAGTCGCCCGAGGCGGGAGCCGAGATCTCGCTGGCCCTCGCGAAGGCCTTCACGGAGGACGAGTTTCTTCCCTCGGCGCGGTGCTCCCTCGTCTGGGGCCGCGTCCTGTCCCGGCTCGGCGACATCTACGGGCCCACCGTCAATCTGGCCGCACGACTCACGGCGCTCGCCGACCCGGGGGAGGTGCTCGTCGATTCCGCCACGGCCGCCACCCTCGAGAACAACGAGAAGTTCGTCCTGACTCCGCACGAGCCGCGGCAGGTGCGCGGCTTCGGCGAGGTGCGTCCGGTGACGCTGGCCCGGGGAACCGGTACGGGGATCATCCTGGACTGACGTCCCGGACCACCGCGGCGCGGATCGTTGCCCGAGCGGACAAAGGGCAGAATGGGGTCATGACAGACCAGCGAGCCCGCCCCCGCGCGGCCGCACGCTCCCTCCCGCTCCCCGCCCGAGCGGGCTGCGCAGGCCGGGAGCCCGGAGGCCGCAATGCGTGAGCCGAAGGCCAACGGGTCCCACGCGGTCGACCTGCGCGCCGCGTCCGGCAGCACGGAGGACCCTCCCGCCCAGCAGCACCAGGGCGTGGCGCCGGGGTTGGGCATCCGGCTCACCTGCGGGTTCGGCACCGACCGGGGGCTCCGCCGTGAACTCAACGAGGACTCCTTCATCGCGCTCGAGCCCGTCTTCGCCGTCGCCGACGGCATGGGGGGACACGAGGCAGGCGAGGTGGCCAGCAGCATCTGCGTCCGGACCCTCGCGGACAGCAGCATCATCGGCACCAGGACCCCGCACTTCCAGGCGGGCGACCTCGAGGAGCTCATCCACCAGGCGGACGCGCGGATCCGCCGGGAGGCCGGCGGCCATGCCGGTACCACCCTGACCGGGGTGGTGCTGGTCGAGGAGTCGGGGGCCCCCTACTGGCTCTTCTTCAACGTGGGCGACTCCCGGTCGTATCGACTGAGCAACGGCACCTTCGGCCAGATCTCGGTGGACCATTCCGAGGTGCAGGAGCTCGTGGAGATCGGGCAGATCACGGAGGAGCAGGCACGGACCCACCCCCGCCGGCATGTCGTCACCAGGGCGCTGGGCACGGGGGACGACGCCGAGGCGGACGTCTGGCTCCTGCCCGTGGAGCCCGGGGACCGTATCCTGCTCTGCTCGGACGGACTGAGCGGGGAGGTGGCGGACGACGGCATCTACGCCGTCCTCAGCGAGGTCGCGGACCCGCAGGAGGCCTGCGACGCGCTGATCGCCGCAGCGCTCCGCTCGGGCGCCCGGGACAACGTCACCGTCATCGTCGTGGACGTCACCGACCCCGGGGCGGAACCTGCCGGGTCGGCACCTGCGTCCGAGGGTGGACTCTTCGCGGCCGACACGGACCGGCGCCACCCGGGGGACCGGCCGTGAGGGATTCCACCGCCCGGAACGGCGTCCGCTCCGTCGGCCGGATGGAGCTGCTCCGATGCGGGTGAGCGTCACCCGCGACGGCCTGGCGCTGCCCGACGGTGCCGTTCCGCAGCTCCGGGAGTTCGACATCGAGCAGTACGCGCCGCTGACGACGGTCCTGGAAGGCTGCGGTGTCCCCCTTTCCTTCGTGGACGGCGCGGGACTCTGGACGGTCGTCGCCGGCCGGGCGGAGTCGGTCGTCGCGGTGGTCCGTCAGGTCCCGCGTGCCGACGGAAGGGGCTCCTGCCTGCCGGAGGTGCTGTTCGCCATCGACCGGTCGTGCGGGGAACTGGCAGCGGAGGACGGCACCCTCCGGCTCACCTTCCGGTCGACGCCGGGCCCGCTCGCGGACGTCCTGGCGCCGGCCGAGGACGGACGGCTCTGGCGCCCGTCCTCGCACGGCGGGTCGGTGGACAACACCCCGGTCGCCGACGCCGTCGCCCGGTTCTCCGAGCGTCCGGGACAGCGGACGATGATCGATGTCCTGAGGACCTGCCTGTCGGGCGAGCTGCTGATGGACGTCACGGGTTCGGATCCGGCCGCCCCCGCAGTGCGGAGTTTCGCCGGCGCGGACGGGGTCCGGGCGCTCGGCGTCTTCACCAGCCAGGCGGAGCTGGACCGATTCCTCGAGGGGGAGGCCGACCGCAGGCCCACCGCGGTCCCTGGCGCTGCCGGGCGTGGTCGCACTGGAGACTGCGCTGTCGGATCCGGCGGTGGACCGCGTGTACGTGGACCCGGCCGGTCCGACGTGCGGGCTGGCCCGCGACGACCTGGCGTTCGCACTGCAGGGACCACCCAATTCCCCGCTGCGCGACGCGGTACTGCGACAGGGGTCGCAGCAGGACCTGTTCACCGCCATGCTCGGCGAGAGCGTCCTGTTCCTGGCCGAGTCGGAGCGGGACGGCCGGCGGGAACTCGTGACGGTCCCGGGCGAGGGGACCGGCTCGACCGGCGTCCACCTCGCCGTGTTCACCTCCGCGGAGGAGGTCGCCGCGTTCGACCCCGAGGTCTCGGCGAGGGCCTCCTCGACGGGCTGGGTGGCACAGCTGGTCTTCGCTCGGCGGCTGTGCGGGATGGTGATCGACCCGGCCGGTCCCTCGGCGTCGATCGGTGCGTTCCAGCTGTGGCACATCCTGGCCAACCCGTCGCTGGACCGACGGACGGAGCAGCCCGGGCCGGAGCGACGGACCGGGGCATGATGGACTGTGTGCCGGGCCGGTGCGGTACTGCCCGGTCCCATCGACGAGCACAGGGGGAGAGTTGACCGACCAGAAGTCCTTCACGTCGGCGCGCAGCAGCCGGCAGCACGGGAGCACCGATGACTGATCCGATCATCGCCAGCCTCAGGAGGGCCCCTCGAGGCGCACCCGGGCGACGTCGTCCTGCGGGTCCACCTCGCGCAGACGCTCCTGGCCGGCGGCGACCCGGCTGCTGCCATCGCCGAGGCCAGCCTCGCCCTGCAGACGGACCCGGCGAACGACCAGGCGCGGCTCCTCCTGGGCACCGCC
The DNA here is from genome assembly GCA_004001285.1 of Arthrobacter sp. MN05-02. Taxonomy (NCBI): domain Bacteria; kingdom Bacillati; phylum Actinomycetota; class Actinomycetes; order Micrococcales; family Micrococcaceae; genus Arthrobacter; species Arthrobacter sp. MN05-02. The sequence continues at coordinate 1,147,476 of AP018697.1, forward strand.
GCGACAGCATTGAGCTCGCCGCCCGGCGCGGCCGTGCCCGATGACGCGCCGGGCGCCGGAGCGGCGCCGGGTGGCGGGACGGCGCCGGGCGCTCCTGCCGGATCCCCGCCTTCGACTGGGACCAGGCCGAACACGAGGTGGGGAGCGCCGTACCACCTCCCTTCGTGGAGGCGGGCCCCGTCCCGGTCGGCCCGGCGGCGGACGAGGACGGCGCCGCGCCGGTCGAGGCGCCGCGCGAGGCCGTGACACTGTCCGACGTCGGTGGGCTCGACGACGTGAAGCGCCGCCTCGAGGAGTCCTTCCTCGCGCCGATGCGCAACGCCGAGGTGGCCCGGGCGTTCGGGAAGTCCCTGCGCGGCGGTCTGCTGCTGTACGGTCCGCCGGGCTGCGGCAAGACCTTCCTGGCCCGTGCCGTCGCGGGTGAACTCGGTGCGACCTTCCTGTCCGTGTCGATGACCGATGTGGTCGGGTCCTTCATGGGCGAGACGCAGAAGAACCTCAAGCGCGTCTTCGACGAAGCCCGGGCCCAGGCCCCCACGGTGCTCTTCATCGACGAGATCGACTCCATCGGGATGCGGCGGGGAGCCCTCTCCGGCGGAGGAGCGGCCTGGCTGCGCCAGATGGTCAACGAGCTGCTGCTGCAGCTGGACTCCATGAGCGGTGACAACGACGGCCTGTACGTCCTGGCCGCGACGAACAACCCGTGGGACCTCGACGAGGCGCTCCTGCGCCCCGGCCGGCTGGACCGCTCGATCCTCGTGAGTCCGCCCGACCACGAGGCGCGCGCGTCGATCCTGCGCCATCACTTGAAGAACCGTCCGATCGCGGGCATCGACGTGCAGCACCTCGCCGCCGTGACGGAGGGGTTCTCCGGCGCGGATCTCGAGCACGTGGCAGTCACTGCGGCGGAGAAGGCCATGATGCAGTCGATCGCGCAGGGGGCGATCAGCCCGATCACCATGGACCACCTCGGGAACGCGCTGCGGGAGGTCAGACCGAGCACCGTCGCATGGCTCGAATCGGCGCGCAACGTGGTGCGGTTCTCCAACGCGAACGGCCGCTATGACGACCTCGCGGCCCTGCTCGACGGGAAGAAACGCCGGTGAGCGAGGTCGTCGACCTCGACGTCCTGTCCAACCGCTTCGAGATCCTCGCCGCCCAGCAGCGTGCCCGTGACGCGGTCGAGCTGCTGGAGGGGCAGGCGGCGTACCACGGGGACGAGCCCCTCTACTGGGTGCTCCTCGGGCGGGCATTGGCGATGGACCAGCGGTTCGTCGACGCCGAACACGCCGGGCGCCGGGCCGTGGAGCTCGAGCCGAACGCCGCCGGGACGCAGATCACCCTGCTGCTCGCGCTCCTCGGCCAGCACCGGACCGACGAGGCCGTCGCACTCGCCTGGTACGTCGTGGAACAGCATGCCGAGGAGCCGGACGCCCACTCCTGGCTCAGCCGTGCGCTCCTCGCGCGCCGGCGTGACCACCAGGACCTGCTCGTCGCCCACCAGGCCGCCCGCCATGCGCTGTCCCTGAACGCGGATGCTGCAGCGTTCACGCAGGCGGCGCAGACCGCGTCGCTGCTCGACGACGACGGCGAGGCACGGACGCTGCTGGCCGCCGGCCTCGCCCACTTCCCGCAGGACCGCGAACTCCTCCTGCTCAGCGGGCGGATCAGGGCCGGGGAGAGGGTGGTGGGGCCGCGCGAGGAGCTCGTCGGCGGGATCCTGAGGATGAGTCCGCTGGACACCTCCGCGGAGGCGGATCTCGGCTCGAGCCCGCTGCGCTGGGTGCGCGGGCGCCTCTTCCTCCTCTGGTACCACGTCCTGGCGTTCGCGCTCCTCGCGGTCGTCCTGCTGCCGGTGCCCGTGCTGGTCGCCGTCGCCCTGACGGCGACCGGAGTCCATACCGCACTGATCGTCCGGAGCTACAGGACACTGGACGCGGTCCTCCCCGGGGGGTACCTGCGGGAGCAGTTGACGGATCCGGGGCGCGGCAGGAACAGCGCCGCGGCCGGCGCGGCGGCCGCCGTCCTGGTACTCGTCGGCACCGTCCTCGCCGCCCTCCACCCGGATCCCGGTCCCGGCGTCGGGGACGGGATCCTCGTCCTGGCCGCCGTCGTCCTGGCCGGTGGGCTGCTGGCGGTGGAGCGGGCCCTGGCGCGCCTCTCCGTGGCAGGCCTCTCCGGGGACCGCCGGCGGCAGGACTACCACCTCATCCGCTTCGGCGACACTGCGTCCTCCTACCGACGCTACTGGCTGGCCGCGCTCGCCGGGGTCGTTACGGTGATGGTCGCGGCCAACACCGGGGGCGACGCCACGGCCGGAGCCGGGATGCTCGCCGTCGGGATCCTGTGGACCGTCAAGACCCTCGACCTGCTGGTCCATTCGCGGGCGGTGGCCGGAGGCGAGAACCCGTGGGTGACGGGCGCCGCGCTCAGCCGGGCCGGGAAGGGCCGGCAGGCCGTACGGGGCCGGATCCTCGGCGCCCGGTTCCTGCTGATCATGCTCTTCGTGTGCTTCTTCACCTGCTCCCTCGGGTTCGGCATCTTCATCGGCGGGTTCATCGACGGCGCCTGACACCGGTGGCCCGTGTTCGGGGCGTAGGGCAAGATAAGAACGGTGACCACAGGAACCGAAGACGCAGCCCAGACCGCTGGATCCGGCGACCGTCAGCCGCCGGGGGACGAGCTCCGGGCGGAGTATGCGCAGCTCGCCGAGGAGGTCCGCGCACACCGCACCGCGTACTACCAGGACGCCGCCCCCACCATCTCCGACGCCGAGTTCGACGCCCTCTTCCGGCGGCTCGAGGAGCTCGAGGCGCTCCACCCCGAGATCGTCGCCAACGACTCGCCCACCCAGGAGGTGGGAGGGGAGGTGTCCGCGGCCTTCGCCCCCGTGGACCACCTCGCCCGCATGTACAGCCTCGAGGACGTCTTCTCCCTCGACGAGTTGAAGGCCTGGCTGGACCGCGCGGCCGCCGGCGTCGAGCAGCGCAGCCCGGGCGCGACGGTCGCCTGGCTGACGGAGCTCAAGATCGACGGCCTCGCCGTGAACCTGCTGTACCGCGACGGCGAACTGGTCCGCGCTGCCACCCGCGGCGACGGCGTCACGGGGGAGGACATCACGCACAACGTCCTCACCATCGCCTCGGTCCCGAAACGCCTCGCCGGCAGCGACCACCCGGAGGAGGTGGAGATCCGCGGTGAGGTCTTCTTCCCCACCAAGGAGTTCGCGCAGCTCAACGAGCGGATGGTCGCCGCCGGCAAGGCGCCGTTCGCCAATCCCCGGAACGCCGCCGCCGGTTCCCTGCGGCAGAAGGACCCCGCCATGACGGCGGAGCGTCCCCTCGACATGTACGTCCACGGCATCGGCGCCCGCACCGGCCTGACGGCCGAGACGCAGTCGGAGACGTACGACCTCCTGAAGGCCTGGGGGCTCCCCACCTCGCCGTACTACAAGGTCCTCGCGACGCAGGACGAGGTCGTCGACTTCATCGGGCACTACGGGGAGCACCGGCACGACCTCCTGCACGAGATCGACGGCATCGTGGTCAAGGTGGACAGCTTCGCGCTGCAGCGCGCCCTGGGACACACCTCCCGCGTGCCGCGCTGGTCGGTGGCGTACAAGTACCCGCCGGAGGAGGTGAACACGAAGCTGCTGGACATCCTCGTGAACGTGGGGCGGACGGGACGGGTCACGCCCTTCGGCCTCATGGAACCCGTCAAGGTGGCCGGTTCCACCGTAAGCATGGCCACGCTGCACAACCAGGAGGTCGTGAAGGCCAAGGGCGTGATGATCGGCGACATCGTGGTGCTCCGGAAGGCCGGCGACGTCATCCCGGAGATCGTCGGACCCGTTATCGCCCTGCGGGACAAGCAGGAGCCGCCGGTCCGCGAGTTCATCATGCCCACCGAGTGCCCGTCCTGCGGCACGCCGCTCCAGCCGGCGAAGGAGGGCGACGTGGACATCCGTTGCCCCAACGCCCGGTCCTGCCCCTCGCAGCTGCGGGAGCGCGTGTTCCACCTCGCCGGCCGCGGCGCCTTCGACATCGAGGCGCTCGGGTGGGAGGCGGCCATCGCCCTCACGCAGCCCGCCGAACCCGACGTCCCCCCGATCACCACGGAGGCGGAGATCTTCGACCTCACGCCGGAGAAGCTGGCGGACGTGCGGATCGAGCGGGACAAGAAGGTCAAGGGTGTCGTCACGGGCCGGGAGCTCGTGCCCTACTTCTACTCGAAGGGCACGGCGAAGAAGCCCTCGGAGCCGAGCGCCACGACGCGGAAGCTGTTCACCGAGCTGGAGAAGGCGAAGAAGCAGCCGCTCTGGCGCGTGCTCGTGGCGCTGTCCATCCGCCACGTCGGCCCGACCGCGTCACGCGCCCTCGCCACCGCCTTCGGGTCGATGGACCGCATCCGCGCCGCGAGCGAGGAGGAGCTGGCCCACGTCGACGGCGTGGGCCCCACCATCGCCGTCGCCCTGAAGGAATGGTTCGCGGAGGACTGGCACCGCGAGATCGTCGACCGCTGGGCGGCGGCGGGCGTGCGCATGCAGGACGACGTCGACGAGAGCACTCCGCGCACCCTCGAGGGCCTGACCGTCGTGGTGACCGGGTCCCTCGGACAGTACAACCGCGACGAGGCGAAGGAGGCCATCATCACCCGTGGTGGCAAGGCCGCCGGGTCGGTGTCGAAGAACACCAGCTACGTGGTGGCGGGCGAGAACGCCGGGACCAAGCTCGAGAAGGCCGAGGCGCTCGGTATCCCCGTGCTCGACGAGGAGGGCTTCATCGCACTCCTCGAGAACGGACCCCTCGCCCTCGACCCCGACCCCGACGCCGATACCGCGGAACCCGGGTCCGAAGCGGGAACAGGCCCCGACACCCCGGAGGCCCCGTGACGACCCGGCAGCCAGGTTCCTCGGGGGACGGGCGAGCGCCGACCCCGGAGGCGCTCCTGCACCTGGCACGGCAGGCGGCCGCGGCCGGTGCCGAGGTCCTGGCCCGGCGCGACCCCGCAGCCCTCGATGCGACCAGCAAGAGTTCGGACAGCGACTGGGTGACCGCGTTCGACGTCGCCGCGGAGCGGGCCGTCCGCCGCGTCATCCTGGACTCGCGACCGCACGACGCCATCACCGGCGAGGAACTCGGCACCACCGTCCCTGCCGGCGCCGCAGGCATCCGCTGGTCCATCGACCCGCTCGACGGCACCACGAACTTCATCCGGAACATCGTCTACTACGGCACGTCCGTAGCAGCGGCCGACGTGGACGGCACCTGGCTGGCCGGCGTCGTGCATGCCCCCGCGCTGCGCCGGATCTACTGGGCGTCCCGCGGCGGCGGAGCCTGGCTGAGCGACCACGGCAGGGTGCGGCGCCTCACCGGGCCCGGGACCGACCGGGGGCGGATCCTCGGCACCGGCTTCTCGTACGATGCCGCGACGCGGGCGGGGCAGGTGGAGGACCTCGGCGCGCTCCTCCACGGCTTCGGCGACCTGCGGACGCTCGGTTCTGCGGCTCTCGATCTCTGCATGGTCGCGGACGGCTCCCTCGACGCCTTCGTGGAGCGCGGGCTGCACGAGCACGACATCGCGGCCGGAGCGCTCGTCGCCGAGGAGGCGGGCGTCGTCGTCCTCCGGCCGCCGCTGCGGTCCGTGCTCGACGGCGGACCCACGGAGGCCGAGCGCCTCGCGGCCGTCACAGCCGCCGGGACGCCCGGCTTCCTCGAGGCCGTCAGGCGAGCTGCAGCGCCGATCCCGGCACCGACCACGGAAAGGGCATCATGACGCAGTCCTGGCAGAAGATCCTCTCGACCCTCGCCGGAGCGCGTTCCCGTGAGATCTACGCGCGCGCCGTGCTCGGGGAGCCGCTCGACGCCGCGCCGAAGGAGATCCGGCGCCTCGTCGATGCGGGACTCCTCGCAGCCGACCACGCGGTCGACGGCGAGCTGTTCAAGGAGGTGCTCGCGGCCGCCGCGCCGGGGACGCCGAAGGGCGTGGACCGGTTCTTCCGCGACGGGCGGATCGACGGACTCCCGCGCGCCGGCCAGGACCGGGCCGACCTGCTGGCGCACCTCGCCGAGCGGCTCCTGCCCGCGGACGAGGAACTGGGCGAACCCGAGGTCAACCGGCTGCTCGGCACCGTCACACGCGACATCCCGACGCTGCGGCGGGCGCTCGTCGACCACGGCTACGTGGAGCGGTACCCGGACGGCACAGGCTACCGGCGCATCACGGAGACGTCCTGACCCCACTGGGCGGCACGCGGGTCGACCTGTCCACGGACGGGTACTCATGGACATGCCGGGGGGCGGGTGATCGAGCCTCCGGCGGGACCGTCAGGAAGGCAGAAGGGCTCCCGCACCAGTGCGCGGGAGCCCTTCTGCCGAGCTGGACCTGCGTGTCCTAGCCGGCGGGGGGCGTGAGGACGGTGTCGATGAGGTAGACGACGGCGTTGGCGGTCTGGACGCCGCCGCAGACGACGTTGGCGTCGTTGACCTTGAGTTCCTGGCCGGAGCCGGTGACTTCGAGGTCGGCGCCCTGGACGGTGGTCTGGGTGGTGCCTTCGAGCTCGGCGGGCTGGATCTTGCCGGGTACGACGTGGTAGGTGAGGATGCTGCTCAGGCCCTCGGTGTCGGTCTTGAGTCCTTCGACGGTCTCGGGGGGCAGGGCGCCGAAGGCTTCGTCGACGGGTGCGAAGACGGTGAATTCGCCGCCGTTGAGGGTGTCGACGAGGTCGACGTCGGGGTTGATGCCGCCGGAGACGGCGGCGGTGAGCTGGGTGAGGATGGGGTTGTTCGAGGCGGCGGTCGCTACGGGGTCGAGGGCCATGCCGGCGACCGATCCTGCGCCGTCGGGGACCGTCTCGGCGTAGCCGGCGCAGCCGGGGCCGACGAGGTTCGCGGCGGGGTCCATCATGGCGTCGGCCGAGGCCGAAGGGGCCATGCTCGCCTCGGGGGAGGCGGGCTCGCCCTCGGGGCCCGCCGTGCTGCTCTCGCTGGCCATGCTGCCCGAGGTGGTCTCGGTCGCATCGGTGCCTCCGCACGCCGCGAGGCCGAACATCGAGACTGTCGCGATCCCGAGGATCGAGAGATTCCTGCGCCTGGTGAGTTCCATGCTTCTCCTTGGTAGGTGGGCGGGAACCGATCGCCGCCCTCTGTGTCCGACCGTCCCGACGCTGCACTCCACGCGGATGTCTTACTGGTCCTTCGGTGGCACCTCACGGGCAGATGGGTGCCGGACCGATGTGACGAGCGGCACAGCTACCCACCACCAATGGTTCTCGACCTGTCGATCCGCATCCCGAGGTCGCGGTAGGACGGCACTGGCCGGCGAGCCTGCTTCTGCCTGCCGGCCAGTACCTGCTGTCAGTGCGCCGCTGGAATCTGCGCGTAGAGAGCGGCGGGGTCGTGGGCCAGCGACGCCTTGACCATCGCGCTCCACTCGTCGACGACCACCTCGATCGCGCCCACGGCCAGTCCGTCGAAGGACGCGCGGGGCACGAGTGCCGGGTCGATTATCGGTCCGTCGTAACCGGCCATGATGTCGGTGTCCGCCGCTCCGAGGTGGACGCCCTGCACGAGTGTGCCCTGCGCCGCGAGGTCCTGTCGCACGCCATTGGTCATGTTCCACTCGGCGGCCTTCGCGGACGCATAGCCTCCGTTGCCGGGATAGGAAAACCAGGACAGCGCCGACAGCACATTGACGATTGCTCCTCCGCCGTTCGCCGCAAGGGTCGGAGCGAACTCGCGGATCATGTCCAGCGTGCCCCAGAAATGGGTGTCCATCTCGCGGCGGAGCGCGTCGAGGTCGCCCGTGACGAGGGGCGTCGAGGTGGCGATACCGGCGTTGTTGATCAGCAGTGTGACGTCCGATGCCGTCCGGGCCGCTGCCACGACCGAGGCGTGGTCGGTGATATCGAGCCGGAGCACCTCGACGCGGTCGAGGGCCGCGAGGTCACGTGCCTCGGGGGTGTCGGTGCGGCGTGTTGTGGCGTAGACCTTTCGGGCTCCCCGTGCGAGGAGCTCGTCGACGAAACGGCGCCCTATGCCTCGGTTGGATCCGGTGACGAGGGCTACCTGGTCGGTGATGTCCATGTGTGGCGTTCTCCATTCTCGCGGCCGGGCCTCGTGCCCTGCCTGCTCAGCTACAGTAGGACTTCACGTTGACGTCAAGGGCAAGTCCGGCCCGGACGTCGGAGGAGAGGAGCGCTCGTGCGCATCGGAGACATCGCCGAGCGAGCCGGGGTCAGCACCCGGGCTCTGCGCTACTACGAGGAGCAGGGCCTGCTGCCGGCGGATCGGACGGCGCGGGGCCAGCGCGTGTACGAGGAGGCAGCCGTGGAGCGCGTCCAGCTGATCCAGCAGCTCTTCTCTGCAGGACTTGCCAGCCGCACGATCGTCGACCTGCTTCCGTGCGTCGACAGGGGTGAGGCGAGCGAAGAGGCACTCGCCCTGCTTCAGCGTGAGCGGAACCGCATCACCGAGAGCATCGCCGAACTGGAGAAGGCGCGTGCCCAGCTCGACCGCGTCATCGAGATCTCCCTGCACTCCGACCCGGAGCACTGTCCCGCTCTCCGCGACGAGACGTCGCTCTGACCCATGTCACAACGCGCAGCCCACAGCGCATCAGGGCCGGCGGGCGCTCTACCGGGCGTGTTCTACGGGGAGCCATAGTTCGCAGGTAGCTGTGCTGAAGTCGTCGGCGTGATCGAGGACCGCGACGATCGATGGCCCGGGGCGGAGGCGCCACGGGTTGGAAGGAAACCAGTCCGTGGCTGTGGCCGCCCAGACCGCCTGCAATGTGGCCGGGTATTCGCCCTCGGTGCGGAATATGGCCCATGTGCCGGCAGGAACGTCAGTGGTCCACAGATCGTCGGGGGTCCGGGTTGAGCCGGTGACGGCGACGCCGTGCAGGTAGGTCAGCTCGCTGCCCTCCGCGTAGTCAGGGTCGACGTCGAGGCTCACCTGGAGCAGTCCAGCCGGCTCGGTGTTGCTCAGCTCCTTGAGTCGGGCGTGCTCTGCGGCGGGCACGGAAGCGATGTGCGCCTGGATGTGGGGATTGGTGCCCTGATGGATGAGAGGCACGCGCGTGGCGTGGCCCACAAGAATGAACGCTGGTCGATCTGCGATGCGGGTGTCCATGGTGACGTTTCCTTCTACGGTCAGGCGGAACCTGAGCTGTGACTGAGCGCGAAGGGGACCACCGTCTCGGCGGACGACGCCGGGTCCGACGCCGTGCACGGATCGGAACGCACGGCCGAAGGCTTCGGTCGATCCGTAGCCATGGCGCACCGCGATGCTCAGCAGGTCTTCGTCGCCGAGTACCTCTGCCGCTGCGAGAGTCATCCTGCGGCGCCGGACGTACTCGGACAACGGCATGCCGGCCAGCGACGAGAACATCCGCCGGAGGTGGTACTCCGTCGTGCCGAGTCCGGTTGCCAGAGCATTGACGTCCAGATCGCCGGTCAGACGGTCCTCGACCAACTCGACGAGTCTGTTGAGTGCAGCGATCACGGCTCTCCCTTCACCAGCCATCCTTCCAAGTCAACTCGAGCGGCACCCTACTATCGCGGTCCGATGCAATCGCCAGGGCGCTCGGCGTCCTGCCCGTGACCCGGTGACCCATCAGGTTCGAAGGTGACTGAGCATGCATGGTGAGGATCCTCTACTCCGCGCTTCCGGAGATGGTGCTGCGACGGCTGGTGATCCTGAAGCGGGCGATGCGCTGGATCATGACGGGGTACAGGTGGAGGATCACCCCGACGAGGAGTATCTGCACAGCACCCAGGGGATGTCCCGTAGCCGTGGCGATGACGACCAGCAGCGCGGTAGCGGCGAAGCCCAGACAGTGGCCGGTCTCGGACTGCTCAGTCCCTCGAAGGAAGCGGCCTCGCCCCGATCCTTCTCCCTCCGCCAGTCGCATCTGCCTGATGACCCGGTTCCAGCCGACGACGTCGAGAAGGCGCCGGAGGGCCTCCGCGCCCAGCAGCGTGTAGATCCGTGGCTCGCAGGTTCTGACCCGGTAGCGGGAACGGGCGACGTCGGCCAGGGCAGGACCTGTCAGAAGTGCCATGAACAGAAAAGCGCCCTGAACGACGATCGCGTAGACGACGTGATCGGGTCCGATGGTGGACCAGCCCGCAACCGCCAGTCCGAGACCGGCCAGCAGACCCGCAGTCACGGAACCAGACCGCCCGTTGAGTGCTGCCATGCCCGATCACCCGGGTGCCGTGCGTGCAGCGCGATTGGCGGCCGCGGTCGACCGGAAAAGGATCACGGTCTGTGCGATGAGCGCCGCGAAGGCGGTCAGAGGTCCGGCCTGTCCGCCGACCAGGAGTTGTGCGCTTCCCGCGGCGATGATTCCGATGACAGCGACGAGCCTCATCTTCCTCAGTCCTGGGAGGGCGGCCTTGTGCCCGGCGATCCATGCTTCGTCGGATGCTTGCGTGTACCTGGTGCGGATTCCCGCTGCCGCGTTCCGGCCGATCAAACCCTCAGCGGCTTGGCGCACGACGAACAGGCAGACGGCCGGCAGGAGGACCACGGTGAGGAGCAGGATGGCGGATGCGACGGACTCTTCAGACATGATGCACCACGAGGTGAGCGAACCCGGTCTACGTGGACGGAGCGACGTCGTCCCGGCGCAGGGAGAGGTCCACCCGCGCCATGAGGAGTGCGTACTGGTGGTGTTGATCGTCGGCCCCCATTGTCATGCCCTCGAGTGTAACCGGAGCCCCTAGGCGGCGCGTGCTGCACCGTAGCGACCTGTGCCGGTCGAGTCAGCGCCGCGGATAACGTCTGTCAAGGATTCCTCGCCGCTTCGCTCAGCAAAATAGCGCGGCGGGTGTGGGACCGTAACCTATGTCTACATTCCTTCGCGTGCTACCTGGCTTGGCAGCACTGACGCTGTCCTTTCTGTCGGGGTATGTCTGGATGTTTGCGGGGCCATACAGTCCTTCCCTTTTCACCATCGCTCACGCCGGCTCCGTGGTTCTCTGTGTCGCTGTTCCGTGTGGCTTCGTTGGGATTGGTCGCGCGACGCGGTGCAGGCCAGACCTTGGGAGACTCGGCGCCGTACTCCTGGCAATTGCGGGCATACCGATGCTGGTAGCCAACGGGATCTACCTGTTCTCCTTTAGATCGGTGGAAGGATCATACGGAGACATAGGCGGCTTCAGCCTGATGTTGCTGGGTTTTGCCGCTCTTCTCGTTACCTCGCTGGCCTGCATCGTCGGACTGCCTTCAGCGTGGCCAACCGTCCTGTCGCGACCGCAAGAAAGCAGCGAGCCTCACAACTGACGTGCAGGACGGGACGTCCCGCTCGAAGTCATCCAGGGGGACGGCACCGGGGGTTGAGCTAGGACGACCGGTGCGATTCTCCATAGAAGCGAAGCGGGATACCGAGAGAAACAGTGCCGTCAGGCCATCGCAACGCCCGCACTCGTCAGTGCGGCGAACAGGACGAGCGAACCGCTCGTCACGTGACGATGATCTTCTGATTCCATTCTTTTCCTCGCGAATGGTGCAACTGGTGGGAACGCGCCTAGCTGGATCGCCCGATGCCAAGGACCTGAACGAATCAGGATCGTCCTACCCTCCGCCCGCACGCCCCAGTAGGTGAACGTCCTGCTGTTCGAGGGTTCTCGATCTGGTTGACTGAGGGCATTGCTATCCGCAGGGGATGGCATGGAGGGGGATAAATCGTGAATATCAAATCTGCTCTGACCGGGTGTGCTTTAGCAGCAGCCGTACTCGTGAGCGCTTCAACGACTGCAGTAGCAGCGCCGGCTGCACCTGATCTGGATCTGGTCCCTTTGGACTAAGCAACGATTGTTGACCCTGACAGTGTCACTCCGGGGGTAGGTGGCCTCCTTACAGCAGATGGAACGAACCTCTGTGCTATCAACCCAGGAAGCATCGCCTATGCCAATGGCACGTATCCCTGCTTCGCCGGCTTCACAAATAACGGAATTCCCGGTTCAAGCTTTCCGATTGATCCGCCCATCCTGGTGCCCTTCGATCAGGCCACTGTCGTAGATCCGAACACCGTCAGGATCGTCCCAGGCGGGGTCGTCACGACCGATGGAACCGATCTGTGTGCGAGTAACCCGGGTAGCATCGTGTTCCCTGACGGCCGTTACCCTTGCTACATCAACTTCGTGCAGACTTATGGTGTCCATCCGACGCCGGAGGACGGCATCTACGAAACCCCACAGGTAGCTCAGCTACCGGTGGGTGGCGCTGATACCGGTGTTTCGAAGCTCAGCCGCAGTAACACGAACACCGACCCCGTCCTCGGCGCGGGCCTGCTTGGCATGGGAGTGCTCGCTGCTGGCGCAGCGCTAGGACTGGGCATACGACGTCGCCACTAGACCCCATGCTCCAGTGCTTGGCCCCCGGTCCGGACCAGGGGCCAAGCTCATGGTCCGGCAACCTGACTCGATCATCGCCGAGCAATGATTCTTTGACGATTGACGCCCTTTGGTGGGGGAGGGCGGGACGATCCTAGCCATCGCTTCGATCGTGGAGTGACGATTCGCTTGCTGATCAAGGCTCTGAGGGGCCCGTGGTGATGTTTGGACAACCTGTCAGCTTGAATACGGCGGAATTGTGCGTCCCGCTGAGGGATCCTCGACCGGACGCCTGCGTGGAGATTTTTGCCAGATTGACTGGACTGAATGAGAGGGCTGCCGAGATTGTGGTCTGCGACGATGTCCATATGCGTCTGCACGATTTCAATGCTCCGAGCACTCAGGCATCCCGCGCCGCTTTCGACCTCGCAGCTTCCTACCATACTCCTGCGCTTCTCAACCACGTCATGCGATCGTGGCTGTGGGCGGAGGCATTCGTCCTGATCGAGGCACGAAAGGACGTTGATCACGAACTGCTGTACATCGCTGCGATGCTGCACGATATCGGGGCCGTGCCGGCGTTCGACAACGCTGCATTGTCCTACGAGGAAGCCGGCGGGCACATCGCGGTCGCGCTTACCGCTGGAGCCGGCTGGGGACCGGACCGACGACAGCGCGCCCTCGAAGTGATCGTGCGGCACAATTGGCCATCGGTTGATCCTGAGATGGATTTAGAGGGGTACCTACTCGAGTCCGCGACGGGCCTCGATATAACGGGCTTCCGCTCACACACACTTCCGGAAGACTTCGTCGGAGAAGTTCTTGCCATATACCCGCGACTCACGCTCGCAACTGAATTCACGGCGCACGTAACGGATCAGGCCTCGAGGAAGCCGACGACGGCAGCACACCGGATCGTCCACGATGGCGTCGCCGTGAAGCTGAAGAATCACCCAATGGAGCAAACACCCACCAGCTGACCACATAGGCACACCGTTTCGTCAGCCGGTCGCTCAGTGAGGTGCTGAGCTGTCAATGGCGAACAGCGGCTACAGCTTTGATTTCCACGAGTTGGTGCCTATATCCAAGAACGGTCACGCCTAGCAGGGCGCTCGTCTAGCGGACAGGAACCAGCGAAGCAGGATCGGATCCTGGAACAGCCCTTGAGCGACAAGCTCAACACTGCTTGAGTTCGAGATTACGGGACATGTTCGGCATGCAGACCACCGTAGTACCGCAGTGAGTGAGCGCCCGTAAGCCGATCCCTCAGCGGTGATCAGTCGTCGCTGCTGCTGACTGGAGAGCCATCGACGCATTCACACTGGATCGCTCCACCACGGGACGCGGGGGTTCATCTGCGCTGCAATGATCGCGAAAGCTTCGTCGTCGACGTCCACATACCCGGCTTGATCGACATAAATGGCCTTGGCCTCGAAGGCTGCAGCGGCCGTTTCCATCATGGCGGCCAGGGACTCGTACTCAAGGGACTGTTCAGCCCACTTTGAGTAGAAGTGTCATATGGGTGGCTCTGTTTCGTGGGCGAAACCCAGGACGTAGAAGTCCCCGCCGCCGTCCGCAAAGACAGGAAAATAGCTTGGACTCCACCGGGCGTCGTTTTTGAAGGTGTCGTAGTCGGAGAGGGCTTCCTCGAGTGAGAGTAGATAAGACCCAGGTGCTCCACACGCTACTGGCCCGGACGAACACAACATCAGGTCCTCGAGTGATTTAGCGATCACGATGAGCAATGGTGGATCCTGCGCGGGCGTTTGGGTGGAGTGCGATACTTCCGCCATGGTGAATGAGTCAGCAGGATGGCAGGACGTCGTCGTCGCGGATTCACACATTCGGGTAGGTATCTCCGAACCTGTCGCGGTCATTCGACGTCCAGGGCATCCCGACCGGGTCATTACCTGGACCGATCTTCCTGTGGGCTTGATCAACCCCCACATGAGAGTTGCTGCGGCCTCCACCGGAGTATGGATTCTTTACACGCCGGCGATGGCGGATGAGATGAGAGAAGACGAGGGAACCGCTTCGCGGGTGATCTCCACGGCCATCCATATCTCCCGGACAGGCGAGGCTACCCGGTTCATGGGCCTGATGAATGTTCATCTGATCGGGACGACACGGCACGGCGTATGGCTCTGGTCTGGTCATTGGGACGCCAACGTGGACGATCAGGCGCAATGGTTGAAAGCACGTGAGCTTCTGGTCCTCGACGCCGGCGGCCGAACACACCGCGCGAGCATCGACCGCATCCCGTTACTAGCCTTTGAGGACGGATCCTCGCCTTACCTGGTGGTGTATGCCGCCGCCCCGAAGGCGCTTCACGACGGGTATGGCGGTACCGAGTACACCTACCGTTATCGACAGATAGAGGTGCCTACCGGCGGACTTCCTGCTGTCCTTCGGGCGAACGAGCTTCCATCGACGCCGATCGAGGAGATAGACATCCCTGGATGGTCCGAAGGTGATGCTCCTCAGATCAATCCTGTGGTCGCCGGCGATCCTCACGTGTCGTGGGACAGGGTGAACCTTTCCGAGGAACAGAAGAAGGCAGCCGTCGAGGCCCTCTGTGCCGAGTTCGACCGCCTCGAGTCATACTGGCGAACACCCGGAGGGGAGATGGTTCCCCTCTCCGACGGGGTTGCTGATGCCCGCGTCGACGTGGTCGGTGATTGGCCCCAAACACAGGTCGAGGTGAGTTTCATACACCCTCACTACCGGCAAGGCCGACTACGGCGCACATACCGGGTCTTCGACGACGCCGGGCGCGTCAAATCATGGCAGTACGCTTCCATCCATCTCATGGAAGATCTCGACACAGGAGCTCTTCCACCCGCCAAGGACGCCCGGAACACAATGCTGGACATCTGACACCACACTGCTTAACCACAGGTGATTCCAGGGGGCGCAACCCCATCCCGGAGCGGACAGTTCATCGCGGTACTTTGTAGATTTCCCCTCCATGAGATTAGGAGCGGCGGTTGAAGAAGGTAGGAGTTGTGGTGCGAAACTGAAGCCATGGCTGTCTATTTCGAGTGCACCACTCGAGCACGTGTTCCTCAGTCGGAGCTGTTTGATCGCTCTCGAAGCATCGATGCTCACTGGTTCCATGGTCCACTCAAGGGAGAAAGCTATCGCTGGTACAACCACGGGGCTTATCTCCTTGGGCGAGCAGGTGACCTGGCGTGCCTGGCATTTCGGTCTTCCAATCCACATGACAAGTCGAATCGCGGAGATGGAAGCACCGGACTACTTTGTGGACGAGCAGATCAAGGGCCCCTTCCGCCAGTTCCGCCATGTCCACGAATTCAGTCACCATGACGGGGTGACGACCATGGTGGATCGGATCTGGTTCGCCGCGCCCCTTGGCTCGCTAGGCCGGCTGGTCGAGAAGCTGGTCCTCGAGCGATACCTCAAGAAACTCATCGAGACGAGAAATTGCTTCCTCGTGGGAAAGCTTGCGTGAAAGTAGCTCCGGACGAAGTACCCGTCAGCGGGGCACAGGCAAAGGACTAAGTTCTCCTGACGACGTCCGCAGGAGGATCGTTTAACGCGCGCCTACTCAGGCGGTAGAGCGGTGAGGGATCTGCAGTCGGATCTGAACGATTCGCGCAGTCCGAAAGCCGATCCGCTACCGGGCGCCTATGAGTTCTGACGTGGGGGCTCACACGAGGCCCGTTTAGCGTGCGAAAAGGCTTGCTAGGGCGATAAAGATTCCGCTCGCGAAGAGAAGGATTGCGAGAGCCTTCCAGGCAGATGCCAGTCCTGCCGCGATTTCAGGCTGCTTGTTCTCACCGATGTGGAAGACCGCCAGCAGGATGTGCGCCTGGAGCCTACCGATTTCCTTCCTCGCGAGGAAGAAGACGAGTGAGATGAGGACCATGACGATGCCGACGGACAATGTGCCTCAATTCAGGAGCGCAACGAAAAGCTGGTAGACGATGACACCGGCGCCGACTGCAGCAAGCAGGAACAGGGGCACCGCGCGGAAGCGGCTGTTGTTGAGCTTGTCGACAGGGGCAATTCCTACGTTCAGCACGCCGCGCTTCCGCATCGCTTCGATCCAGAAATAAAGGATTGCGGCGGAGAGTATGAGGAAAACGCCGATGTTGATGTTGAACCAGCCCACAATCTCATCGTACGGCTGTCCGTAAGTCGATCCCTTAGCGCACCTAGACTGACCCGATGAAGACCCACGGAATTGTCCGTTTCTGGAATGACGAACACGGCTGGGGAGTCGTAGACTCCGAGGACACCCCGGGCGGATGCTGGACCCATTTCGGTCATTTGGTGATGCCTGGCTATCGCACGCTTAGCGCCGGCGACACGGTGGAACTCGCTTGGGAAGCCTTCGAGCAGGATGGGTATGCCTACCGGGCGACTGAGGTGCGCCACAGGGCGAAGGATAGTTAGGCTCCAGGGTTGGTCCGTTAGCCGATGGCTCAGCGTGGTCGGCGAATACGATGTCAGCGTTGGCAACGGGTCATCGTCAAAACGATGTCGGGGTGGAACTCCCACCGTCCGCGGACAACCGTCCATAGGACAGCGGTGAAGCAAGATTTTGCGCCAAGGGGCCAGAGCGTGCCTAGCGTAGGCAGCATGGAACGATTGCTCAAAGGCCTCGCCGTCATCCTGGTGGTGCTGGCTACCAGCACCGGGTGCGTGTCACGCTTTCCCGCCGATCCGGACGGAACACTGACCCGGGTCAGTGGCGGAACACTGCGGGTCGGAGCATCGATAAGCCCGCCCTACGTCGAAGACGAGGGCTCGACGCTTTCCGGAAGTGAGGTGGACCTGGTTGAGGGATATGCGGCGGATCGTGCCGCTGGCGTCGAATGGGTCCAGGCCGGGGAGGAGGACCTGATGAACCGGTTGGAACACGGCGAGCTGGACATGGTCATCGGTGGCCTGACGGACAAGACACCCTGGACGACGAGAGCCGGCCTGACCCGCCCGTACGCGGAGTCCGTCGACGAGTTCGGGTCCCGGCACCAGCACGTCCTTGCGGTACCTCTCGGGGAGAACGGGTTCCTGCTGGACCTCGACACGTATCTGCAGTCCCGGAAGGAAACGTCCTCGTGACACCCTCGGACAGGGTTCGCGAGACCGGAATGCCGGATGAAGTAGCGCGGGCGCTGAAAAAGGCCGTGCGGCTGGAATGGGTCACCATCGGCACGCTTTTGGTGACGGTGAGCGTGATCTTCCTGGTGCTCGGCAATTCCCAGGCCATGAAAACGGCCTGGATCGAGGACATGCTCTCCTTCATCCCACCGATCGCCTTCCTGATCGGTGTTCGGGTCGCCGGCCGACCCGCGTCCACCGAACGTCCCTTCGGGCATCACCGGGCGATCGGGGTCTCCCACCTCGTCGCAGCAACCGCGCTGGCCGCGATGGGCGGGTACCTGATTGTGGACTCGACGATCAAGCTGATCACAGCGGAACACCCGACCATCGGCGGAATCACACTCTTCGGACACACGTTTTGGCTGGGCTGGCTCATGATCGCCGCCATGGTGATCACCTCTGTTCCACCGGTGATCCTCGGGCGAATGAAACTGAAACTGGCCCCACCGCTGCACAACAAGGTCCTCTTCGCCGACGCGGACATGAACAAAGCCGACTGGATGACCGGCGTCGCCGTGATCATCGGGGTCACCGGGATCGGCTTTGGCTTGTGGTGGGCTGACGCCACAGCGGCGCTCATCGTCGCCTTCTCCATACTCAGGGACGGCTTCGTCAACGTCCGCGCAGCGATCAAGGGACTGCTTGACGCGCGGGCTACGACTTTCGATGACAAGGACCCCAACCCCCTGCTCGGGCAGGTTGAGGAATACCTGCACGGCCTGGACTGGACCCAGGACATCGGAGCCCGTATCCGGGACGAAGGACAGGTCTTCCACATCGAAGCCTTCGTCGTCCCACAACAACCAGACGTCAATTTGCAGCAACTCGAGCACGCCCATGACGGGCTTAAAGCCCTGAATTGGAAGGTCAGCGACGTCGTCATTATTCCGGTCACTCACATCCCAGCTATCGCTCAATCAGCCGCACACGCCCCGCAATGAATTCGTGCGCCACGCCCACCAAAAGTCTTCCTCGTCCTTGACTGGCCTATCCCAGACGACCTGATCGAGATAACCCCGTAAGGAGGCCGTTACCGGTCGCCCACTTTGACCGAGGTTCACTTTGGTCGCTCCCGCACCGTTCGGCGGGGACCCTCTCGTGAACCCGGGCTCGCACGTAGGGTGAGCAGATGGATACGGGGGCGGAAGTGCTGTGGGCAGGGCCTCGTGGGCGACGTCTGTGCCTGCAACTAGTGATAGAGCTGGATCCGTTTGTCAGGTCCGCTGTGTTCTGGCTCGCCTATTATTTGGATCCGGGCAAAGGCACCTCCCGAGTACTGCTATCTGCCACCTCTGGCGCCGACGCTGAGACGCCGCCGCCGCGGCCCGCCCTTACAAATCTCATCGCCGCTTTGACCTCGCTCGAGGTCACGCAAGTTGGGTCTGAGGCCATCGATCGCGCATTGGCTGAGGCGGTCGACACGTCGCGGCCCTGGCAGGAACCTGACGGGGAGGACGTCCTCGCGGCGCTTCCCGAGGTGACAGCCGCCCTCGCCCCGCTTGCCCGGCATGTCATGACATCACCGTCGACACAGTGGTGGTCGCAGGGCCGGCAGCTTGAGCAGTGGGCGATCGACTGGCGATCGCCCGATGATCCTGCACCTCTGCGCGGGGAACCGTCACAGGCCCTGGCTGCGTGGGCTCGAGGTGCACGCGCCGAGGAGGTCCACGCAGGTAAGGAACGTCCCCGGGATCCTCACGCCCCCTGGTCGGGGACGTGGTGGTCCTTCCCGCAAGGGACCCTGCACACGGTCGGGCGGATGCCGTTGGGCCTGAATCTCATCGAGGACTCCTTCGGCTGGGAGCAGGCAACCGTGATCCCCGTGCGCGGTACCGGTCGTACCTACGAGATACGTACGGGTGAGGACTGGGTGTCCCTGTGCCGTGAACACTCGTTAGAGGTCACAGCATCCCGTCGTCATGACTGGTTCCGTTGCACCGGACACGATGGCAGGTGGGTGATTCCGGACTGGGAAAAAGGTCGCGGAACGATGGGACGCGGTGCACCTGACAACCCTGGCGTACCTCACGAGCGCCAACCGTGCGCTGCATGTCGACGCCAGCACGTCCACTGTCATTGCCGGGTGGAACCCCGACACGACTATCTGGCTGACCGATGTCGCACGCGAGTGGGAAGACCCACGCCAGCACTGGCAACGCACCACCAATCAACAGACCTGGACAAGAACCCCCAGCTAGTCTGGCCGGACGCCTCCAAGCCTGTCCCGCAGGAGGATCCTCAGCGGAACGACTCGCTGAAAATAGTTCCTCAATGACTCCGGCTAGCCTAATGGTGCTTGGGCAGACGCTGGCTGGGAACCGTGATGATCGTTAGTCTCGGCCCATGACTGGATTCCCTCAGGTGCTTCACACGGTTCTCGACACTACTGATGTGCGAGGACTGGCGGAGTTTTACCGTGAACTGCTCGGGCTCCAGTATCGACCAGGAGATGAGCCCGCGGGTGAGGGCATGCCTGACGATGTCGACTGGCTCGTTCTCACTGATGGGCAGGGCAACCGCAGTCTCGCTTTTCAGCAAGTTGATCATTTGAAGCGGACGACATGGCCCTTGGCTGATGTGCCGATGCAGATGCACCTCGATCTGACCGTTCCTGACCGGGAGACACTCGATCATCACCACTCAGGGCACTGGCGTTGGGGGCAGAGCTCCGCTTCGATCGTACGGACGACCCGAACGAGCCGTTGTACGTTTACGCCGATCCGGCCGGTCATCCGTTCTGCATCTTCGTAGCCTGAAGCGAGCATGACGGCCTCTGTCCGTTGAAGGATCCATCATCGGGACGCCGCGGTTAGGGTTTTTCGGCAGTGTGGGGCAGTTCGGCTGCGTAGGCGCGCAGGGATCGCTGGTAACCAGCGAGTGTGGGGATGAGGGCCAGCAGCGCGGTTTGTAAGGCCTCTGCGTGCCTGCCTTGATCGTGCAGTGCTAGGGCGAGGAAGGCTTGGCGGGCTCCTTCGTCGATACCGGCGTCTGGCATGGATTCCAGGATCGATACGGCCTCGGCTGCTTCGCCGATGTTCCGTAGGGTGCTTGCGAGTTGGATGGACGCGCGTAGCGCGCTCGTGCCTTCCAGTCCTGCTGCAATCGCTCGCCTGTACAACGAAATGGCGTTGTCCTCGAGTCCCAGGGCATCGTGCACGCCGGCTAACTCGAATAGGGCTTCCGGGTCTCCTTCGGGCTTCTCGGAGAGGAGTATGCGCATTCTCGTGAGAGAGCCTTGCGGGTCGTCGTCGTCGAAGTCCTGCTCGTAGAAACAATCAATCCTTTGCTGCCACGTGATGTCTGTCATCTTCTCAGCTTGGCACGTCGCCCTCATGCGTCCACGCCCGACGGCTGATGCTGAATTGCAGGTAGTAGCTGTCCTCGCCCAGGAACATCCCCGGTGTGCCCCTTCCCGTTTCCTCCATTCCGAGGGAGCGCAGGATGCGCACCGATGCGGTGTTGGCGGCTAATGCTTCCGCCCAGATGTGCTCCAGCCCCAGTTCCTCGAACCCGTAGGTGAGGCCGGCTTCGGCGGCGCGCCGTCCCAGCCCCTGCCCCCAGCGGCGCGAGGGACCGATTACGAACCCGAGTTCCTTCTCGCCTGGGTCCGATCCGTGAAGATCCACGTACCCGACCAGCTCATCAATGGTCGGGTCCTCGACTGCCAGCCGCATCAGGCCATCAGGCCGGTCTTGGACCTGCTGCAACCAGAAGGTGTACAGGGCGGCCGGGGACGTTACAGTCCACCCGGTGTGCTCGCAGAAAGAACTGTCCCCACCCCACTCGCTGAGGACAGGTGCGTCTTCGCGCCGCAGAGGCCGAAGACGCAGCCATGTCGGGTTCACACTCCTAACCTAGCGGCCGGTCGACGCCCTGAGTCCTGGCAGCGACTGGCCTGTGGAAATTCCTCAACGCGCTCTGGCAACAAGGACGATAAGAGGGCTGTTCTCAGTAAATGGTGTGCATGTCCACGTTCCATAGGTGGCCTGAACTTCGAAGCCTGCTGCGCGGAGCTGCTCCTCGAGGACACCTCGACTTCGGAAGGTCAGAACGAGGGTCTCCGTCACGACGTCCTGAGTGTCCGCGAACAGGTTGTGAGCCCTCAGTTCGACAACCCCTGGTGCAAGCTCTGACACGTCTTGCCACTCCGTCAGAGGACCATGAAGGGTCTCTCGTGTGCTGCGCTCTACTGAAGCCCAGCTCTCCCACTCTCGCCCAGCTGGGTTGCGACTTTCGAACGCGAGAATCCCTTCCCGGCGCAGTGCCCGTCGCAGGTCAAGGAGAGTACGCTCCCACTGCCCGTCGGGGATGTGCTGGGCGACATTGCCCGTCATCACCGCGTAGTCGAATCCGTCCCGAGGGATGCTGCTGCTATCACCCAGGATCCACTCAACACGCTCGGAGCCTGGCCTGTGCTGTGCGTGGGAGAGCATCGAAGGAGAGGGGTCCACACCAACGATGTCTCGTCCTTTACCCGCAAAGGTCACCGTGAGGATGCCGGTCCCGCATCCCAAATCGAGGATTTTTCGAGCGGAGACTTCAGCGGCAAGGGCGCGATAGAAGTCATGATCAGGCCCGTCAGGATTGTCCTGATCGTAGAGCTCAACAAGGCGCTGGTCATACGTAGTCATAGGTCAGAGGTTATAGCGAACCGCATTAGCTCACTGACGCCGGCAGTCGCCTACTCGGACGCCCACAAGGCAATCCCGCTGCGGGATCGCTCTGCCCGCTTCATCCGCTAATCTTTGGCCACGCAGGTGCTCGTACCAATCAGCGGACCGGGAAGTCACCTTCGTAGTCGTTCCACATACCAGCCAGTTGCTGCATGGCGTAGAGCTGGTCGTTGACGCTGGCATCCTTACCCGCGAAGTCCATGACGAAGTAGTTCACGCTGAAGCTGTCCTCGAGGGTCAAACCAAACTCCTCCGCCGCGGCATGTGTCCGGAACCGGTAGTAGTCCGCCTCAGCTGTGCTGTACGCCTCGACGCACTTAATTTCAGGACCACAGGCCGCGTCGGTGATCTCTACGACTTCGGTCGTAACGTCTTTCCCGGTGTACCCGTTCTCCATGAAATCCTCGAGCGTGAGCGTGAGCTGCGGATGCAAGAACCAGTAGATGATCCCCGCCACGAAGACCAGTGGTACTCCTACCAAGACAGCGACAAGCCATGTCTTCCCCATGCCGACCCAGTATGCAGGAGCCGGCCTCGTAGTCACCTGATGGATCCCGTCACTGTGGTGACAACACCAGCCTCCATAATCCGCGGTGAAGTCAAAACAGAGCAGGTGCAGTAAGCGATCCTGTTTCGTGCGTCACTAATGACGCTGGTACTTGATGGAGCGAATCAGCTGCACTTCGAGTCTGAGAGAACCTCGATGACTCGGGTTGGGGCATCGGGGAAGCCAGCCGCTTCAAGCTCGGAGCGCACGTCGGCCCTGACTACTTCGACGTAGGCATAGCTTTCTAGCCGGTGCTCAGGGATCTCTTTATCGCCCGATTGAGCCTTTGCGATTGTGTTTTTCCAGTCATTGAGCTCAGACAAGGAAACCTCGGAATCGGCCAGAGCTCGGCTGGCAACGGAAGACGCTTCCTGGGGCACGTCATTGACTAGCGGCTCGAGCCACCAGCGAGCTGAGCACTGACCGCCCTGGACTGTGAAGCTTTCTTCCCGATCCGGTGTCCCGTAAGCAATTCCACAGGCCGACAGCAGCCGAATGCTCGAGCAGGCCCCGATCCAAGTGCACGCTGATTTCCCCATGCGGTGACTGTACTCGCGGCCGTCGTGCCGAGGGCGCACCACTCACTCAAAGCGTCCCGGTGCAGGATCCCCGGGCGGCACAGTCCTGGATCCTCCTGTGTACGGGTGTGAGCTGGTTCAGCTGGTGGGTGTGGTGCGCTGTTGGTTGTCAGAGTGGGCGAGTTGCTGTGGTCTGCGTCTGATGGTGCATACCTGTGTGTTCTTGATGCCGGTAGAGGTGTGGGGTGGACGGTTAGTAGGTGATGCGTCCGTGCCGGTTGTGGAACTCGCCGGTGGGACCGTCGGTGCCCAGGAGGGCGAGGTTTACGGTGGCGTCGGTGCCTTCGGTCACGGTCTGGTGACCGCCGTGATCGTTGAAATCCGTGGCGGTGTATCCGGGATCGCTGGCATTGATGCGGAAGGATGGCAGGTTTTTCGCGTACTGCACGGTAAGCGCGATGACGGCGGCCTTCGAGGCCGCGTACGGGATGGCGGGTACGGGGAACTCGTCGTGTCCTTCGGTGCTGAGGAAGCGCGGCCAGCCCACACCGGAGGAGACGTTGACGATGACCGGGTGGGAGGACTTGCGTAGTAGGGGCAGGGCTGCCTGGGTGACCCGGACGATACCGAGCACATTGGTGTCGAGCACGCTGTGCATCGCCTCGGTAGTGAGGTCGTCGACACCGAACGAGGTGCCGAGGATACCGGCGTTGTTCACCAGGACATCGAGCTCCGGCAAAGAGCCGAGGGCATTATCGACGCTTTGCTGGTCGGTGACGTCGAGTTGTACGGGGTGTGCGCCCAGTGCTTGGACCGCATCGCCGTTGGCGAGGTTGCGCATTCCTGCGTAGACGGTGTGGCCGGCCTCGATGAGGCGGCGAGTGGTTTCGAGACCGAGGCTCTTGTTGGCGCCGGTGATCAGTGTGGTTGTCATGTCTTCATGGTGCCCCCCGGGTCGAATCTCATCCAGGTCCCCGTTGACGGGGGGACTGGCAGTACCACCGTCACCGCCTCGACGTGGAGGACAATTGCAGGCATGAGCGAATTCGCCAGCGTACTCAGAGCATGGCGGGAGCGGGTGGGGCCTGCCGAGGTCGGCTTCCCTGCCGGCGCCGGACGACGCACCACCGGTCTCCGGCGTGAGGAGCTCGCCACGTTGGCTGGAATCAGCGTCGATTACATCGTGCGCCTCGAACAAGGGCGCGCGCTTCACCCCTCGCCCCAGCTACTCCGGTCCTTAGCGAACGCGTTGCGTCTCACCGGTGACGAACGTGATCATCTTTACCGGGCCGCCGGGGTTGCACCGCCCTCGACGGGAGTGGTTCCGCAGCACATTGGGCCCGGAGTCCAGCGCATCATCGACCGCCTCTCCGATGTGCCGATGGCTGTCTTCACCGCCGCCCACGACATCCTGGACTGGAATCCGCTGTGGGCAGCATTGAACGGGGACCCGTCCCGCTACATCGGAATCGAACGGAATCTGGTGTGGCGGCACTTCACCTCGGGCCATGCGGGCACAGACTTCGACGAACAGCATGAAGAGGACTTCGCGCGTGACCTGGCGGCAGACCTCCGCGCTGCAGTCGGCCGTTATCCGCAGGACAAGGCATTGGGTCAGCTCGTATCCCGGCTCCGTGCCGAGTCGCCCGAGTTCGAGCGCCGCTGGGGCCACGCTCGAGTCGCCGAGCACCGGTCCAGTCGAAAAACAGTGACAAACACCCCGGTCGGGCCGATCACCATCGACTGCGATGTGCTGACCGCCCCCGGCAGCGATTTACGCATCGTCGTCTACACAGCTGTTCCCGGGAGCACGGACGAGGCGAAACTCGACCTCCTCCGCGTCACCGGACTCCAAACACTCAGTCCAACTACACCCTGATCACGCCCTGATCGAAAGACAGGAAAAGAACTGGTGCAACACCGGCACAGCGCTTTTCCCAGAAAGCTCACCTACCTCGACCTGATTCGTCAGGTTTTCCGCGGGTGCACTTCATCCTCAACTCCACCATGACAACAACGAAGCACTCAGTGCAGCATCGGCAGGCCGGGACACTAAAGGATCCCTTACTAGGACAGCCGTTGATTCCAGTCCTGTACATAGGTAGGTTAACTACCTATGACGATCGACTGGGTATCTGAGCTGACGCGGGCTGCTCTGCCACGCGCGATCCTGACGGTTCTCAGCACGCAGCAACAGCACGGTTACGCCATGCTTGAGCTCCTTAAACGTCATGGGTTCGAGCGGATCAAGGGCGGAACCCTCTACCCGCTGCTGCGACGACTCGAGGAGCAGGGTCTCGTCGGTCATTCATGGGAGCACGACGCATCCGGGCCCGGGCGGAAGGTCTTCTCTCTCACGCTGCTCGGACATGAAGAGCTCGAGCGCTCGACCCTTGCCTGGAATCACATGACCGACACTCTTGCCAGCCTACGAACAGGACATCAGGACATCTCATGACCTACGAACACGACCTCGCCTTCAACCTACGCCTCCGCGGTGTCGCCGAACAGCAGATCGCGGAGGCCATTGAAGAAGTGAAGGCCCACATGGGGAGCACAGGCGTGGCCCCGGAGGCCGAGTTCGGCACCCCGGAAGAGTATGCGGCGACCTTCCCCAAAACGACACATCGAACCCGAGGATCGCGGGTGGTAATCGCGGCGGCAGTTATCTGTCTCGCCTATGGCGTCGCAATCCTCGCGCTCAAGGCCCTGTTCGACTTCGACATCAGAACTCTTACCGGTCCAATGATGCTGTGGCCCGGTTTGGTCATTCTGGGTGCAGGGATCCTCGGCGGGTTCCTCCTCGATTACCTACGCCCCAAGCCCTCCATGTCCGACTAAACGCGACCAACGACTGTCCGGTTCAGGATCCCTCAGCGGGCAGTTAAAGCTACTTCGCAACGGCTATCGGTGGACTCGCCGTCGACCGTGAAGTCCAGGTGCAGAGTCGTGGCCGCTGAGGGTGGTGCCGGCGTGTAGACGAGCATGTCATCCCAGCCAGTACCGTCTCCGACCATTCGGAACCCGGATGGTTCGTACTGAGTACCTTCGTCGTCAGTGATGGTGACGCCCACTCTGCTGAGATTGCTTATCTTGGGAGGCCCGTCCTTCTGGGCTTCCTCGGCTTCTGCCGCAAGGTCCTCGAGACTTCGGGTCCGAGCGATTTCGCCATCGTGGGTTACCGTCTCGTACCCTCGCGCCGCGCTGAGGTAGACGACTACGCAGGGGGTGCCAGATGGAACGTCCACATGGAGGGGAGCATTCGTGACCTCGATGCCCGCGAGGCGAACATTCACCTTCTCGATAGTTGCGACGATCAAGGTCCCTGATGCGCTAACGATGGATGTCATGTGTCACTTTAACTCCCAACCCCCTAGAGATTGCTTCGTAGAAGGATCCTCGAGCGGACACCAGTGGCCTCGAGTGCAGACGAGAGCATGCACTGTGTTTCGATGAATCGCGACAACGATCGAGGTAGTGAAGGCCCAGGACCTGGCGCTGAGCGATGTTCTCGCCCTCTATGACGCGGTGGGGTGGCTTGCCTACACAAAGGATCCGGACACTCTCCGAAAGGCCCTTGAAGGATCGTCGACACTCGTGGTTGCCCGCGACGGTCAGGTGCTTGTCGGACTGGCTCGCGTGATCTCCGACGGTGCTTCGATCTGCTACCTCCAGGACATCCTCGTCCGGCCGTCACATCACAGGAAGGGCTTAGGACGCGCTCTCGCTGAGCGAGCCCTCGAACAGTACCCGCACGTGCGGCAAAAGGTTCTCATCACTGATGACGAGCCAACGCAGAAGGCATTCTACGAAGCACTGGGCTACACGCAGACAGACGAATTCGCTGGAGGGCCCATCCGAGCCTTCGTGCGGTTTGACTGAAAGCTACGTGCGAACGGGGATACCGCAGAGGACGTCGGCGGCCACCCATGGAGGGATGACCACGCCGCGGACCGCGAGCATCAGTCCGCTCCAGCCCAGGACGACCAGTAACACCACGGACACCCCGCAGACGGTGGACGCACGACGAAGAGGCTGCCTCACAAGATCAGAGTCGACACTTCGGCTGGACCCCGTCGGGCAAGCCTAAGAGTCAGGGATGCGAAGTGAGCTTCGTGCGCTGGGATACCCAGATTGGGCCGATCTGGGTCATGAACTCGTCGTTGCAGGCCTGCATCACTTCGTCCGCAGGTGGGGCATCACCACTGTAGGAGGACTGGAAGCCCAGCTGGTTGCCGTGCTGCCGCTCGATCGGCCCGACACCCCATCCTGCGTCCTGGATGCAGGTGCGTGCAGCATCAACCGCGTCGCGGTACTCGGCTTCAGTGACGACCAGGTCTTCCAGAACGGCCTGCTGATACTCGCTCGCGCTGTCGCGCATCTCGAGCTTCTCGTCCTCGGAAAAGAACACCATTGCGCAACCGGTGAGCAGAAAAGCTGCGCAGCCCACAGCAGCAGCGGCAGTACGTTTCATCCCGTTCTCCATGGGAGCATCCTGCCTCACGACGCGAAAAGCGTCGGCGTTCAGCTTTCCGAGCCAGACGATCAGCTCCCCGGGTTGGGAGGCTGCGCAGCGTCTGCGTAATAGGACCGTATCCCGTGCTTCACTCCCAATCTGATGATCAGGTACAGCACGATCCCCGCGACGACGATGAGGACCAGCCACACCAGCAGGACGATAAGAATCTCCGGTCCACCAAGAGCCATTGCTACCCCCATGATCGCTGTCTGATACTCGGTGATCAGAGCCTAACCCTGTGCGTGATGGACGTCAGACTCCAGCCGAGCAGAAAAAGGAAGATGGGTCCAGCGTGACTAGTGCGCACATGTACTAGGAAGTCTGTATGACGCGCAGAACACCATCCTTCTACGGGAATGAGGCCGGGTCGGCTCATCAGGCTTCGATACGACGCTGGTGGTCCTAGGTGTTGGACTCGACGGTGGCGGGGACGGTCTTGCCGTCGGGCAACGTCACGCTTTTCGTTACTGTCCCGTCAGCGCGACGAACGCCCTCGAGGCGAAGCGTGAGGGTGTTGTCGGTGAAGCTGGAGGACGAGGCGTATGCGTAGGTCATGCCGTCGGGAAGTTCGCCCAGGTCTGCTTCCGTAGGAAAACGGACATCGAATGGTGCACTACGCGCGGACTGCTCGCAGATCTGTATGAACCCGTCAGGGTGTGTCAGTCCAATGAGGCTCGTACTGTCGTTCGAGGTCATGACCCCGAAGAGGCTGTACCCCGGCGGATGCTCACTCGCTTGAGGCTCCTTGCTCTGTCCGGCGAGCTCGGCGGCTTCCTGCTTTTCGGACTGCTCAATTGCCTCACAGGCGTTCAATGCCTCCGCTGGTGTTTCGACCGGTTCCGCCGGGGGACCGTCATTTGTTGAGGGAAGAAGGGTGAGCCCAGCGAAGACGCAGGCCATCAGAGTCCCGCCGAGTGCGAACTGCTTGCGTCGTGTGAGCCCGGGCTTGTTGCTCGTGCTTGGGATTGGTTCGTCCGCTGCGGAGGCGCCGATGTCGATGATCTCAATGACATCATTGTGGACACGGTGGTTCGCATCGCCGTATTCGTTCCCCATGATTTGACCCTATGGTTCGAGCATCCTCCGCGCCATGAAGCCGCGCGCTTCGTCGCCCCATCCGCCGGCGACAACGTTCGGAACGGATCCTGCAGCGGGACGCCCTGCACACTGGCTAGAACTTGTGCACCCTAGTCATGCTGAGCCCATCTCCTCTTTTCAGCTCGGCTGAGCAACAGCACCGCCACAATAATCAGGGGCAGCGCGATTGCGACGAAGATGAGCGCAGCGGCCTGACCGACGAACACGTTGAAGGGGATGGCGACCAGAACCAGTATGGGTGTCATCGCCAGCAACAGAATCTGACTCAGCCCAAACTTCGGTTTTTCAGAGTTCTTGGGTTCAGCCATGGCGTCGGATTCCTTGCTGTAGTCGAACGCGCTCTTGACCAGTCTCTTGTAGCTCGTCAGCGCGAGGACGTAGCAGGACATCACTTAGCTCGGACAAACGGGTCCGTTGCAGGCTCCTCTGGTGGCAATCTACTCGGCAGGAGCGTCAGGTGACTTGTTTTGGTTTCGTGCCTTCCGCCGGCCAAGCCACTGCTCTCTGTAGGCATCGGTTTTCGCTGCCTCCGCGTTTCCTGCTACAACGCCGTTGTCCAGGGGGAAGAAGTAGAGCACTGTCAGTATTGCCAGGGCCCCTAGTGCTTGTCCTATGCCAATAAAAAAGTACACAGCTCCGCTGATGCCCAAGATTGCGATGATCGCTAGCCAGATCGGGATTCGCTTGATCTTCATGCATTCAGTATCTCGACAAACAAGGATATAGGTCATCTTGGCAGGGGCTTGCGCCCGCAAGTCCATCCTTCCGCGGGACGCACGGTGCAGTGAGGCGAGGTGGATTGACGCATCGAAGGACTCGACTCAGCGCTCTCTTTTACCTCGAGGCTCGGCCGGTCCCTCAGAGTTGACGCCATTCCTTCGGGCTTTGAGGATGAACGGAATAACCGTGAAGAGGGCGAACATCGGCCCTGCGATGAAACCATACCTCCGGGCGTCCTCCCAGCCTCCCCCCAGGAAGCCGACCGTTCCCCAAATAACCACGTACAGAACAAGCATCGCCAACGCTTTGAGGACCATGGATTGCTTCACAGATCTTCCTTCAATCGGCAAGATAACTAAACCTGAACCAAATTCACTCTAGTAGCGCCCGTGGAGATGGGGCTGGGAGTGTCCTCACAAAAGGCTCGAGCTGTTTCGTCTCCTACGTCCGATGGAGGATCCCTTTGCGGGACGGGCTGGGTATCCGCAGATGCGTAGCCTTATGCAGAACGTGACATCAGTTTTTCATCACGATCTGCCCCCGCCCGGCTGCCCCTCCTTCCTTTTCATGTAGGTCACCGCGCAGCTGGTACCAATATGGGAACGATGCTCATGCATGCGAGAAGTACCTCGGATCAGTCGCTTGGCCAGGGCCCGTCAGCAAGGCGGCGCGCTTCTTCGATAATCAAGGCGCTCAACTGATGGCGTTCGAGGCCCAAAGGAGGATCGTCCCACTCTCTTAGCCAGCCGATGAGTGGACGCAGCAGCTCGGGGTGGCCTAACTGAATCCATCCTTGAGACCAAATGATGAACCCTGCGGTATCGGGCTCCGC
Organism: Arthrobacter sp. MN05-02; assembly: GCA_004001285.1. Classification (NCBI taxonomy): domain Bacteria; kingdom Bacillati; phylum Actinomycetota; class Actinomycetes; order Micrococcales; family Micrococcaceae; genus Arthrobacter; species Arthrobacter sp. MN05-02. Next base: position 1,177,853 of record AP018697.1, read on the forward strand.
AGTCTCGCTCGCGATCGCAGTGCAGAGCCAACGAACAAACTGCCAGCGCTCCTTTGTCGTTTCAATTGGGGAAGGCGGAGCAATGCCCAGCTCCTGGGCGACCGCGCGAAAAAGGTCGTGAGCGTCTGGCTCTTCTCGCCGGGACAGGCCAGCGAGGAGCGGGAGCGAGGGAGAGTCCACTCCTTCAAGAAGAGCTTGTAGTGCCGTCTTTATCAACACATTTGCTCCGACGGTCTGGCCTCCAGCCTCTCGGATGGCGTGTTCCTGGAGGTCCCTCAGAGCGCTCATGAAATGAGTCTCGCAGACTCAAATACTCCAGGCCTCACTGGCGCAAGCTGAGTCAGAAAAACCAACGGACTCAAGGCAGGGACTGAGCTGCGAGTCGGCTTCGACTACTACTGGATGACCCGGTCAGCGGTCAACATTCATTGACTTCGGTTTGGAGGTCAGGGCGGTGTTCGCGGACGAACCGGCGCAGCCATCGCCCTACACTTTCCCGGGACCGTCTTGCTCAGGGGTCTGCTGCCTCGAGGTCCTCTGTAACGGCGCCTGTGGGGTCGAGCTTTTCCGTGTTCTCTGGTGAATTACTGGTCGCGTTGGCGACTCCATACGGGATGTGTACGCCGGCAACGAACGAAGCCGCGGGGACAAGATGACGTTCTTGATCGTCAAAGAAAATGTGAGGTTTCATTACCTTCAGGATCTTCGATTTATCGATGTTCCCGAGGAAGAATGCGTCATTTACGGTCACCCCCCAAGCCTCGAGAGAATTGATCGCACGCTCATGAGCAGGAGCGTTGCGTGCGGTCACGAGCGAGATCCTGAGGCGCGGCTCGTAGCTCTCGTCGCCTTACAATTTTTGTGTCTCGAGCTTTTGAATCATGTTGAGGTCGAGGAGGAGGTTTTTCAGCGGCCCGGGAATGAGTGCGCGGTCCTGGTTTTCCGTTTCATGTGCGTGGTATTCCTCAAGACTGCCCGTGTCTTGGTAAACCCGCTCGGCTTCGTCATCACCCAGCACGCCGTCAAAGTCGAAGGCAACGCGGAGTGTTTGGTCACTTGAGTCGTAGACAGCGGTCGAGGGGAGGACATGTCCTGCCGGGTATTTAAGCCGTGTTGCAGCATCCACGTCGCCGCGATTGGCCGAAAGGAAGAGTGACATTTCTAGCGCCTCGATGTAGCGGAAGGGTGCCTCTCCCTGCGTGAACACTGCTCGAGAGATATTGAGGTTATGAGACTTGATCGATCTGAGCACTCGGAGGCCAGTAGAGGGATCGTTTTTAGACAGGACGATCACTTCAACAACAGGGTCATCTTTCGACCGAAGGTCGTTCAGACTGAGCAGGCGCTGTATGAAGGGAAAAGCGACACCTGGCTCGAGAACGTCATCTATACGTTCCTTTTGATAGATCCTGTATTTTTCCTCCTTATGCTCCTGAAAGTACGCGTCCGACTCGGTTAGGTTGAAAAGCGCACTGGAAGAAACCCCGACAACGAGTCTGTTGTCTAGTTCGTACGACATGGAGAGAGACCCCTTAGTTATTTGTTTAGTCCATTAGCGCAGCACCTGAAATCTCGATCGGACGAGGGCTTAGGGACTATCCCAGCCTTAGATGTCTGCCATCCTTGCAGATCATCTTTGTAGTGAGTCTCAACTTACCCTTCCTCGGTGCTCGTAAGCCGATCGGCTTCCGGGCACTGGGTCTTAATCATGGCTGGTTAGAGCGTTCGACCGTAGGGATAGTCCACCCATAGACCCGTGCCTTCTTCTGGACATGCCAGGTCGGCGCCCTTTCGCGTGGACCAGTAGTCGGCGGGGAAGCGGGCTCCCTGGAGAACGGCGTTCAGATCGATGCCGTGCTCTTCGCGTCCGTCGGCAAATCGCGCGTCATGCCGAATGCGGCGGTAATGACTCTTCAACCAGCGACGCCTCCTCCATGAGGCAGCGGCTCGGATGGCAACCGGCATTTGTGAATCCATTCCTGCATTCTCCCGTGCCGCTCGCCCTCGTCTTGGGATCGGCACCCGAGAGCGCAATCAACATGTGCCCGTAAGCCGGTCCCTCACTCGGACAGCTGCAGACGAGCGGACGAAGAAGGAGGCGGCCGCACAGCCACTGCACTGCAGGATTCCCATAACACCCGCCCGAGAAAATGCCCGGTGAAGGTGCCTTATCCGGACACCCTCCTGCCGCCTGCAGGGGGCCGACCGGAGGGGTCCGGATGCCACCGCGCCCGAACCTCGGGCCCGGGCCGAGACCTCGCCTGGCTGGGCGTCGTCGAGCCCCTGCCCCATGACAAAATGAACCGGTGACTTCCGCCCCGTCCGGCAACGCCGTGTCCGACTCCCGCCTCACCATCCGTCCTGTCCGGCCGGAGGACTTCGACGACGTCCGCCGCATTACGCGCGGCGCCTACCTCGAGGCCGGCTACTTCGCCGACGACTCGCACCCTTACATGGCGGTACTGTCCGACGTCGAGCACCGCGCCCAGCACGCCGAGGTGTGGGTCGCCGAGCGGGACGGCGCAGTTGTCGGATCGGTCGCGCTGACGTTCGCGGGCCAGCGGTACACGGACATCGCCGTCGAGGGTGAGCTCGAGTTCCGGATGCTGGCCGTGGACCCCGCGGTCCAGCGCGGGGGCGTGGGCCGGGCCATGGTCGAGCGCATCGTCGAGCATGCCAGGACGCTCCCCGGCATCGAGGCCGTGAGCCTGACGAGCGGTTCGGACATGGTGCGGGCGCACCGCCTCTACGAATCCATGGGGTTCGTCCGCGTCCCCGAACGCGACTGGGAGGTCCCCAACGAGGACATCCTGCTCTGGGTGTTCCGCCTGCCGCTGTGAGGCGGGGACGTGCTGGGGACGGCGTGTCGCCCTGCCGGTGCAGTTCGTCCGATGTCGGGTGCCGGGCGCGCCAGCACTAGACTGGAGGGCAGATACCCACGTCCGACTTCCAGGGGAGATCCATGGCTGAGATCAACCGGGACGACGTCGCGCACCTCGCGCGCCTCGCCCACATCGACATGACCGACGACGAGCTCGACCGCATGGCCGGCGAGCTCGCGGTGATCGTCGACTCCATCAAGACCGTGAGCGAGGTGGCGGGCGACGACGTCCCCGCCACGAGCCACCCCATCCCGCTGAGCAACGTGTTCCGCGACGACGTCGTGGGGGAGACCCTCAGCAACGAGGAGGCGCTCCTCGGCGCACCCGACAACGCCGACGGCCGCTTCAAGGTGCCTGCCATCCTGGACGGGGAGTAACCCATGACCGAGATCATCCACCTCTCCGCCGACACCCTCTCGCAGAAGCTCGCGTCGAAGGAGGTCTCCGCCGTCGAGGCCACGCAGGCCTACCTCGACCGCATCGACGCCGTGGACGGCGCGATCAACGCTTTCCTGCACGTCAACACCGAGGAGGCGCTGCTCGTCGCCGCCGGGGTCGACAAGGCCCGGTCCGACGGCGACACCCTGCACCCCCTGGCCGGCGTGCCCATCGCGGTGAAGGACCTCATCGTCACGAAGGGCCAGCCCACCACCGCCGGGTCGAAGATCCTCGAGGGCTGGCAGAGCCCGTACGACGCCACGGTGGTCCGCAAGCTGCGCGCCGCGAGGATGCCGATCCTCGGCAAGACCAACCTCGACGAGTTCGCCATGGGCTCCTCCACGGAGCACTCGGCCTTCGGTCCCACCCGGAACCCGTGGGACCTGGACCGCATCCCCGGTGGCTCCGGCGGCGGGTCCGCCGCCGCCGTCGCCGCCTTCGAGGCGCCGCTGGCCCTCGGCACCGACACCGGCGGCTCCATCCGCCAGCCCGGCGCCGTCACGGGCACGGTCGGCGTGAAGCCCACCTACGGCGGGGTCTCCCGCTACGGTGCGATCGCCATGGCCTCCTCGCTCGACCAGATCGGCCCCGTGTCCCGGACGGTCCTCGACAGCGCCCTGCTGCACGAGGTCATCGGCGGCCACGACCCCCACGACTCCACGTCGCTCACCGATCCCGTCGGCGCCCTCGTCGAGGCCGCCCGCCTCGGCCAGGTCGAGGGCATGCGCATCGGCGTCATCCGGGAGCTGCAGGGCGAGGGCTACCAGGCCGGTGTCCTGACGCGCTTCTCCGAGTCGCTCGAGCTGCTGCGCTCTGCGGGTGCGGAGATCGTCGAGGTCTCCTGCCCCAACTTCCAGTACGCGCTCGGCGCCTACTACCTGATCATGCCGTCGGAGGCTTCCAGCAACCTCGCGAAGTACGACGGCGTGCGTTTCGGCCTGCGCGTGGTGCCCGACGGCGCCCCGACGATCGAGCGCGTCATGGGGGCCACCCGCGCCGCAGGCTTCGGCGACGAGGTCAAGCGCCGCATCATCCTCGGCACCTACGCGCTGAGCGCCGGCTACTACGACGCCTACTACGGCTCGGCGCAGAAGGTCCGGGACGCTCATCCAGCGCGACTTCGCCGCCGCCTTCGAGCAGGCCGACGTACTCATCTCCCCGACCGCCCCGACCACGGCGTTCAGGCTGGGGGAGAAGCTCGACGATCCGCTCGCGATGTACCTGAACGACGTCGCCACCATCCCGGCGAACATGGCGGGCATCCCCGGCCTGTCGCTGCCGGGCGGCCTCGCGGACGAGGACGGGCTGCCGGTCGGCATCCAGCTCCTCGCGCCGGCCCGCCTGGACGCGCGCCTCTACCGGGTGGGCGCCGTCCTCGAATCACTGCTCGAAGACACGTGGGGCGGCCCGCTGCTGGCCCAGGCCCCGGCCATTCCAGGAAGCGCAGGTGGGAAGTGATGACTGCTGTGACCGATGAGGTCCTGACCTTCGACGAGGCCATGGAGAAGTACGATCCCGTGCTCGGGTTCGAGGTCCACGTGGAGCTCAACACGAGGACCAAGATGTTCTCCTCCGCGCCCAACGCCTTCGGCGACGTGCCCAACACCAACGTGACGCCCGTGGACCTCGGCCTCCCCGGTGTCCTGCCCGTCGTCAACGGCGTGGCCGTGGAGTCCGCGATCAAGATCGGCCTCGCGCTGAACTGCAAGATCGCCGAGAAGTGCTACTTCGCCCGGAAGAACTACTTCTACCCGGACACCCCGAAGAACTTCCAGACCTCCCAGTTCGAGGACCCCATCGCATACGACGGCTCCATCGACATCGAGCTCGCCGACGGCACCGTCTTCACGGTCGAGATCGAGCGCGCCCACATGGAGGAGGACGCCGGCAAGCTCACCCACATGGGCGGCTCCACGGGCCGCATCCAGGGCGCCGAGTTCTCGCTCGTGGACTACAACCGCGCCGGCGTACCCCTCATCGAGATCGTCACGAAGCCGATCGTCGGCGCCGGGTCCCGCGCGCCCGAGCTCGCGAAGGCCTACGTCGCCGCGATCCGCGAGATCGTCAAGAACCTCGGTGTCTCCGACGCCCGCATGGAGCGCGGCAACGTCCGCTGCGACGCCAACGTCTCCCTCAAGCCCAAGGGCCAGGAGAAGTTCGGTACCCGCACCGAGACCAAGAACGTGAACTCGCTGCGCGCCGTCGAGCACGCCGTGCGGTACGAGATCCAGCGGCACGCCGCGGTCCTGGACTCCGGGACGCCGATCCTGCAGGAGACGCGCCACTGGCACGAGGACACGCGCTCGACGACGTCCGGGCGCCCCAAGTCCGACGCCGACGACTACCGCTACTTCCCCGAGCCGGACCTCGTGCCCGTGGTGACGAACGACGCCTGGATCGAGAAACTGCGCGCCGAGCTCCCCGAGCCCCCGGCCGAACGCCGCAAGCGACTGCAGGCCGACTGGGGCTACTCCGACGCCGAGTTCCGCGACGTCGTCAACGCCGGTGTGATGTCCTCGATCGAGGACACCGTGGCCGCCGGCGTGAGTGCCGCCGTCGCCCGCAAGTGGTGGATGGGTGAGATCTCCCGCCGCGCCAAGCTCGCCGACGTCGAGCCCGCCGAACTGGGCGTCACGCCCGAACTGATCGTCGAGCTCAACGCGCTCATCGAGTCCGGCAAGATCAACGACAAGCTCTCCCGCGACGTGCTCGACGGCGTCCTCGCCGGCGAGGGCACGCCCGCGGAGGTCGTCGAGCAGCGCGGCCTCGCCGTCGTGTCCGACGACGGCCCGCTGCTCGAGGCGATCGACGGCGCCCTCGCGGCCCAGCCCGACGTCGCCGACAAGATCCGCGGCGGGAAGGTCCAGGCCGTCGGCGCGATCGTGGGCGGTGTCATGAAGGCCACACGCGGACAGGCCGACGCCGGCCGCGTCCGTGAGCTCATCCTGCAGCGCCTGGGCGTCGAGGGGTAGGACCCTCCTACCGAGCAACGTCCACGAGGGAGGGTGCGATGGCGGTCCTGCCGAGGGCGGAGATCGACATTGCGCCCTCCCTCGTCGTGTCGCTGCTGGCCGACCAGCACCCGGACCTCGCGGATCGCCCCCTGGGGCCGGTGGGCCACGGGTGGGACAACGAGCTCTTCCGGCTGGGACCGGACCTCGTGGTGCGGCTGCCCCGGCGGCAGGTCGCCGACGCCCTGATGGTCGCCGAGCAGCAGTGGCTGCCCGGGGTGACGGCGCGGCTGGCCGTGCCGACGTCGGCGCCGCTCCGGTGCGGTGTGCCCGGTCCCGGCTACCCCTGGCACTGGTCCGTGGCACGGTGGATCGAGGGGTGTTCCGGCATCACCGTGCCCCGCGCCCGTCGCCTGCCGGCGGCCCGTCCGCTCGCACGGTTCCTCGCGGAGTTCCAGCAGCCCGCCCCGCCCGGTGCCCCTGTCAGCCCCGTGGGCCGCGGCGGGCCGCTGGCGGCACGGGACGACGTCGTCCGGGAGCGGCTCGCATCGCTGCCGGTCGCTCCGGAGGGCCGGCTGCTCCGGGTGTGGGACGAGGCCCTGGCCGCGCCGGCGTGGACGGGGCCGGACCTCTGGCTGCACGGGGACCTGCACCCGGCGAACATCGTGCTCGGACCGGGCGGCGTGCTGGCCGGCGTCGTCGACTTCGGCGACCTGTGCTCCGGCGATCCGGCGACCGACCTCGCAGCGGCATGGCTCGTGTTCGACGCGGCGGGCCGGTCGGCCCTCCGCGCCGAGCTCGAGGCCCTGCGGCCGGTCGACGCCGCCACGTGGACGCGGGCGCGAGGCTGGGCGATGAGCATGGGCAGCGCCCTGGCGGCCTCCTCCGACGACGCTCCGGAGTTCCTCACCCTCGGACTCGAGGTCCTCGCGGCGGTCCTCGAGGACTGACGTCGGCCCCGCCGCGCGCTGGAGCCCACGCGTGCCCGCCGTCGTCCGCTGATAGTGTTGCTGCCGGGCATATCCCGCCCGGCACTCGTACCGCACAGGCCCCGCCCATCCCGCGGGAGGCCCGGAGCGGCATGGAAGGAATGTCCAGTGAAGGCGCTGTACAAGTCCGGGGCGCATCCCGGGTTCGAACTCGTGGATCGACCCGAGCCCGAGGCAGGGTGGGGCGAGGTCAAGATCCGGGTGATGACCACCGGCATCTGCGGCACCGACCTCCATATCGAGAGCTGGGACTCCTGGGCGCAGGGCATGATCTCCGCACCGCTGATCCCCGGCCACGAGTTCTACGGCGAGGTGGTGGCCCTCGGTGAGGGCATCCGCGGCGTCCGGATCGGGGACCGCGTGTCGGGGGAGGGCCACATCGTCTGCGGCGTGTGCCGCAACTGCCGGGCCGGCCGCCGCCAGATGTGCATCCACACCTCGAGTGTCGGTGTGCAGCGCGACGGCGCCTTCGCGGAGTTCGTCGTCGTCCCCGAGACCAACGTCTGGGTGCATGACGCGACCGTCACCCCCGAGCTCGGCGCGGTCTTCGACCCCTTCGGCAACGCCGTCCACACGGCGCTGAGCTTCCCGCTCGTCGGCGAGGACGTCCTCATCACGGGAGCGGGTCCCATCGGTCTCATGGCCGTCGCCGTCGCCCGGCACGCCGGAGCCCGGAAGATCGCCATCACCGACGTCTCCGCCCCGCGGCTGAACCTCGCGCGTGGTGTCGGAGCGGACATCGCCGTCGACGTGAGCCGCATGCGCATCGCCGAGGCACAGCGCGCACTCGGCATGAAGGAGGGCTTCGACGTCGGCATGGAGATGTCCGGGCACGCCACCGCCCTGCCCGAGATGATCGACAACATGAACCACGGCGGGCGGATCGCCATGCTCGGCCTGCCCTCGGGCCCCATCTCGATCGACTGGGGCAAGGTCGTCACGCACATGCTCACCCTCAAGGGCATCTACGGGCGGGAGATGTTCGAGACCTGGTACGCGATGAGCGCCATGCTCCAGTCCAATCGGACACTGCGCGAGGCGGTCTCGTCGGTGGTCACCGACTGCCTGCCGGCCAGCCGGTGGCAGCAGGGCTTCGCAACAGCGCGCGACGGCGCGAGCGGCAAAGTGGTCCTCGACTGGACCACCTTCTAGGAGGCAGGAAACCATGTATTCAGCAGTCCGCGACCAGCTCGCCGGTGAGCTCGACGCCATCCGCGGCGCCGGTCTCTTCAAGCACGAGCGGCGCATCTCGTCACCCCAGTCCAGCACCATCACAGCAGGGGCCCTCGGCGCGGGCGACGCGCGGGTGCTCAACTTCTGCGCGAACAACTACCTCGGCCTCGCCGACCACCCGGAGATCATCGCGGCGGCCAAGACGGCCCTCGACGAGCGGGGCTTCGGCATGGCCTCGGTCCGCTTCATCTGCGGCACCCAGGACCTGCACCTCGACCTCGAGCGGCGCGTCTCGCAGTTCCTCGGCACCGAGGACACCATCCTGTTCTCCTCCTGCTTCGACGCGAACGGCGGTGTCTTCGAGTCGCTGCTCGGGGCGGAGGACGCCGTGATCTCCGACGCTCTCAACCACGCGTCGATCATCGACGGCATCCGCCTCTCGAAGGCGCACCGGTTCCGCTACGCCAACCGCGACATGGCGGACCTGGAGACGAAGCTGCAGGAGGCCTCGGGAGCACGGCGGCGCCTGATCGTCACCGACGGCGTGTTCTCCATGGACGGTTACCTGGCTCCCCTCGAGGCCATCTGTGACCTCGCGGAGCGCTACGACGCGATGGTCATGGTGGACGACTCGCACGCCGTCGGCTTCATGGGCCCCACCGGCGCCGGGACGCCCGAGCACGCCGGGGTCGCCGCCCGCGTGGACATCTTCACCGGCACCTTCGGCAAGGCCCTCGGGGGAGCATCCGGCGGCTACGTCGCGGCCCGCGCCGAGATCGTGGCCCTGCTGCGGCAGCGCGCCCGCCCGTACCTGTTCTCCAACTCGCTGGCGCCCTCGATCGTCGCAGCGACCCTGACCGCCCTGGACCTCGTGCAGGACAGCGCGGAGCTGCGGGAGACCCTCACTCGTAACGCGGCCCTCTTCCGCCGGCGGATGACCGACGAGGGTTTCGAACTGCTCGAGGGCGAACACGCCATTATCCCGGTCATGTTCGGCGACGCGGTCCTCGCTGCACGGACGGCCGATGCCATGCTCGCGCACGGGGTGTTCGTGACCGCCTTCAGCTACCCGGTCGTGCCGAAGGGGGCCGCGCGCATCCGCGTCCAGCTCTCGGCGGCCCACAGCAGCGAGGACATCGAGGCGTGCGTGCAGGCGTTCGTCGCCGCGCAGGCCGAGGTGACGGCGGGGGAGCAGGGCGCTGCCGACGCCGGCGCGCCGGGCGCGCACGTGGGTGGCGCGTAATCCGGCACCACCTCGCGGGTTCCGGCAGGTCCTAGGGGCGCACGTCCCCGTCGACATACATCCAGCGCCCTTCCACTCGGACGAATCGGCTGCGCTCCTGCAGCAGCCCCGACCGCCCGGCTCTCCGGAACGACGCTCGGTACTCCACCACGCCGGCGTCGTCGCAGTCGCCGCCGAGGACCGTGTCGACGATCTGCAGGCGCCGCCACTCGACGTCCCCGTCGAGATCGACGGTATCCGGACGTGTCGATGGGTCCCACGAATCGAGCAGGTACCTCTCGAGCCCGAGAGCGAACGCCGAGAACCGTGAGCGCATGAGTGCTGACGCCGTCGAAGCTGCCCCTCCTCGGTGGAGCGGCCCGCAGCATTTGCCATACGGCAGAACGGTTCCGCAGGGGCAGTCGTCGAGCGTCATACGATTCCTTTCCTGACCGGGAAGGGTCGATCGCTCAGGAGTTCTCGTCGGAGACGCGAATGATGACCTTGCCGGTCACACCGTTCTCGACGGCGTCGTGAGCGGCGCCGGTCTCCTCGAGCGGAAACCAGGAGAGGGGGAGTCCGGCAGCCTTCCCGACAGGCAATACCCCGCTGCTCAGCGCCGCCGTGATGTCCTCCGCCGCAGCGACGAGCGTATCCTGACCCACCGTGTAGAGCAGCAGGCCCTGCCAGCGGACGTTCTTCGCGAAACTCGCGACCACGGGGGCGGTGAAGTCGTCACCATTGTTGTTCGCGTAGTACGCGATGGAGCCATGGTTGGCGATCACCTCGACGTCGAGCGCCGCGTTCTGCCCGGGGGACACCTCCACAACATGGTCGACGCCGCCTGGAGCAATCTCGCGGATGTGGTGGGCGAGGGAATCGTCGGGGTAGCGGAGAACGTGGTGGGCCCCCGCAGCGAGACCGAGCTCGGCCTTCGCGTCGCTGCTGACCGTTGCGATGACGGTTGCGCCTGCCCAGGCGGCGAGTTGAATCGCCGCGTGGCCGACGGCTCCGGCGCCGCCTTGAACGAGAACTGTGCGTCCCTCGAGGGCGCCGGGAGCGAGTCGCGACGGCCCCTGCTCGTGGACGGTCAGGGCGCGGTGCGCCGTCATCGCCGGTACACCCAGGCTGGCTGCCACATCGAGATCGACGCCGTCCGGCAGGCGGACAGCCCGTTCGGCGGGAATCACGGTGAACTCCTGGGCGGTGCCCGTCGGGCGGCCGTGAGCAGCCAGGTAGATCCATACCCGGTCGCCTACCTGCGGCTCGGTGACGCCTTCCCCGACCGCGTCGACGACTCCCGCGCCGTCCTGGTTGGGGACTACCTCGGGGAACGGGAGGTCGCCGTCAGCGCGGGCCTTCCAATCCGTCGGATTCACGCCGGAGTTGACGATGCGGACTCGCACTTCGCCCGGACCGGGCGTCGCGACGTCGCGGTCGACGAGAGAGAGAACGGAGGAGGGACCGGTGGAGGAGTAGACGATTGCTTTCACGACTAGCCGGAACTATCGGTGCCCGGACGGTATTCCCAAGGCTCAGGGTCCGCCCTATCGACGGGGAGAGCACACCGGACGCCCTCCCGGATGGGGGCGCACCATCCTAGGATGACGGGATGAGCCCCCTCGAGTGCGACGTCCTGATCATCGGCGGCGGTATCGCCGGTCTGTCGCTGGCGTCCGCCCTGGCGCCGTTCGCCGGCGTGGTGCTCGTCGAAGCGGAGTCCTCGCTCGGCTACCACACGTCGTCCCGCTCGGCGCGCCAGCTCATCCCGAGCTACGGCCCCGGACCCGTCGTGGATCTCACCCGCCGCACGCTGGATCTGCTGGCCGGGGTGCAGTCCTCCACGGGACTGGCGCTGACCGTCCCGCGGTCCTTTCTGCTCGTCGGATCCGAGGCCGATGTCGCGGCGAAGGCGAATGCATCGATGCGCCGTGTGCCCCACGCGGAAGCGCTTCTGCTGTGCCCCCAGCTCCGCCCGGCGTCGTTCGAGGCCGCGGCGATCGACACCGACTGCGTCGGCACCGACACCGACCTCCTGCTCGAGTACCACCGGCGGAGCGCCGGCGACGACGGCGTCATCATCCTGACGGGGGCACCCGTGACCTCCGCACGCTACGACGGCAGCGGCTGGAGCGTCCGGGCGGGGTACCGGGCCATTCACGCCGGCGTGGTGGTCGACGCGGCGGGAGCATGGGCCGACGGCGTCGCAGAGCTGTGCGGGGTCGCACCGCAGGGCCTCGTGCCCCTGCGTCGCACCGCCGCGATCGTGGCGGCGGAGGACGCGCCGCGGGTCGGGACACCGATGGTCGCCGCCGCCGACGACTCGTTCTACTACCGGCCCGACGACGACGGCGTGCTGATCTCGCCGAGCGAGGCGGAACCCGCCGAGCCGGGCGACGCACAACCCGGCCCGGAGGACGTCGAGCGGCTCGTCGCGCACCTCGGTCGGGTGACGACCCTCGGCATCACGTCGATCCGCCGGTCGTGGACGGGCCTGCGGACGCAGCGCGACAGCGGCCTGCCCGTCGTGGGATTCGATCCCGCCCACCCCGCGTTCTTCTGGCTCGCGGGGCAGGGCGGATACGGCTTCCAGACGTCGTCGGGCATCGCGGAACTCGCGGCCGTCCTGCTCACCGGCGCCGATCCCGAGGACCTCGGCGCGGATCCCGGACGGATCACGGCCGCCGCCGCCGCCCTCCGCCCCGCCTGAGCCCGACGACGGGATCGCCGTCGCCCGCAACGGTCCGTCGCCGTGCGGGATCCCGGCCCCTCGCGCGGGGAGAACTCGTAGAGTTGGAGCCGGAGGCTTCCGCGGCGCACGCGCCGGGCGGGCTGGTCATCGAGCGCCCGGAGGCGGGCAGAGGGAACGGAACCGGAACATGTCAGCAGGTGGAGGCAACAAGGCGATCATCGCGGCCCTCGCGGCGAACCTCACCATCGCCGCGCTCAAGTTCGTGGCCTTCGCGCTCACGCGCTCGTCGTCGATGCTCGCCGAGGGCATCCACTCGGTGGCGGACTCGGGCAACCAGGTGCTGCTGCTCGTGGGTGGCAAGCGCGCCAAACGCCAGGCGAGCCCGGAGCACCCCTTCGGCTACGGCCGGGAGCGGTACATCTACGCCTTCATCGTGTCGATCGTCCTGTTCAGCGTCGGCGGACTCTTCGCCCTCTACGAGGCGTACCACAAGTACCAGGACCCCCACCCCATCGAGGGATCGTTCTGGTGGGTCCCGCTCGCCGTCCTGATCGGGGCCATCATCGCCGAGTCCTTCTCGTTCCGCACCGCCATCAGGGAGTCCAATCACACGCGGGGGAGCATGAGCTGGGTGCGGTTCGTCCGCACGGCCAAGTCGCCCGAACTGCCGGTCATCCTCCTCGAGGACTTCGGCGCGCTCCTGGGCCTCCTGTTCGCCCTGGTCGGCGTGTCCATGACGCTGCTGACCGACAACGGTGTGTGGGATGCGGCAGGGACCGCGATGATCGGTCTCCTCCTCGTCGCGATCGCCGCCGTCCTCGCGGTCGAGACCAAGAGCCTGCTCCTCGGCGAGAGTGCCTCCGCGGCCGCCGTCGCGAAGATCGAAGCGGCCATCAGCGACGACGGGGCCACACGCATCATCCATCTCAAGACCCTCCACCTGGGTCCCGACGAGCTGCTCGTCGCCGCCAAGATCTCGGTCGGGAACCAGGACACCGGGTCGCAGATCGCCGAGGTGATCAACGCCGCCGAGCAGCGGATCCGGGCAGCTGTGCCGATCGCCACCGCCATCTACCTCGAGCCCGATCTGTACGCTCCCCGCGCCACTGCCACGCCCTCAGCGAACGGGAGCTCCGCAGGGCCCCGACCTGGCAGCGCGCCGTCCGGGCAGGTCTAGGATAGGCGCATGAACGTCATCGAAACGCGCCTTCCGGGCATCGGAGTGCGCCGGGAGATCGTCACGGGCTCCGGCCGGAGGGTGGGGATCGTCGCGCAGCGCGACGGCGACCTCGACCTCATCATCTCGAAGGCCGGCGATCCGGACGCGTGTGTCGCCTCCATCCCGCTGACCCCGGACGAGGCGGCGACCATCGGCAACCTCCTCGGCTCGCGCCAGCTCGTCGCGCAGTTGACGGAGGAGCACCGCGACCTCCCCGGTGTCTCCACGCGCCAGTTCCTGATCGAGCGCGGCTCGCCGTTCGACGGCCGCCCCCTCGGGGACACCCGCATGCGGTCCCGGTCCGGCGCGTCGCTCGTCGCCGTGCTGCGCTCCGGCCAGGTGCAGGCCTCACCCACGCCCGATTTCACGCTCGCCGCGGGCGACCTGCTGGTGGTGGTGGGCACGTCCGAGGGCCTCGACACCGCGGCGGACATCCTGCGCAACGGCTGAGCCGCCTGTGCACACGACCGCCCTCACCCTGATCGAACTCGGCGCAATCCTCCTGTTCCTCGGGATCCTCGGGCGGCTCGCCGGCCGGATCGGGCTCTCGCCGATCCCGCTCTACCTCATCGGGGGCCTCTTCTTCGGTCAGGGCGGGTTCATCGAACTCGACGGGGTGATCGAGTTCAGCGAGGTCGCCAGCGAGATCGGCGTGGTACTGCTCCTGCTGATGCTCGGCCTCGAGTACACGGCGAAGGAGCTGGTGACGGGCCTCCGTCAGTCCTGGCTGGCAGGCATCGTGGACTTCGCCCTGAACTTCACGCCGGGCGCGCTCGTCGCCGTGGTCCTGGGCTGGGGTCCCGTCGCCTCGCTCGTGATGGGAGGGGTCACCTACATCTCCTCCTCGGGCATCGCCGCGAAGGTCATCAGCGACCTCGGCCGGCTCGGCAACCGCGAGACGCCCACCGTCCTCGCGATCCTCGTCTTCGAGGACCTCGCCATGGCCATCTACCTCCCCGTCCTGACGGCGGTCCTGGCCGGTCTCAGCTTCGCCGGCGGCCTCGGCACCGTGGGCATCTCGCTGCTCGTGGTCACGCTCGTGCTGGTCATCGCCCTGCGCTGGGGCAATGTCGTCTCGGCCGTCGTGGACAGCACGGACCGGGAGGTGTTCCTCCTGACCCTCATCGGCGCCGCGCTCCTCGTCGCGGGCCTCGCCTCCGCCCTCCAGGTCTCCGCGGCCGTCGGCGCGTTCCTGCTCGGCATCGCCATCTCGGGCGCGACGGCGGAGAACGCCGCACGCATCCTCGAACCCCTGCGGGACCTGTTCGCCGCGATCTTCTTCGTGGTGTTCGGGCTGAACACGGATCCGTCGTCGATCCCCCCGGTCCTCGCCTTCGCGCTGCTCCTGGCCGTCGTCACCTCGGTCACGAAGATCGCGACCGGCTGGTGGGCCGCGGGACGGCAGGGCATCGGCAGGCTGGGGCGCGCACGCGCCGGCGCAGCGCTCGTGGCGCGCGGCGAGTTCTCCATCGTCATCGCGGGACTCGCGGTGGCGTCCGGCGCGGTCCTTCCCGACCTCGCCGCCCTGGCCACGACCTACGTGCTGCTCATGGCCGTCCTCGGGCCGGTCCTGGCACGCCTCGCGGAACCCGCCATGGACCTGCTGGACCGGCGCCCGAGGAGGCGCCCGCAGGAGATGACGGCCTAAGCGCGCCGTCTAGTCGTCGAGGATCTTGCCGATCGGCTCCCGCTTCTCCGCCTGGAAGGTGTCCTCCTCGCGGCCGTAGGCCCAGTACCCGGACAGGGAGACCTGCGAGCGCGCCAGGCCCTTGTCCTTGAACAGGACGTCACGGAGCGCCTTCATGGCGCCGCGCTCGCCGTGCACGAAGGCGTCGACGGAACCCTCGGGCCACGGCCCGGCGGCGACGGCGTCCGCCAGCAGCGTCGTCGTGCCGGCCAGCTGACCGTCCCGCTGGAGCCAGTGCAGTTCGAGGCCCGCGGGCGCGGCGAGGGGGAGGATGTCGGCGGCGCTGTCCACCTCGAGATAGGCGTGCCCCACGGCGTCCGGGTGCAGCGCCTCGATGCCGGCCGCGATCGCCGGAAGGGCGGAGTCGTCCCCGACGAACAGGTGCCAGTCGGCGTCCTGGTCGGGCGACCACTTGCCGGACGGACCCATCAGCACGAGGGCGTCACCCGGGGAGGCCTTCGCCGCCCACGGGCCGGCGACACCGGCATCGCCGTGGACCACGAAGTCGATGGCAAGCCGCTGCTCCGCGGAGTCGAGCCAGCGGATGGTGTAGGGTCCGCTTCACCGGGCGGTCCTCTGCCGGCAGCGCGTCCTTCAGCGCCGCGAGGTCGTAGGGCGGTACCAGCCCGAGTTCCGGCTTCGCGAAGAGCAGCTTGGCGTACTTGTCGGTGGCGTCGCACTCCTGGAGGTCCGCGAAACCCGGTCCGCCCGCCACCACCCGCACGAGGTGCGGACTCAGCCACCGGGTCTCCAGGACGGTGAGGACGGCCTGCGGACGAGGTGGCTTGCGGGACGGTTCGGACAGGGGCGAGGACATGGAGCGGCGCTTCTTTCTGGGGAAGGTGTTAGCCCACCCTAACAAGCTTCACTGGAGGGGCGCTGGGAGCACGTCCGTCGCGGCCGCGAGCAGGGCGCCGTCGTCGACGAGCAGGCGGGCCGCCTCGATCTCCGGAGCGAGGTAGCGGTCCGTACCGGGACCCTCGATGTCCTCCCGCAGCCGAGCGCGCACGGCGGAGATCGGAGCGGAACTGCGCAGGCCGCCGTCGGCGCCCGTCCCGCCGTCGCGCATGTCCAGGGCCCGTGCGGCCGTGAGGATCTCGATGGCGAGCACCCGGGTCAGTCCGTCGATCGCCCTGCGCAGCTTCAGGCCCGCGGCCCAGCCCATCGACACGTGGTCCTCCTGCATCGCGGACGAGGGGATGGAGTCGACCGACGCCGGGGTGGCGAGCCGCTTCAGCTCGGACACGATGCCGGCCTGCGTGTACTGAGCGATCATGTGGCCCGAGTCCACGCCGGGGTCGTGGGCGAGGAAGGCGTTGAGCCCGTGGCTCCGGGACTTGTCGAGGAACCGGTCCGTCCGTCGTTCGCTCATGGAGGCGACGTCGGCGACGGCGATCGCCAGGAAGTCCAGGACGTAGCCCACGGGTGCACCGTGGAAGTTCCCGTTCGACTCGATGCGCCCGTCCGGGGTGATCACCGGGTTGTCGATGGCGGACCCCAGCTCGATCGCGGCGACGGATTCGGCGTGGGCCAGGGTGGCGCGCGCGGCGCCGTGCACCTGGGGAGCGCACCGGAGGGAGTAGGCGTCCTGGACGCGGGTGAAGCGGTGCCGCCCGGTCTCCGAGGTCAGCTGCTCGGCGATGAGCGGGGATCCCTCGAGGAGGGCGCGGATGGACGCGGCGGAGGCCACCTGACCGGGGTGCGGACGCAGTGCGTGGAGGTCCTCGGCGAAGACCGCGTCGGTTCCCAGGAGCCCCTCCACGCTCATCGCCGCGGCGAGGTCCGCGGTCCTCAGGAGGCGGTGCAGGTCGGCCGCGGCGAGGACGAGCATGCCGAGCATGCCGTCCGTCCCGTTGATGAGGGCCAGGCCCTCCTTCTCGCGCAGCTCCACCGGGGGGATGCCTGCCGCGGCGAGGGCCTCGGCGGCGGGGACGAGCTCCCCGGACCGGGTGCGCACGTCGCCCTCGCCCATGAGCGCCAGGGCGACGTGGGAGAGCGGGGCGAGATCCCCCGAGCAGCCGAGGGAGCCGTACTCCCCGATGACCGGTGTGATCCCGGCGTTCAGCAGCGCGGCGTAGGTGGACGCCACGACCGGACGCACGCCCGTGCGTCCGGTGGCGAGGGTGGAAAGGCGCCCGAGCATGAGTCCGCGCACCACCTCGCGGTCCACCTCGGCGCCCGAGGATGCCGCATGGCTGCGGATGAGACTGCGCTGCAGTTGGCTGCGCTGGTCGAGCGGGATGTGCTTGGTCGCGAGCGCGCCGAATCCGGTGGAGACGCCGTAGTGCGGCGTGCCGTCGTCCACGAGGGACTCGATGACGGCACGGGACGCGGCCATCGCGGACAGGGCGTCGGCAGCCAGCTCCACCTCCGCGCCGTGACGCGCCACCGCGACGACGTCGGCGGGGGGACAGCGGGCCGGTCCCGACGATGACGGGGGAGTGCGACATGGTGCCTCGGTTCCTGCGGCTCTCGCCGCTCTTGCCATTGAATGAAAAGGGCGTTTCAATAAGTGAAATATACGGCAGGGCTGAAAGCAAGGAGGCGACCATGGCAGAATCCTCGACCCGCACCGTCGAGCGGGCCCTCGTCCTCCTCGGGGCGGTCTGCGACGCCGGGTCGCTGACGCTCGCGGACGCCGCTCGCGAGACGGACCTGTCGGCGTCGACGGCCCTGCGTCTGCTGCGCACACTCGAGGGGACGGGCTTCGTGCGGCGTGACGTGCTCGGCGCCTACCGGCCCGGGCTCCGCGTGGTGCAGCTCGGAGCGCAGGCCCTCGGCCACGAATCGCTCGTCTCCCTCGCCGAACCCGCGCTCGAGCGCCTCGTGGACCGAACGGGGGAATCGGCCTACCTCAGCGTCCCGTCGCACGACGGCGAGGGCGTGTACCTGGCCATGCGCGAGGGCACCCACTCCGTCCGCCATGCCAGCTGGGTGGGCCGCAGCATCCCGCTGGCCGGGACCGCCGTGGGGGCCGTGCTGACCGGCCGCCCGCCCGCCGACGGGGTTCGTCGTCGTCCGCGACGGCGTCGAGGCGGACGTCACCGCCATCGCCGCGCCGGTGTCACCCGGCGCGCGGACCGTCGCCGCACTCAGCGTGGTCATCCCCAGCTACCGCATCACCGAGGCGGAGGCACACCGTATCGGTGCGCTCGTCGCGCAGGAGGCGGCCACGCTCCTGACGCGGCCGGACGCCGTCGCCCTGACCGAGGACCTGACAGGAGAACCAGCATGACCAGCAGCACGACGACCCCGACGCACGACCCTTCCCGCTCCATCCGCGCGGCCCGCGGCACGCAGTTGACGGCGAAGAGCTGGCAGACGGAAGCACCGCTGCGCATGCTGATGAACAACCTCGACCCGGAGGTCGCCGAACGTCCCGAGGACCTCGTGGTCTACGGCGGGACCGGCCGTGCGGCCCGCAGCTGGGAGGCCTACGACGCGATCGTCCGCACGCTCGAGACGCTCGACGACGACGAGACGCTCCTCGTCCAGTCCGGCAAGCCCGTGGGCGTGTTCCGCACCAACCCCTGGGCCCCGCGCGTCCTGCTCGCCAACTCCAACCTCGTCGGGGACTGGGCCACCTGGCCGGAGTTCCGTCGCCTCGAGGCCGAGGGCCTCATGATGTACGGGCAGATGACGGCGGGCTCCTGGATCTACATCGGCACGCAGGGCATCCTCCAGGGCACCTACGAGACCTTCGCCGCGATCGCCCGCAAACGGTTCGGCGGGAGCCTCGCCGGCACGCTGACGCTCACCGGCGGCTGCGGGGGCATGGGCGGCGCCCAGCCGCTCGCCGTCACCCTGAACGGCGGGGCCGTCCTCATCGTCGACGTCAGCGAGGCGCGCCTGCGCCGCCGCGTCGCGAAGCGGTACCTGGACACCGTCGCGGACACGCTCGACGACGCCGTCGCGCAGGTCCTCGCCGCGAAACACGGGAAGCGCGCGCTGTCCGTCGGCGTCGTCGGCAACGCTGCGACCGTCTTCCCGGAACTGCTGCGGCGCGGGCTCGACGTCGACATCGTCACCGACCAGACCTCCGCCCACGATCCGCTCAGCTACCTGCCGGAGGGCATCTCGCCCGACGAGTGGGAACGCGAGGCGACGGCCGACCCCGACGGGTTCACGAAGAAGGCGCAGGTGTCCATGGCCCTGCAGGTCGAGGCGATGGTGGGCTTCCAGGATGCCGGCGCCGAGGTCTTCGACTACGGCAACTCCATCCGGGACGAGGCCCGCACAGGCGGCTACGGGCGGGCCTTCGACTTCCCCGGCTTCGTGCCCGCCTACATCCGGCCCCTGTTCTGCGAGGGGCTCGGCCCGTTCCGCTGGGTGGCGCTCTCGGGGGACCCGGCGGACATCGCCGTCACCGACGCCGCCCTCAAGGAGCTGTTCCCCGACAACGGGCACCTGCACCGCTGGCTCGACGCCGCCGCCGAACACGTCGAGTTCGAGGGCCTGCCCGCACGCATCTGCTGGCTCGGCTACGGGGACCGCGCGAAGGCCGGCCTGCTCTTCAACCGGCTGGTCGCCGAGGGCAGGGTGTCCGCGCCGATCGTCATCGGGCGCGACCACCTCGACTCCGGGTCCGTCGCCTCCCCCTACCGCGAGACGGAGGCGATGGCCGACGGCTCGGACGCCGTCGCCGACTGGCCCCTCCTGAACGCCCTGCTGACGACGTCGTCGGGCGCCACCTGGGTGTCCATCCACCACGGTGGCGGCGTCGGGATCGGGCGCTCCATCCACGCCGGGCAGGTCTCGGTCGCGGACGGGACGGACCTCGCGGCCCAGAAGCTCGAGCGGCTCCTGACGAACGACCCGGGCATGGGCGTCATCCGCCACGTCGACGCCGGCTACGACCGTGCCCGGGAGGTCGCCGCCGAACGCGGCGTCCGCATCCCCATGCGATCCTGACAGAAGTCCACCCGCCACCACCGGAAGGCATCCCCGTGCAGACAGTCTCCTCAGTCCTCGACTCCATCAGCGACGTCGGCCGCGATGCGACCCGCGGCGGGTACTCCCGTGGCGTGTACACCGGGGCCGAGCTGTCCCTGCGCGAGTGGTTCGCCGACGAGGCGCGAGCCCGCGGGCTGTCCGTGGAGACCGACCGCAACGGCATCCTCTGGGCCTGGTGGGACGCGACGGACAGCCGGGACGGCGCCCTGGTGACCGGCAGCCACCTCGACTCCGTCCCCGGCGGCGGCGCCTTCGACGGGCCGCTCGGCGTCGCCTCGGCGCTCGTCGCCGTCGACCTCCTGCGGGAGCGGGGCGTGCAGCCGAACCGGTCGCTCGCCGTCACGGTCTTCCCCGAGGAGGAGGGCTCGCGGTTCGGGGTGTCCTGCCTCGGCTCCCGCCTGCTCACGGGCACGCTCGACCCCGACGCCGTCCGCTCCCTGACCGACACCGACGGCACCACCTTCGCCGAGGCCGCGCGGGCCGCCGGCATCGATCCGGCGCACCTCGGCCGGGACGAGGAGGCCATCCGCCACATCGGCGACTTCGTCGAGCTGCACGTGGAGCAGGGGCGCGGGCTGATCGACCTGGACTCCGCCGTCGCCGTCGGGTCCACCATGCTCGGCCACGGCCGCTGGCGCCTGTCCATCACCGGACAGGGCAACCATGCCGGGACCACCCTCATGGCCGACCGCGCGGACCCGATGGTCGCCGCCGCCCAGGTGGTCCTCGCCGCCCGGCGGATCGCCGCGGAGGAGGACGGCGCGCGGGCCACGGTGGGGCGCCTCCAGCCCGTGCCGGGCGGCACGAACGTCATCGCCTCCCGCGTGGACCTCTGGCTCGACGTGCGCCACGAGGAGGACGCCGTCACCGCGGCCCTGATCGAGCGGATCCACGGGCAGGCGCAGAAGATCTGCGCGTTCGAGGGGTGCCGTGCCACGCTGACCGAGGAGTCCCGCAGCACCACGGTGCACTTCGACGGCGCACTGCAGCGCACGCTGGGCAACGCGCTCGGCCGCTCGTTCCCGGGCGCACCGACGCTGCCGACGGGCGCAGGTCACGACGCGGGCATCCTTGGCAGCATCGCACCGACGGCGATGCTCTTCGTCCGCAACCCCACGGGCATCAGCCACTCGCCCGAGGAGTTCGTGGAGCGCGACGACGCCGATGCGGGTGCGACCGCCCTCGCGGACGTCCTCGAAGACCTCCTGTGACGCTGCGGAACGGCGGTACCGGCCCGGAGCCGGGGCACGCTCCGGATCGAATCGGAACCGGACGGGATGCGGCCCGTGCCGTCTGGTGCGAGTCCGCCTGGCTGGGAGGCGCCGGCGTGGTGGACGCCGTGCGCGTGGAGGTCGACGCCGACGGCATGGTGGTCGGCGTCGCGCCCGGCGTCCCGGCGCAGGCCGGCGACGTCGTCCTTCCCGGTGTGGCCTTCCCCGGCGCCGCCAACGCGCATTCGCACGCGTTCCACCGCGCGCTCCGGGGCCGTACCCACGACCACGGCGGTACCTTCTGGACCTGGCGGGAGAGCATGTACCGCGCGGCGGCGGCCCTGACCCCGGAGCTCTACGAGGAACTCGCCACCGCCGCCTATGCGGAGATGGTCGCGGTGGGCTGGACCAGCGTGGCCGAGTTCCACTACGTCCACCACCGGCCCGACGGCACGCCCTACGGGCAGGGGGACTACGGCCCGCACGCCATGGAGCTCGCCCTCGCACGGGCGGCGGTCCGCACGGGCATCCGACTGACCCTGCTCGACACCTGCTACCTCGCGGGGCGCTTCGGTGCACCCCTCCAGGCGGGGCAGCGCCGGTTCTCGGACGGCACCGCCGCGCAGTGGCTCGACCGGCTCGCGGACCTCCGCACCACGGTCGCCGCACTCCACCCGGCCCACCGGGTGTCCGTCGGTGCCGCCATCCACTCGGTGCGAGCCGTCCCCGAGGACCAGCTGGCCGTCATCGCCCGGCACCTGCCGGCCGAGCTCCCCCTGCACGTCCACCTCTCCGAGCAGCCCGCGGAGAACGAGGACTGCCTCCGTGCCACCGGCCGCACCCCGACCGCCCTCCTCGACTCCTACGGACTCGTCGGGAGCCGGCTGTCCGCCGTCCACGCGACCCACGTCAGCGAGCGGGACATCGCCGTCCTCGCCGATGCCGGAGCCGCCGTCGTCCTCTGTCCCACCACCGAGGCGGACCTGGCGGACGGCATCGGCCCGGCCGGCGACTTCAGGGCGGCGGGAGCGACGCTCGCCCTCGGCACCGACCAGCACGCCGTCGTGGACCCGTGGCTGGAGATGCGGGCGCTGGAGCACGGGGAGCGCCTGCGCACCGGGCGGCGCGGCCACTTCGAGCCGGAACAGCTGCACGCCATCATCGCCCTCGGCGGAGCAGCCGCGCAGGCCCGTCCGGGCGCCGGCTTCCGGCCCGGTCTCGCGGCCGACTTCATGGCCGTCGACCCGCGCACCGCGCGCACGGCCGGGTCCTCCCGCGAGCAGCTCGCCTACACCGCGACCGGCCAGGACGTCACGTGTGTCGTCGTCGGGGGCGTCCTCGTGGCACGCGACGGCGTCCACGCCACGCTGGGCAGGCCCGCCGACCTGCTGGTCGCGGCCATCGCCCGGCTGCACGGGGCGGACACGGCGAACGAGCCCGGCGGGAGCCGGCGGAGCGCAACCGGGAGCGGCACTGATGTCCGTCCTGATCACGAACATCGGCGAGCTCCTCACCTCGGACACCGACGGCACCGTCCTGCGGGACGCCGCCGTGGTGTTCGAGGGCGAGCGCATCAGCTGGATCGGCCCGTCCGCGCACGCCCCGGCCGCGGACGAGAGCCACGACGCCGGTGGCCGTGCGGGCCTGCCGGGCTGGGTGGACAGCCACACGCACCTCGTGTTCGCCGGCGACCGGACGGCCGAGTTCGAGGCGCGCATGGCGGGGGAGTCCTACGCCGCGGGTGGTATCGCGGTCACTGTCGATGCGACACGAGCCGCCGGCGACTACGACCTCACGCGGCTTCTGCTGGCCCGGGTCGCCGAGGCCGCGGCGGGCGGGACCACCTACCTGGAGACGAAGACGGGCTACGGGCTCGACGTCGAGCAGGAGGCGCGCAGTGCGCGCATCGCGGCGGGCGTCGTCGACGAGGTCACGTTCCTCGGTGCGCACCTCGTGCCGCCCGGGGCGGACGCGGACACCTACACCGACCTCGTGTGCGGGCCGATGCTCGACGCCGTCCGTCCCTACGTCCGCTGGGCCGACGTCTTCTGCGAGACGGGAGCCTTCACCGCCGAGCAGTCACGCCGTGTGCTCTCCGCCTCGGCCGCAGCAGGCCTGGGCCTGCGCGTGCACGGCAACCAGCTGGGACCGGGCGCCGGCGTCGCGCTCGCCGTGGAGTTGGGCGCCGCCAGTGTGGACCATGTGAACCACCTGACCGACGACGACGTCGACGCGCTCGCCGGTACCTGGGCCGGTTTCGCCGCGCGGGGCGAACCCGGCACGGTGGCGACCTGCCTGCCCGCCTGCGATCTCTCCACACGCCAGCCGTTCCCGCCCGTCCGGAGGCTCCTCGACGCCGGCGTGCAGCTCGCGATCGCCAGCAACTGCAACCCCGGCACGTCGTTCACGAGCTCGATGGCCTTCTGCGTGGCCACCGCCGTCCTGCAGATGGGCCTCACCGTGCAGGAGGCGGTCCGCGCCGCGACCTTCGGCGGAGCGCTCGCGCTGCGGCGCCACACGGGCGACGACGCGGACGGCCGGCGCGCCGTCGGCTCCCTGGCCGTCGGGCACCGTGCAGACCTGCAACTGCTGAATGCGCCCTCGGCCACACACCTCGCGTACCGCCCGGGCATGCCGCTCGTCCATGCCGTCTGGAGGGCCGGGAGCCGCGTGCGGTAGGGGAGGCCGGCGGCTACCCGCGGACTGGGAATCACCAGCCGCCGCTGGAAGGATAGCGCCATGCCTGCCGAGTCCTCCCCGTCCGCTCCAGCAGCACCGGGCGGTACCGTCCACCCGGGGCCGCCCGCCCCGAAGCGCCGCATCACCGCCGAGCTGCTCATCGTCTTCGGCCTGTCCCTCGGACAGTCCGGTGTGTACGCGATCGTGAGCCTGGCCGAGAAGCTGACGCGGGGCCCCCTCGCCGCGCAGACCACCACGCTGAACCCGGTGCTCGACGACCGCCAGTACTTCGACCTCACCTACCAGCTGCTGGGGATCCTCTTCGCCCTCGTGCCGGTGGCCCTGGTCCTGTTCCTGCTCAGCGGGCACGGCGTCTCGGCGTTCCGGCGCCTCGGCTTCACGTTCGACAAGCCCCTGCGCACCATCGGGTTCGGGGTCGGTCTGGCGGCGGTCATCGGCGTCGGCACGCTCGGGGTCTATGCCGGCGGCCGCGCGCTGGGCATCACCACCGCACTGGTACCCGCCGCGCTCGACTCCTACTGGTGGACCATCCCGGTGCTCGTCCTCTCGGCGGTCCGGCACGCCGTGCTCGAGGAGGTCATCGTGGTGGGGTACCTGTTCATCCGGCTGCGGGAACTCGGCTGGTCGACCCCGGCCATCATCCTCACGAGCGCCCTGGTGAGGGGCAGCTACCACCTGTACCAGGGGTTCGGGCCCTTCCTCGGCAACGTGCTCATGGGCCTGCTGTTCGCCTGGTTCTACACGCGTACCCGTCGCGTGATGCCGCTCGTCCTGGCACACGCGCTCATCGACATCACGGGTTTCGTCGGATTCGCCCTGCTCGGTCCCGCGATCGGGATCGGCGGATGAACACCTGAGCGAAGCCTCACCTCCGGTATTTGCGCACGCCGATCATGACTAAATTATCCGGTGACGGCGGTGTTACCGTGAGTCCATTCAGCGAAGCGGCGGCTCCGATCGGGGCCTCACCCGACCAGCCAGGAGGAATCATGAGCGTCGTCACCAGTGTCTCCGAATGCAGCGTCCCACAACTGCTCCTTCAACCACGACGGCTGCACCGCCGTCGCCATCACCGTGTCGGGCAGCGAGGAACACGCGTCCTGCGCGACGTTCATCGACACGTCCATCAGCGGCGGGCTGCCCAAGATGCTCGCGCACGTCGGTGCGTGCCAGCGGTCCGAGTGCAGCTACAACCACGACCTGCTGTGCAGCGCCCCGGCCGTCAAGGTGGGCCCCGGCGCCGAGGCCGCGGACTGCCTCACCTACACCCACGCCTGATTCGTCCGCAGCACAGCAGAAGGGACCGGACACGATGTCCGGTCCCTTCTGCGTCCATGGTGCAGGTCAGATCTCGATGCGGCCGTCGGCGGTCTCGAAGGTCACGGACATGATGCCCGGGGTGCCGTTGGGCGCGATCCACTGGACCTGGACGCCGTCGAGCGTCTCCTCGACCTCCGTGCCGAGCCACTCCGTGACGCGCTCGGACGAGCCGGCGATCGTGAGGCAGTCCAGCTTGACGGTCGCAGGACGGGCCTTCGACGGATGCAGGGACTCGGTGCCCCTCGTCCCAGCGGAGCAGATAGGGCACCTGCGGATCCGCGATGAGGCCCTTGATGCCGATCTGCTGCCAGGTCAGCTCCTGGCCGTCCGGGAACTTGCGGTTGCCGGGAACCGCGCCGCGGCCGAGCCGCTCCTCGAAGGGTCCCAGGTCGTCCACGGCGACGCACCAGCCCATCCAGCCTCCACCGGCCTCGGACCGTGCCCGCACGGCCTGGCCGAAGGGCGCCTTGTCCGACGCGGGGTGGTTGAGGACCTCGACGACCTCCAGGTACTGGCCGTTGACCAGCGGGAAGATCATGTTGCGGGTGCCGAAGCGGGGGTGCACACCGCCCTTCACCGGTTCCATGCCGAGCCTGGCCGAGATCCGGTCGGCGGTCGCAGCGAGTCCATCGGGTTCACAGGCATAAGAGACGTGGTCCAGGCGCATGCCGATATTTTGGCACTAAGTGATCTGCGTCTCGACTTAGGCTGACCTTACCGGTTCGATCGTTCGTCGGAGTGCTCCGGCCCGCTCCTTCACGGAGGTTCACACGGGTTGCCGGATGCGCTCCGATGGGCTTTCATGAATGCAGGTCATGAGTGCCAGCACGAAGCCCCGGCTTGCTGGCCGGCAACCCTCCAACCGCGGTGGGGTGCCCCGGGTGAAGACCAGGTTCGGCGCCACACCGGCGCCGTGCAAGCGCGGGCTCCTGCGGAGGCCGGTCTCCTGGAACGGCAAGCACCGACGGGAGCATCGGACCCGAGCGGAGCCCCTTCCTACAGGGAGCACCATGTCCAACGATTGGTCCTTCGAGACACGCCAGATCCACGCCGGCCAGGTGCCGGACGAAGCCACGGGAGCGCGAGCGCTGCCCATCTACCAGACGTCGTCGTTCGTCTTCCCGAGTGCCGAGAGCGCCGCGAACCGGTTCTCGCTGACGGAGCTCGCGCCCATCTACACGCGCATCGGCAATCCCACGCAGGAAGCGGTGGAAACGCGGATCGCGAGCCTCGAGGGCGGCGTCGGCGCCCTGCTGCTGGCCTCCGGGCAGGCGGCCGAGACCTTCGCGGTGCTGAACATCGCCGAGGCGGGGGACCACATCGTGGCGAGCCCGAGCCTCTACGGCGGCACGTACAACCTCTTCAAGCACACGCTGAAGAAGTTCGGCATCGAGACCACCTTCGTCGAGGACCCGGACGACCTCGGGCAGTGGCGCGACGCCGTCCGGCCGAACACCAAGCTCTTCTTCGGGGAGGTCGTGTCCAATCCACGGCAGGACGTCCTCGACATCGAGGGCATCAGCGCGGTCGCGCACGAGCACGGGATCCCCCTGATCGTCGACAACACGCTGTCCACGCCGTACCTCATCCGGCCGATCGAATGGGGCGCGGACATTGTGGTGCACTCGGCCACCAAGTACCTCGGCGGGCACGGCACCGCGATCGCCGGGGTGATCGTCGACTCGGGGAACTTCGACTTCGCGCAGCACGCCGGGCGGTTCCCGGGCTTCAACACCCCTGACGAGAGCTACCACGGGCTCGTGTACGCGCGGGACCTGGGCGTGGGCAGCGCCCTCGGCGCGAACCTCGCCTACATCCTCAAGGCCCGTGTCCAGTTGCTGCGCGACCTCGGCTCGTCCGTGTCGCCGTTCAACGCCTTCCTCATCGCGCAGGGCCTGGAGACCCTCAGCCTGCGCGTGGAGCGCCACGTGCAGAACGCCCAGGCCGTCGCCGAATGGCTCGAGGGGCACGACGACGTCGAACGCGTCTCCTATGCGGGCCTCGCCTCGAGTCCGTGGTACGAGCGCGGCAGGAAGTACGGCCGCAACGGCACGGGCGCGATCGTCAGCTTCGACATCGCCGGGGGACTCGAGGCCGGCAAGCGCTTCGTCGACGGGCTGGAACTCCACTCGCACGTCGCGAACGTGGGCGACGTGCGCTCGCTCGTCATCCACCCGGCGTCCACGACCCACAGCCAGCTGGGGGCGGAGGCGCAGCTGACCGCCGGAGTGCGCCCGGGCCTCGTGCGCCTCTCCGTGGGCCTCGAGAACATCACCGACATCCTCGCCGACCTCGACGCGGGCTTCCGCGCCGCCAAAGGAGCCTAGCCCTTCGTGACGACCTACCCTCCTGCTCCGCTGTACCCCGGGATCGACGGCGCACGCCCTTCGGGGGACGGGCTCCTGCGCATCGCCCCGATCGGTCCGCTGGCTCTCGAGACGGGCGGCACGCTGCCGGACGTGCACCTCGCCTTCGAGACCTGGGGCCGGCTGAACCGGGACGGGTCGAACGCCGTGCTCGTGCAGCATGCCCTGACCGGCAGCTCGCACGTGGCACGCGGCGACTCGGAGGAGGAGGGCTGGTGGGATTCGCTCGTGGGTCCCGGCCGCACGGTGGATACCGACCGGTACTTCGTGGTGTCGATCAACATGCTGGGAGGCTGCTACGGCTCGACGGGGCCGGCCAGCCTCGCGCCCGACGGGACGCCGTGGGGCTCGCGCTTCCCCCTGATCACCATCCGGGACTCCGTCCGGGCCGAGGCCCTGCTGGCCGACCGGCTCGGCATCGACCGGTGGCACTCGGTCCTCGGCGGCTCGATGGGCGGGGCGCGTGCCCTCGAATGGGCACTGATGTATCCGCAGCGCGTCCAGCGGTGCGCCGTCATCGCCTGCACCGCCGCCAGTTCGGCCGAACAGATAGCGTTCGCCCAGGCTCAGGTGCAGGCGATCCGGCTCGATCCCGCCTACCGCCGCGGCGACTACTACGACGGGGCCCCTCCGGAGGCGGGCCTCGGCATCGCCCGGCGGATCGCGCACATCACCTACCGCTCCGAACACGAGCTGGAGGCACGCTTCGGTCGCGCGGAGCAGGACACCGAACAGCCGTTCGGCGCGGTCCTGCCCGCCGACCGCGGGCGCTACCAGGTGGAGAGCTACCTCGACCACCAGGCGGACAAGCTCGTGAGCCGGTTCGACGCCAACAGCTACGTGATCCTGACCGAGGCGCTGATGAGCCACGACGCGGCGCGCGACCGCGGCACGCTCGACGACGCCCTGGGGACCGCGACAGCGGAGTTCTTCGTCGCGGCCGTGGATTCGGACCGGCTGTACTTCCCGGTGCAGTCCAGGCGCCTGGCCGCCGGGCTGCCGGGCGAGGTACCCGTCCACATGATCTCCTCACCGGTGGGCCACGACGCCTTCCTGACCCAGATCCACCAGCTCGATGCGGACCTGCGGGCGGCCTTCTACACCCAGTAGCAGATACCGGTTGGGTTTCCACGGACGGGCACCTAGTCTTGGAGGTAAGCCTGCTTAGGAATTCGTGGCAGGCAGGTCCCGGTCGAAGTCCCCGGAACCCCCGACGTCGAAAGAGGAGCTGTTCATGGAACTGAGCACCATTGGCTGGAACCAGGAAGCACGCGACAAGATCCTGCTGGACTCGGACCGCGCGCTGCAGGGCGCGGTCCGCGAGGCCGTGGAGACGATGGACGGAAAGTCCCGCGACGAGGTCTACGAGTTCCTCTTCCAGAAGCTGCAGCCGCAGTTCGTCGACTTCAAGCCGGGGCCGGACCTCAGCGCGTGTGCCGATGCCGTGGCCAACGGTGAGGTCTCCCTCGACAGCTGAACCCCCAGCGGGTCCGGCACCCGCGGGAGGTCAGGAACGGCCGGTCGAGACAGCTTCGGCCGGTCGTTCCTGCATCCCGGCCGGCGGATCGCCCGGAACCGCGGCGTTCCTGCCCTCCGCCGTGCGGACCGCCGGGCTGTCCGCGTCAGTCCCCGGCACCCGGAGGCATCCCCGGCCCGAAGATGGGTGACGGTTCGAGACGTTTGGCGGTCACGCCGTCTCCCGAGGACCGGTGGCGCAGGCGTCGCAGCACCCACGGGACGAAGTACTCACGCGCCCATACCAGGTCCTCGGCGCGGGCCTCGCGCCAGGTGCGGGCCGGCAGGTCCTTCGGGTGGAGCGGTTCGAGGGTGTGCGGCACGGCGAGGGTGTCCAGGACCATCGCGGCGATGGTGTGGTGCCCGAGCGGCGAGAAGTGCAGGCGGTCGGAGGACCACATCTGGGTGTTGAGCAGTTGCCGCAGCGCCCACATGTCCGCGATCACCGCCTCGTGACGCGCGGCGACGGTTCGCAGGTTCTCGTTGTAGATGGCCGTCTTCGACCGGATGCTGCCGAGGACGGTCTCCCGGACGTCGGGCCCGGTGAACAGGACGACGGTCGCGCCGGACGCCGCGAGGGTGGCGACGACGGCGTCGAGCTTGTTCGCGAGCAGATCCGGATCCCCGCCCGGTCGCAGGAGGTCGTTGCCGCCGGCCGAGATGGAGATGAGGTCCGGATGCAGGGCCAGTGCCGGTTCCACCTGCTGGTCGATGATCTGCTGCAGCAGGCGGCCCCGGACCGCCAGATTCGCGTAGGCGAGGTCCGCCTGCCCGCGCGACAGTTCCTCCGCCACCCTGTCCGCCCAGCCGCGGTTCCCGCCGACGCTCTCCGGATGGGGGTCGCCGATCCCCTCGGTGAAGGAATCACCTAGGGCAACGTACCGGTGCCACGGATGCGGCTCGGAATTCAGGCTCGGGTCGATCATCGGACCATTGGGGATCGGATCCGCCGCGGTGGTGGTCGGCAGGGTGGACCGGTCGTCGGAAGCGCTCACCCGACCATTCTTCCAACTCCGGCGTCCCGTGGGTCAACGATCCGCGCCGTGCCAAGATAGGAACCATGATCGAATCTGCCCCTGGTACAGCTGCGCCCTCCCCGAATTCCTGGGATCCGGTGGTCCTCTGGTCGAAGCCCGAGTCGGAGCGCGAAGGCACGCCGCTGCTCGTCCTGTTCCACGGCTACATGGCCGACGAGGAGGACCTGATGGGGCTGACGGACCATCTCCCCGCCGATTTCACCGTGGCGTCGGTGCGAGCCCCGCAGGCCGAAGGGCCGGGCTTCTCGTGGTTCCCGCTGTCACGCGGGGCCGACTACTCGATCGACCTCGTGGTGGAGAGCGTGACCGCCGTGACCCGGTGGCTCGACACCGTCCGGGCTTCCCACTCCAGCGTCAGCCTCCTGGGTTTCTCCCAGGGCATGGCCGTCGCGACGTCGCTCCTGCGCCACCGGCCCGGCGATTTCGCCTGCGTCGTCGGGCTCTCGGGGTTCGTCGTGCCGTCCGAGGGCCACGGATTCTTCCGCGACGAGGAAACGGCCGCCGCTCCCGTACCGTTCTTCTGGGGCAGGGACCAGGAGGATCAGGTCATCACGCCGGAGATGGTCGAACTCACGCACGCCTGGCTGACCACGCACACGAAACTGACGAAGATCCTCTACTCGAACATGTTCCACAGCATCAACCTGCAGGAACTCGCCCACGTCCGCGAGTTCCTGAGCATGACGGTCCTCGGGCGTCGCTGACCCCGTGCGGTGCCCCGTCCGCGGGGGCAGGGCCGGCCGACCTAGGCTCTGGTCAGCCGCACCGTCTCGCCGTTGACGCTCACGGTGTCCCCGGGATGGAGCTGGCGGCCCCGGCGCTCCTCGATCTCGCCGTTGACCTGCACCAGCCCGTTGTCGATCAGAGCCTTGGCCTCCACGCCGTCCTCGGCGAGCGAGGCGAGCTTGAGCAGCTGTCCGAGCCGGATCATGTCGTCGCGGATGGACAGTTCGGTGGTGGCTGCGTTCTCGGTCATGCATCCATGATGCCCGACGGCGACTACTAGGCTGTACGGGTGTCAGATGCGCGTGTGCTCCCCCCAGCCGTCGGTCTCCCCCTCGCCCTCGCGGCAGGTCTCGCCATCCCCGTCCAGGGCAGGATCAACGGAGCGCTCGGCACGGTGCTCGACGACGGCGTCGCCGCCGCGCTGATCAGCTTCGGCACCGGCCTCGTCGTGATGGTGGTCCTCACGCTGGTGCTCCCGAGCGCCCGCGCCGGAGCCCGCCAGATCCTCCCGTCGGTGCGCGAGCGCCGCTTCCCGCCCTACTACGTGGCCGCCGGTGCGATCGGCGCCTTCTTCGTCTTCTCCCAGTCGCTGACCATCGGGATCCTCGGCGTCGCCCTGTTCACCGTCGCGGCCGTCATGGGCCAGTCCCTGAGCGGCCTCCTCGTGGACCGAGCAGGGATCGGACCCGGCGGCAGGCGCGCCGCGACGCCCATGCGGGTGATCGGCGTGGTGCTGACGGTCCTGTCCGTCGTCTGGGCCGTCTCCCCGCGCTTCGGTGCCGCAGGAGAGGTGACGGAATGGCTCGTCCCCGTCCTGCTCCCTGTCGCCGCCGGCGTCCTGATGAGCTTCCAGCAGGCCATGAACGGCACGGCGGCCCTCCACTACGGCACGCCGCTGGCGGCCACCCTGATGAACTTCATCGCCGGCACCGTCGTGCTCCTGACGGCCTGGCTCATCAAGCTCGCCCTCGCGGGCCCCGGCAACCCCCTGCCGTCCGAGTGGTGGTACTACCTCGGCGGGCCCATGGGCTGCATCTTCATCGCGCTCGGTGCCCTGCTCGTGCGCAGCCTCGGCGTCCTGCTCACGGGCCTGTGCATGATCGGCGGGCAGCTCGTCGGCTCGCTGCTGCTGGATCTGGTGTTCCCCGCACCGGGCACGATCGTGGTGTTCGCCACCATCGCCGGCACCCTGCTGACCCTCGGCGCGATCATCCTCACCACCCTGCCCTGGCCGCGGCGGACACGGCCCTGACGACCCGTCCACCCGCCCGGAGGGGCAGGCAGCGGCCGGCTCCGTCAGGGACCGGCCGGTGCGGTGCAGGACGGACCCGGTAGGCTTGCAAGGTGGCTTTCCGGCCCCGCCGGGGTGGACGGCCCCGTGCACGCGACCCCCACCTGCGGACCGCACCCAGCGGCCTGCTCAGAACTGGAGAAGAACCCATGGCAGCAGCCAAGTCAGCACTCGACCCCATCATCTCCCTCGCCAAGCGGCGCGGCTTCGTGTTCCAGTCGGGGGAGATCTACGGCGGTTCCCGCTCTGCCTGGGACTACGGGCCCCTCGGTGCCGAGTTCAAGGAGAACATCAAGCGGCAGTGGTGGCAGACCATGGTGCGCGGACGCGAGGACGTCGTCGGACTCGATTCCGCCGTGATCCTTCCCCGCCAGGTCTGGGAGGCGTCCGGGCACGTCGAGGTCTTCAGCGATCCGCTCGTGGAGTGCCTGTCCTGCCACAAGCGCTACCGTGCGGACCACCTCGAGGAGGAGTACGAGGAGAAGAAGGGCCGGGCCCCGGAGAACGGCCTGAAGGACGTGACCTGCGCCAACTGCGGCACCAAGGGCCAGTGGACCGAACCCCAGGAGTTCTCGGGATTGCTCAAGACGTTCCTCGGCCCGGTCGCATCCGAGGAGGGCATGCACTACCTGCGCCCGGAGACCGCGCAGGGCATCTTCGTGAACTTCAACAACGTGCTGACCACCGCGCGGAAGAAGCCGCCGTTCGGCATCGGCCAGATCGGCAAGAGCTTCCGCAACGAGATCACGCCGGGCAACTTCATCTTCCGCACGCGCGAGTTCGAGCAGATGGAGATGGAGTTCTTCGTCGAGCCCGGCACCGACGAGGAATGGCACCGGTACTGGATCGACCAGCGCTTCTCCTGGTACACCGACCTCGGCATCAAGGCCGACAACCTGCGCCTCTTCGAGCACCCCCTCGAGAAGCTCAGCCACTACTCCAAGGGCACCACGGACATCGAGTACCGCTTCGGCTTCACCGGCTCCGAGTGGGGCGAGCTCGAGGGCATCGCCAACCGTACCGACTTCGACCTCTCCACGCACTCGAAGCACTCGGGGACCGATCTCGGCTACTTCAACCAGGCGACCAACGAACGCTACACGCCGTACGTGATCGAGCCCGCGGCCGGCCTGACGCGATCCTTCATGGCGTTCCTCGTCGACTCCTACACCGAGGACGAGGCACCCAACGCCAAGGGCGGCGTGGACAAGCGGACCGTGCTGAAGCTCGATCCGCGCCTCGCGCCGGTCAAGGCCGCCGTGCTGCCGCTCAGCCGCAACGAGGACCTCTCCCCGAAGGCGAAGGACCTCGCAGCCCAGCTGCGCAAGGGCTGGAACATCGACTTCGACGACGCCGGGGCCATCGGCCGCCGCTACCGCCGCCAGGACGAGATCGGCACGCCGTTCTGCATCACCGTGGACTTCGACACGCTCGAGGACCAGGCCGTCACGATCCGTGAACGCGACACCATGGCCCAGGAGCGCGTCTCCCTCGACCAGGTGCAGGGATACCTCGCCGCGCGCCTGGTCGGAGCCTGATGGCCCTCGAGTACCGCGCCTGGCAGGAGGGCGACGACCTCGAGCTCATCCAGCTCTGGGGCGGCCCGGAGTCGGCCGCCTCGGAGCAGTTCCGGGGCTCGTTCCGCACACCGTCGGACAAGCCGTGGAACCGGTGCATCACCGTGGTGGACCAGGGCATCCCCGTGGCCGCCGGCTGCGTGTACGGGTCGGCGCTCCACCCGGACCGCCTCTGGTGCTACATCGAGGTCGCCGAGGACCACCGTCGGGCAGGCATCGGGTCGACGCTGCTGACCATGCTCCAGCACGAGGCCGCCGCCTCGCCGCAGGGCATCACGGCCCTGCGGTCCAAGGTGACGCCGGGCACCACCGGCGCGGCATTCGCCGAGGCCACGGGGTTCGCCACGCTGCAGCGCTCGCGGCTCGTCGTCGTCGGGCCGGGGGCTCTCGCCGCCCCCGCCTTCGACGACGCCGCGGGGCCGCAGCTGGAGGAAGCAGCCACCGGATCCGTGGAACTGACCCGCGCCCTGGCGTCCTTCTACGGGTCCGTCCATGGCTGGGACCGGGCGGACATCAGCCTGGGCCGCGCCCAGCAGCTCTTCCTGGGCGATGCGAGCGGAGCCGGCGGGGCGATCGTGCTGCGTGATCGGCCGAAGGCCGACGGCGGGGCCATCGCGGCCTTCGCGGTCAGCTACACGCAGGCCCGCACCGACGATCCGGCGGACGTCCTGCTCGGCTACGACACCAC
Source organism: Arthrobacter sp. MN05-02 (assembly GCA_004001285.1). Classification (NCBI taxonomy): domain Bacteria; kingdom Bacillati; phylum Actinomycetota; class Actinomycetes; order Micrococcales; family Micrococcaceae; genus Arthrobacter; species Arthrobacter sp. MN05-02. The sequence continues at coordinate 1,212,490 of AP018697.1, forward strand.
GCTGGTGCCGCAGGAGCAGCAGGCCGCCGTCGCGACCATGATCGCGATGCTCGTGCACCAGTACCCCATCCAACTCGAGGTCGACGACTCCATGGAGGCGCTGGTCGCCGTCGTCGAACCGCTGCTGGCGACAGGCGCGGCCCGGCTGGCCGGACCCGAGACGCTCGTCGTCGCGACCGCCTGACAGCACGACCCGGCCACGGCGGTCATGTGCCCGCCGCGGCCGGGCTACCCGCGGTCGTGCCGGCCGGCCTTCCTGTCCGCGATGTCGGCCGCTTCGCGCTCGGCGTCGGTCAGAGCGCTGCCGCCGAGGTGCGCAGGCATCCACCAGGCACCCGGCTCGGGGGTCACCGGGAAGTCGGCGATGCACGTGTCGATGCCCTCCTGGAGCTCCCGGCGCAGCTTCTCCGTCTCCTCGGCGACGTCGAGGCCGGGGGAGTGCTGGATCGCCGGACTGATGTGGAGCCGCACGGGTGATCGCCACGCCCGCCTGATCGAGAACCCGTGGCCGCGCGTCAGCAGCCTGTGCGCCCCCCACACGGAGATGGGGACGACCGGGACGCCGGCCTCGGCGGCGAGCCGGACCGCGCCGGTCTTGAGCTCGCGGACGGTGTAGCTGCGGGACACACCGGCCTCCGGCAGGACCGCGACGTACTCGCCGGCGCGCAGTTTCGCGAGGGCGTCGTCGTACGCCTCCGGGCCGGCCCGGCGGTCGGTGACCACGTGTCCGAGGCCGAACACGAAGGGGCTGACGAACCAGTGGTCCGCCGCCCGCTTGGAGATCAGGTAGCGCGCCTGGATCCGGGCGTGGTTCCACAGGACCAGTTCGGCGAAGGCGAAGTCGAGGTACCCGAAGTGGGTGATCGCGACGACGGCGCCGTGACCCGGCACCGCGCGACGCGAACGCCCGTCGAGGGGGTCGGAGGCCGGTAGGTTCTCGGTGCCGGTGACCCGGACCTGGAGGCGGAGGGCCGCGAAGACGGTCTTGCCCGCGTACACCACGAACCGGTACATGCGGTCGCTCTGCCGCGGCTTCCATCCCATGGTGCGTTCCCTCTTCCGGTCGTCGGGCGAGCGGAAGGGCCCGCTCGTACCGTGTCTGTACCCTTTGTACCCTTTGTACCCCGGCCGGCCGGACCTACGCTCCGCGGACCGTTTTCCAGCGCCCGGTGATCCGCACCCGTACCCGCGACGGGAGCCACGGGGACCGGCACGGGACTCAGGCGGTGATCCCGAGCGGATCGGGAGCACGGTAGAGCCGGGCGGACGCCTCGAGCCGACGTGCGTCGACGGCGGCACCGGTGTCCTCGGCGAAGTGGCGGAGGAGGAACGACGTACTCAGGCCGTGCCACACGGGGACGCTGCGGAACATGAAATGGCCTGCTCCGAGCATGCGCACGTAGTGGACATCCCGCGCCACGCCCAGGGCGCGGCGCGCGAAGGACAGAGATACCGTCGGACTCGTCCACCGGTCCAGGTCACCGTGCAGGATGAGCACGCTGCGGTCCCGCAGGGGTTCAACGGCACTGGTCGGTCCGAGCCACGGGGCGAGCGCCGCCACGGCCCGGACCTGCGGATGGCCGGCCGCGGCGATGACCGTCCGCCCGCCCATCGAGTGGCCGAGCAGGTAGACCGGCACCGACGGATGCGCTGCAGCGATGCGGTCCAGGGCCCAGCGGGCGTCCCCCAGCGCCGACTCGTCCGCGCCGTTCCACCCCCGGACCCGGTTGCGCAGGGCCCAGACAGCCAGCCCGTGGGCGGATCCCGCCGCCGCGAGGCGTGCCGCGAACGGACGCATCCGCAGGGGGCTGAGGTGCCGGGGCCGTACGGGCTCGAAACTGTCCGCCCGCCCACTGTGCAGCACCAGCGCGACCCCGCGGACGCCGTCGGACGCGCCGCTCACGGTGACGACGGGGTCGGAATCCTCCGCCCGTCCCGTACTCCGTGCCATCCCCCTCCGCCCGCAGGCCGTTCGTGCCCTGACGCGTAGAATCCAAAGACGTGCGCGGCGAGCGCGACGTCCACCTGCAAGCCACCAGCAGGAACCAAGCTACCCGTTCGAATCGATTCCAGCCGAGGGACATCCGTGGGCTCCAGCCACCTCCACACCACCGGGCACACCGAGCCGTCGGCCTCCGCGACCGCCACGCGGCGGCGGGCGACCCTGCTGCTCTCGGGTCTCCTCGTACCGCTCGGGGTGATCACCCTCGTCGCGATGCTGCTGCTCTGGCCGAGCGGTGACCGCACGTCCCTGTCGGTCGCGAACCCGTATGCCACGGCGGAGGGGGTCAGTTTCGACCGCGGGACCGTCCTGGCCGTCCGTGAAGGGAACTGCCCGTCCTCCCAGCCCACCGTCGACGCGGGCGGCACGGCGCAGATCTGCACGATCGCCGATACGCGCCCCACGCTCGGCGGCGACGTCATCCCGGTCGAGGTGACGCCGGAGCTGGCGAAGACCGATGCGGTCGAGCCGGGCGACGAGATCCGCTACCTGAACCTCGCGAACGTCCTCCAGGGCGGAGCCGCACCGTACGTGTTCGTCGACTTCGTCCGTTCGGTGCCGATCGTCGCGCTCGCCGTCGCCTACGCCGTCGTCGTGATCGCGGTGGCCCGCTGGCGTGGTCTGCGGGCCATGATCGGCCTCGTCGGTGCGCTCGTGATCCTCGCGCAGTTCATCCTGCCCGGGCTCGTCGAGGGCAAGCCGCCCCTGCTGCTCGGGCTCGTGGGATCCGTGGTGATCATGTACGGCGTGCTCTACTTCGCGCACGGCGTCTCCGCCCGGACCTCCACGGCGCTGCTCGGGACGGTCTTCGGCCTCGGTGTCACCGCGGCTCTCGCCGCCTGGTCCACGGACACCGCCCACCTGACGGGTGTGGGGGACGAGAACGCCTATACGCTCGTCAACGCGTCCGACGACCTGTCCATCTCCTCGATCATCCTGTGCGGCCTGATCATCTCGGGCCTCGGCGTCCTCAACGACGTCACCATCACGCAGTCCTCATCCGTATGGGAGCTCCACGAGCTCGCGCCGGACACCTCCGGGCGTCGCCTCTTCGCGTCCGCCATGAGGATCGGCCGCGACCACATCGCCTCGACGGTCTACACGATCGCGTTCGCCTACGCCGGGGCCGCGCTGCCCGTGCTGATCCTCGTCTCCCTCTACGACCGCGCCCTCCTCGACACCCTCACCAGCGGCGAACTGGCGGAGGTGGTGCGCACCCTGGTGGGCTCGATCGGTCTCGTCCTCGCCATCCCGCTCACCACCGGGATCGCGGTGCTGGTGGTGAAGGCGGTCGGGCCGAGGACGCCGGGCGGCGGATCGGACGACGGCCCGGCCGGGAGCGGCACGACGCCGGTGGTCCCCGGGCCGGGCGCGGGGACGCTGCCCCCGGGCGGGCGCCTCGTGGGGCTCGGCGAGCGCAGTGCCCGCCGGGCGGCGGAGCAGGACGCATGACGAACGCCTGGCGGAAGGCCGCCCGGGAACGCAGGCGCACAGCGAACACGGCCACCGGATTTGCGGCGCCTTGCGACAATGAAGGGGTGACCGCAGTAACCACCTTCCCCGTTCCCTCCGGCGATCCCGGCTACGGCGACTCCGCGGCTGCGCTGCCCGACGCAGCCGACGGCGCCCTGAAGCTCGACCTGCCCCCGCTCTCCCTGGGCGGCATCACCGTGGACACGCCGGTGATCCTCGCGCCGATGGCAGGCATCACCAACAAGGCGTTCCGCCGGCTGTGCCGTGAGTACGGGGGCGGGCTCTACGTGTCCGAGATGGTGACCTCCCGCGCGCTCGTGGAGCGCAGCCCGGAGTCCATGCGCATCATCTCGCACGACGACGACGAGAAGGTGCGCTCGGTGCAGCTGTACGGCGTCGACCCGAAGACCGTGGGAGCCGCCGTGCGCCTCCTGGTCGAGGAGGACCGCGCCGACCACATCGACCTGAACTTCGGCTGCCCCGTCCCGAAGGTCACCCGCAAGGGCGGGGGAGCGGCGCTGCCGTGGAAGCTCGACCTCTTCACCGGTATCGTGCAGACCGCGGTGCGCGAGGCGTCGAAGGGGAACGTCCCGCTGACCATCAAGATGCGCAAGGGCATCGACGAGGACCACCTCACGTTCCGCGAGGCCGGGAAGATCGCCCGCGACAGCGGCGTCGCCGCCGTCGCCCTGCACGGACGCACGGCGTCGCAGTTCTACTCCGGCAAGGCCGACTGGAACGCCATCGCCGAACTGCGCGAAGCGCTGCCTGACATCCCCGTGCTCGGGAACGGCGACATCTGGAGCGCCGAGGACGCCGTGCGCATGGTGCGACAGACCGGCGTCGACGGCGTCGTGATCGGTCGCGGGTGCCAGGGGCGGCCCTGGCTGTTCGGAGACCTCATGAATGCCTTCGAGGGCAGCTCCGCCCGGTACCGGCCGGGCCTGGGGCAGGTCGCCGACACCGTCTACCGCCACGCCGAGCTCCTCGTGGAGACGTTCGGCAGCGAGATGATGGGTCTGCGTGACATCCGCAAGCACATGGCGTGGTACTTCAAGGGCTACGTGGTGGGCGGGGACCTGCGCGCCCGGCTGGCCACGGTCCCCACCCTCGAGGTGCTGCGCGGGCTCCTGGACGAACTCGACAAGGACTCGCCCTATCCGGGCCCCGACGCCGAGGGCCCCCGGGGCCGTGCAGGCTCGCCGAAGAGGACCGCGCTGCCCGAGCACTGGCTCGACGGCCGCGTGCTCAACGACGCGCAGCAGGCCGATATCGCCGCAGCCGAGGTGGATGTATCCGGCGGATGACGCCGGCGTCGCCGCGTCCCGTCCTCCGCTCCACATCCGCCGGACCGGGCACGACTTCCCCTCCCACGTGCGCTAGAAAGGCATCATGAGCTTCCCCGAACTGTCCGCCACCACCGGCTACAGCAGCGCGGACACGGAGCGGTGGATCCAGGAGCCACCCAAAAGCTCCCACCGCACCGACTTCGAACGCGACCGCGCGCGGGTGCTGCACTCGTCGGCACTGCGCCGCCTCGGCGCGAAGACGCAGGTCGTCGCACCGGACACCGACGACTTCGTGCGTACCCGCCTCACCCACTCCCTCGAGGTCGCGCAGGTGGGCCGGGAGCTCGGCAGGACGCTCGGGTGCGATCCGGACATCGTGGACACGGCGTGCCTGGCCCACGACCTCGGACACCCGCCGTTCGGCCACAACGGGGAGTCGGCCCTCAACGACATCGCCCACGGCATCGGCGGTTTCGAGGGCAATGCCCAGACGCTGCGCCTGCTCACGCGCCTCGAGCCGAAGGTCCTCGGGCCCGACGGCGGCCCTGCGGGCCTGAACCTCACCCGGGCGAGCCTCGACGCCTCCTGCAAGTACCCGTGGACCGCCGCGTCGGCTCCCGTGATCGGGGGCCAGCGCACCACCAAGTTCGGTGCGTACGACGACGACCTGCCGGTCTTCGAGTGGCTGCGCCACGGTGCCCCCGAGGGCCGGTCGTGCCTCGAGGCGCAGGTCATGGACCTCGCCGACGACATCTCCTACTCCGTGCACGACGTCGAGGACGCGATCGTCGCCGGGCACCTGCAGCTGAAGTGGATGGACAGCGCCGACGCACGCGCCCGCGTGGTGGGCTACACCCGGCAGTGGTACCTCCCCGGCAGCGACCCGGCGGCCGTCGACGCAGCGCTGGCACGCCTGGAACGGACGCCCGTCTGGGTCCGCGAGGCGGACGGTACACGGCGGTCGATGGCTGCCCTGAAGAACATGACCAGCCAGCTGATCGGCCGCTTCTGCCAGAGTGCCATGCAGTCCACGCGCTCCATCTACGGCCCCCGGATCCGCTGACCCGCTACAACGCGGAGATGGTGGTGCCGGAGGAGACCATCATGGAGATCGCCGTGATGAAGGGCCTCGCGACGACCTACGTCATGACCACCGACCACCGCCAGCCGCTGTACGAGCGCCAGCGGGAGATCCTCGCGTCCCTCGTCGCGCAGATCCACGCCGACGGCGACCGCTCCCTCGAGCCGATGTTCGCGGCCGACTGGCGCGCTGCTCCGGACGACGAGGCCCGCCTGCGCGTGGTCGTCGACCAGGTGGCCTCCCTGACGGACGCCTCGGCGCTCAGCCTGCACGAGCGCATCGTCGGGCCGGTCCCGGCCCTCTGGTAGACGGGGCCGCGGTGCCGCCCGGACGCGGCGAGGCATTGCGCACATCCCCTCCCGTGCCGGTCAGGGTGTCGGCGGGTCGGGCCTAAACTGGGTTACATGGCCGGACTCATCAAGCGGGAAGACATCGATGAGGTACGCCAGCGCACCGACATCAAGGAAGTGGTCGAGGCCTACGTCACCCTGAAGTCCGCGGGGATCGGCTCGTGGAAGGGGCTGTGTCCCTTCCACGACGAGCGGTCCCCGTCCTTCCACGTCCGCCCCCAGATGGGTTCCTACCACTGCTTCGGGTGTGGTGAGGGCGGCGACGTCATCTCCTTCGTGCAGAAGCTGGACCACACGTCCTTCAGCGAGACCGTCGAGAGAAGCTGGCTGCCCGCATCGGCTTCGAACTGCACTACGAGGACGGCGGCACCGGGCCCCGCCGCGAGGACGTGGGCAAGCGGCAGCGACTGCTCGACGCCCACAAGATCGCAGCGGAGTTCTACCGCGACCAGCTCCTCACCCCGGGTGCTGCCACGGCCCGGCAGTTCCTGCAGGAGCGGGGCTTCGACCGCGCCGCCGCGGAGCAGTTCGGCGTCGGCTACGCGCCGCAGGGGTGGGACACGCTCCTGAACCACCTCACCGGGCGCGGCTTCACCCTCGACGAGCTGAAGCTGACCGGCATGTTCAGTGCATCCTCGAGCAATGCGGGCCGGTTCTACGACCGCTTCCGCGGACGCCTCATCTGGCCCATCCGCGACATCACGGGGGACACCGTGGGGTTCGGGGCGCGGAAGCTCTACGAGGACGACCAGGGGCCCAAGTATCTCAACACCCCCGAGACCTCCCTCTACAAGAAGTCCCAGGTGCTGTACGGCATCGACCTCGCCAAGCGGGAGATCGCCAAGAACCGGCAGCTCGTCGTCGTCGAGGGGTACACCGACGTCATGGCATGCCACCTGGCCGGCGTCGCCACCGCCGTCGCGACCTGCGGCACGGCCTTCGGCACCGACCACATCAAGATCGCCCGCAGGCTCCTGTCCGACGACGGCACCGGGGCCGAGGTGATCTTCACCTTCGACGGCGACGCGGCGGGGCAGAAGGCGGCGCTGCGTGCGTTCGAGGAGGACCAGCGGTTCAACTCCCAGACCTATGTCGCCGTGGAGGCGTCCGGGGCCGACCCGTGCGAGCTGCGGCAGACCCGCGGCGACGACGCCGTGCGTGCCCTCATCGCCGACCGCCGTCCCCTGTTCGAGTTCGCCATCAAGGCGTCCTTCGGGAACTTCGACCTCTCCTCGGGCGAGGGCCAGGTGAAGGCCCTGCGCCATGCGGCCCCGATCGTCGCCCAGATCCGCGACGTGTCGCTGCGGTCCACGTACACCCGTGAGCTCTCACGCTGGCTCGGCATGCAGTACGTCGGCGAGGACCAGGTGGCCCGTGCGGTGGCTGCCGCGGCACGCCGCGAGGGCGGCTCCGCGCAGGCGTCCAACGGCCGCCAGCAGGGCAGGCAGGGCCAGCAGGGGAACCCTGGGCAGCAGGGGGGCGCGGGATCCGGGCCCGCGGATCCCGCCGGCGCCGCGTCGGGTTCCGCGGCGTCCGCCACCCCGGGCGAGCCCTCCTTCGAGCGCCCCGATCCGCGGGATCCCATCGCCCGGATGGAGCGAGAGGCGCTCGAGGTGGTGCTCCAGCAACCCACCCTCCTCACTCCGGCGCAGTGGGAGAGCTTCTCCACGTCCCGGTTCACCGTCCCGGTCTACGAGGCGCTGCACAACGCGGTACTCGCGGCGGGGGCGGCGGGCACGGAGCTGTCCCGCTGGGTGGAATCGGTGCGGGAGGGCGTCCCGGACGTCCTGCGTCCCCTCGTCAGCGAACTGGCCGTCCGGCCCCTGCCGGCGAAGGACGCCGACGCCATGGTGATGTACTGCCGCGACATCCTGAACCGGCTGACCGAGCTACGGATCACGCAGCAGAAGGCCGAGAAGCTCGGGCAGCTCCAGCGCATGGATCCTGCCGCCGACCCGGCCCTCTACAACCAGCTGCAACGCGACCTGATGGAACTCGAGATGCAGCGGCGGCAGCTCCGCGAGGAGTGATCCGGCCCCGATTTCACTTCCCCCCGGAAGCTATGTAAAGTAGTACTCGCGCTTTCCTCCGTAGCTCAATTGGCAGAGCATTCGACTGTTAATCGAAGGGTTACTGGTTCAAGTCCAGTCGGAGGAGCAAATATGCCCCTGACCTGTGGAAACACGGGTCAGGGGCATTCTTCGTGCCTGTCTGTCCGTGGCGTGCGGACGCGGCCGGCCGCGGGACCGACCGGGTGCGGACGGCCTGCCGGGTACGGACCGGGGAGGCTGTCAGGGGGCGAGCGTAGGCTGTGCCCCATGGACAACGAGGGCAAGCTCATCCTGGTCACCGGAGCAACGGGATACATCGGCGGGCGGCTCGTCACCAAACTCGTCGCCGAGGGGCGCCGGGTGCGCGTGATCGTCCGGTCGCCGCAGAAGCTCAAGGACGTCCCCTGGGCCGGATCGGTGGAGATCGTGCAGGGCGACCTGCAGGACGCCGACACCATGCGGCAGGCGAGCCGCGGCGTGGACACCCTCTACTACCTGGTCCACTCCATGGGGTCGGGGAGGAACTTCGACCGGCGCGAGGCCGACATCGCGGCCACCGTCGCCCGGGCGGCCACCGAGGCCGGCGTCCGTCGCATCGTCTACCTCGGCGGCCTCCACCCCGACGGCGTCGAGCTGTCCACCCACATGCGCTCGCGCACCCAGGTGGGCAGGATCCTCCTCGAGTCCGGCACACCGACCGTCGCCTTCCAGGCCGGCGTCGTCATCGGCTCCGGTTCGGCGTCCTTCGAGATGATCCGCCACCTCTCCGACGTCCTGCCCGTGATGCCCGCGCCGAAGTGGGTCCTGAACCACATCGAGCCGATCGCCGTCCGCGACGTCATCCACTACCTCGTCGGCGCACTCGACCTCGTCGAGGAGCTGAACCGCACGTTCGACATCGGGTCACGGGAGGTCCTGACGTACGCGGAGATGATGAACCAGTACGCGGAGGCCGCCGGCCTGCCGCGCCGTAAGATCCTGGCTTTGCCGGTCCTCACGCCGCGCCTCGCCGGGCACTGGGTGAACCTCGTGACGCCCATCCCGCGCGCCATGGCCATGCCGCTCATCGAGTCGCTGCAGCACGACGCCGTCACCGCCGAACACGACATCGACCGGTACATCGGCGTGCCCGAGGGCGGCCTGACCGGGTACCGTCGGGCGGTGGACCTCGCGCTCGGCAAGATGCGCGGGGGAGAGGTGGAGACGAGCTGGGCCGGAGCCTCGCAGATCGACACCGAAGCCGACCCCCTGCCCTCGGACCCCCAGTGGGCGGGCCACACCGTCTTCACGGACGTCCAGACCTACAGCTCCACGGCCTCCCCGCAGCAGCTGTGGAGCGTCATCGAGGGTATCGGCGGGGAGAACGGCTGGTATTCCTGGCCGGTCGGCTGGGCGGCGCGCGGCTGGATGGACAAGCTCGCCGGCGGCGTGGGTCTGCGGCGCGGACGACGCGACGCGCAGGAACTCCTCACCGGGGAAGCACTCGATTTCTGGCGCGTCGAGGAACTCGTCCGGGGCGAGCGCCTGCGGCTCCGCGCCGAGATGAAGGTTCCCGGCCGTGCCTGGCTGGAGTTCCGGGTGGCACCGGACGGATCCGGCAGTTCCTACTACCAGCGCGCGGTCTTCTTCCCGCACGGCCTGTCGGGCAGGCTCTACTGGCTCGCGGTACTGCCGTTCCACGGCTTCATCTTCACGGCGATGGCCCGGAACATCGCGAAGGCGGCAGAGGCACTGCCCGCGGACGCGGAACCGGAGTCCGCAGCGGCCTGACCGCCTCCTCCGGCCCCGTGCGCAGGCTGCCGGAGGGGGGGCGTTCCGTGCCACACCGGTGTCCTCCGGACGATGCGGGTGCCACAGCGCAACGCACCGGCGGGCGTCACTGCAGGGCCGGCACCGTCCTCGGGCGGACGACGACCCAGAGGAACGTCACGGCAAGGGCGATGCAGGCGGCCATGACCAGTGCCATCGGCGTGGCCGATTCGATGCCCTCGCCCAGCAGGCCGACGAGGGGGGAGATGACACCCGCCGTCCCGAAGGTCACCGCGCCCAGCAGCGAGGCGGCCGTCCCGGCCTGGGCCCCGTTGTTGATGAGTGCGAGGACCTGTACGCAGGGGAAGATGAAGCCCGTGGCCATGATGTAGAACCACAGCGGGAGCGCGGTGCCCCAGAACCCGAGGCCCAACTGGTCGAAGGCGATGATGAGCAGCGCCATGACCAGCTGCACCACGGTGGCCATGGCGATGACCCACTGCGGACCGACGCGCCTGAGGACGCGCGAGCTGATCTGGACGCCCGCCACGATACCCAGGGAGTTGATCGCGAACAGCAGGCCGTACTGCTGCTCGTTCAGGCCGTACGGTCCCTGGAAGAGGAACGGCGACGCGGACAGGTAGGAGAAGAGCCCGGAGAAGTTCATGCCGCCGACCAGCAGGATGCCGATGAAGATCCGGTCGCCGAGCACCGCGCGGTAGCGCTGCACGACCGTGAGCCCGGACCGGCGGCGGTTCTCCCGGGGCAGGGTCTCGATGATGAACAGCGACACCGCGACGATCACGAGCACGCCGTAGCACGCGAGGAACCAGAAGATGCCCGGCCAGGGGAACAGCAGGAGCAGCTGCGAGCCGATCACCGGGGCGAAGATGGGAGCCATGCCGTTGACGAGTGCCATGTAGGAGAGCATCCGCACCAGGGTGTAGCCGCCGAAGAGGTCACGCACCATGGCCATCGCCACCACGCCGCCTCCTGCCGCGCCGATGCCCTGCAGTACGCGGAACACCATCAGCATGGTGATGTCCTCCGAGGACGCCGCACCGATGGAGGCTCCGACATGGAGCGTGGTCGCGAGGATGAGTGGCAGGCGCCGGCCGATCTTGTCGCTGACGGGGCCCACGAGGAGCTGGCCGCCGGCGAAACCGATGATCGTCCCGGTGAGGGTCAGCTGGACCGCGGCCTCGGAGACGCCGAGGTCGGACCGCAGTGCGGGGAAGGCCGGGAGGTAGAGGTCGATCGTGAAGGGACCGAGGGCCGTCAGGGTGCCGAGGATGAAGACGTAGATGATCTTCTCGCGGCGCGAAAGGGTGTCGCCGGGGTGGGAAATGGTGCTCAAGATGCTGCCTAACGGAACGGGACGTGCTGCCGGTTGACGAGGACGTGATGGTGCGGGGACGGCATCGACCGCGGCGGCGGCCCGGCGACGACGGCGGAGCGGCCCTGCTGTGCGACCAGCGTCCCGGAGCGGGAGTATTTGGTTGCTGCGGCGAATCAATGACCCTGCCATCCTATGCCGCCCGTCAACCCTTCCGGCAGGAGGCGTGCCCGCACGAGGGCAGGAGAATCGCCACTAAGCACGCTTCGGATTGACGTAGGGTGAGGAGGACGGAACGAGCAGGGAGAACGGAACATGAGCGCGAACGACGCCGGCCAGGAAACAGGGCAATCACCACGGCACCTCGCACGGGTCATCGCGATCACGGTGGCGGCCGCCGTCGGAGGGCTCCTGTTCGGCTTCGACACGGCCGTCATCAACGGTGCGGTGGACTCCATCCAGGCCGACTTCGAGCTGAGTGCCAGCGTCCTCGGCTTCACGGTGGCCATCACGCTGCTCGGCTGCGCTGCCGGCGCCTGGTTCGCCGGAGGCCTCGCCGACCGCTGGGGCCGGAAGAAGGTCATGGTCGCGGCGGCCATCCTCTTCGCGGTCAACTCCGCCGGTTCGGCATACGCCTTTTCCGAGTGGGACCTCATGGCCTGGCGCCTCGTCGGCGGCCTCGCGATCGGCATCGCCTCGGTGATCGTCCCCGGCTACATCGCGGAGATCGCGCCCTCCAAGTGGCGGGGTGGACTGGCATCGGTGCAACAGCTGGCCATCACCATCGGCATCTTCGCGGCGCTGCTGTCCGACGCCTCGCTCGCGAGTGCCGCCGGAGGCGCGGGCAGCGAACTTTGGTGGGGACTGTCCGCCTGGCGCTGGATGCTGCTGGTCGGCGTCGTACCGGCGGTCGTCTACGGGGTCCTGGCACTGATCATCCCCGAATCCCCCCAGTTCCTCATCCGGGCGGGCCGGGACGAGGCGGCCGCGCGCGTCCTGTCGCGGGTCTCCGGGGTCGGGAACACCACCGGCAAGATCCGGCAGATCAGGGAGAGCTTCGAGCGCGAGGACCGGGCGAGCTACCGCGACCTCCGCGGGCCGGCCTTCGGCCTGCAGCCCATCCTGTGGATCGGCATGGCCATCGCGGCACTGCAGCAGCTGGTGGGCATCAACGCGATCTTCTACTACTCGACGACGCTCTGGAAGTCGGTCGGCTTCAGTGAGGGCGACTCGTTCACGACGTCCGTGATCACCTCGATCATCAACGTCGCCATGACCTTCGTCGCGATCTTCTTCGTCGACCGCGTCGGACGGCGGAGACTGCTCCTCATCGGTTCGGTCGGCATGGCGGTCGGACTCCTCGCCGCGACACTCGCTTTCCTGCAGGCCGAAGGGTCCGGCGAGGACATCACGCTCCCCGGCGCCTGGGGACCGATCGCGCTCGTCGGCGCGAACCTCTTCGTCATCTTCTTCGCGGCCACGTGGGGCCCGGTCATGTGGGTCACCCTCGGTGAGATGTTCCCGAACCGGATCCGGTCGATCGCACTGGGCGTCGCCACGATGGTCAACTGGATCTTCAACTTCATCGTCACCCTGACCTTCCCCTGGGTCAGCGAGAACCTCGGTCTTTGGACGATGTACGCGGCGTTCACGGTCTTCGCGGTCCTCTCCTTCGTCTTCGTCCGGACCAGGCTCCCCGAGTTCGCCGGCAAGGACCTCGAGGACAACGCGGAACTGACGTCCGCCTGACGGCGTCGGGCCTAGCGCATCGGCTGCCCTGCGGTCCCGCATCGGCAGGGCTTCCGGGCGGCGGAACCGGGGCAGCCGCCCGGTGGTAATTTTGGTTCAGCGAATTTCCAGCAAGATCCACACGAATGGAGGCAGGGCCTATGAACAGCTCGGCTAGTACGCGCGGCAAGCGGTCCACGGGCTCGCTCTCGCTGTTTGGACTCCTCAGGCTCCTGGCACGCCTGACGCCGCGACAGGTCAGCGACGAGTTCTCGATCGCCCTCGAGCAGATGAAGCAGAAGGGGATCAAGGCGGGGATCGCCGCCGCGTTCCTGGTCGTCGCGCTCGTCCTCGTCCTGTTCTTCGCCGTCGCACTCGTCGTCGCAGCCATCATGGGCCTCGCGGAGATCATGCCGGCCTGGCTGGCGGCCCTGCTGGTGGCCCTCCTGTTCCTCGTGCTCGCCGGCATCCTCGCCCTGATCGGCGTGTCGCGCCTCAAGAAGCAGCTCCCGCTGGTGCCGCAGGACGCCATCCGCGGCATCCGCTACGACCTCGGCGTGCTGAAGGAGGGCCGCAGCTTCGACCCCGCGACCCTGGACGTCAAGAAGCCGAAGGACGACACGTCGGACAAGGACGACGTCGCCAAGGACAGCAAGCCCAAGGAGCCGACGCCGTCGTACGAGGAACTGCGCGGCCGCTCGGGCGAGCGCCGCACGCACATCGCCGAGGCACGCGATTCCCTCGGCGCCCGCGTGGACGTCGCGTCGCGTTTCGGCAAGGGCAGGCACCGCTCGCCCCAGGGCGGTACGTCGTCGAACGGCTCGAAGGGCGATGGAGCGGTCGCCGCCGTCGCGGTGCGCCGCGACGTGCCCCACAACACCAGCCTCGCCGACCGCTGGAAGCCGCTGAGCGTCCTCGCCGCCTCCGTGGCCGCCCTGCTCGTGATGCTGCGCAGGCTCCTCAGCAAGTAGTTCCCGGCAGGTCCGACGGCGGCCGCCCGCCCGTGATCCGACCCGCAGCCCGCGGGGGGAGTCGCAGGAGAGCGGCCGCCGGCCTGCATAATGGGGTGGGGAGGCACGGGTGATGCGATTGATCGGGGCCGGGACACGGTCCGGCGGCGAGGGGACTGTGCTGTCGACGGCGTGGACCCTGCCCAACATCATCACGCTCGTCCGATTCCTCGGCGTCCCGCTGTTCGTCCTCCTCATCACCCAGCAGCGCTACGGGGCAGCCGTCCTCACCCTCGTGGTCATCGGCTCCACCGACTGGGTGGACGGCTACGTGGCCCGGCGCTTCAACCAGGTGTCCACCGTCGGCAAGTGGCTCGACCCGGTCGCGGACCGTACCGCACTGGTCGTCATCGCGGTCACCTTCGTGGTGGACGGCATCGCCCCTGCGTGGCTCGTCTGGACCATCGTCATCCCCGACGTCATCCTCATCATCAATGCACTGGTCCTGTTCCGCGGCCCCCTGCATCTGCCCGTGGCCACCGTCGGCAAGATCCGCACGGCGCTGCTCCTCGTCGGAGCCCCCCTGCTGCTGCTGCACCGCGTCGAGGGTTTCGGGCACGCCTGGATCCTCACGGTGGCGCAGGGGCTGCTCGCCGCCGGCTGCGTGCTGCACCTCGTCGCGTTCGTCGCCTATTTCCGGGCCGCCCACCGCAAGTACCGGCTGGAGCGGGCCGAGCAGCAGTCGTGCCCTTCCTAGCGATCACACTCGCGCTGCTCGGCGCGGTCTTCCTCGCGTTCGGAGCGCAGCGGCAGGGCAGCGCCGTCCGGTCGAACACGGGCGGCCTGTCGCTCAGCTCGTCCGGATTCGCCCGGCTCCTCGCCAATCCGCGCTGGCTGCTCGGCCTCTTCCTGCTGGGAACGGGTACGGCCCTGAACGTCGTCGCCCTGTCCCTTGCGAGCCTGACGGTGGTCCAGCCGATCGGGGCGATTGCGCTCGTGATCACCACGATCGTCAACTCCCGGGACCAGGGCATCCGCATCAACCGGCCGACGGTCGCCGCGATCAGCGCGTGCGTCGCAGGCAGCGCGCTGTTCGTGCTGCTCGCCGTGAACGTCACGCGGGCGAACCACGCGATCGATCCCGCGCAGGAACTGTCCGTGGTGCTGTTGCTCGGGGCCGCCGTCGTGCTCTTCGGCTCCCTCGCGGTGTTCGGCAGGCACCGCCTCAACGCCTTCGCCTACATCCTGGGGGCCGGCGTGCTGTTCGGGTTCGTGGCCGTCCTGACCAAGATCGTCGCGAGTCATCTGCTCGATCCGAATGGCCGTTTCCTGCTGAACGTCCCGCTCCTGACCGTCGTGGCGCTCGTGGCGGCAGCGGCCCTCGGATCGTGGTTCGTGCAGAGCGCCTACGCCACGGGTCCGCCCGACCTGGTGATCGCGGGACTCACGGTCATCGATCCGATCGTCGGGATCGCCGTCGGGATCACCATCCTCGACGAACTCCAGCCCGACGTGCAGACGGTGACCGCGTTGGGCATGGGCGCGGCGGCCCTCGTTGCTATTGTTGGGGTCATCGCGCTGTCCCGCCATCATCCCGACGTGGTGAAGCGACAGCGCTGACACGAACCGTTGCAGTTCCGTCCAGCACACCGACGTAGGGGATCCACGCGTGAGTTACCCGGCCGATTACAAGCCCCTGACCATCCTGATCGCGGCGGACACGTACCCGCCCAACGTGAACGGCGCAGCCCAGTTCGGCTACCGGCTGGCGAAGGGCATGACCGGGCGCGGACACGACGTGCACGTCCTCGCGCCCCGGGACTCCAACGGCCGCAGCTTCACCGAACCGGGCGGGGACTGGACGGTGCACCGCCTCCGTTCGCACAGCGTCCCCACGCACGACTACTGGCGCATCTGCTACCCGTGGGAGATCAAGCGCGACATCAGCCTGCTCTTCGACCAGGTCCAGCCCGACGTCGTGCACATCCAGTGCCACTACATGGTGGGGGAGTACACCCTCTACGAAGCCGTGAAGCGCGGCATCCGCGTGGTGGCCACCAACCACTTCATGCCGGAGAACCTCAACCCGTTCCTGCCGTTCCCCGAGTGGCTCAAGAGGATCGTCGCGAAGAACTCCTGGAAGGACATGGGCAAGGTGATGGGCAAGGCGGCCGCCGTCACGACGCCCACACCCCTGGCGGCCAAGGCCATGCACGACCACGCGTTCCTGACCGAGGTGCTGCCCGTGTCCAACGGGATCGACTCGTCGGCCTACGAGCTCCAGCCGGGCGAGAGCATCGAACCGCACGACCATCCCACGGTCCTCTTCGTGGGGCGCCTCGCGGAGGAGAAGCACGTCGACGTGCTGATCGACGCCGTCGCCAGGACTCCGGAACACCTGCAGGTCCACCTCGAGATCGTCGGCGGCGGCGAGGTGAAGCCCGCGCTGCAGGCGCAGGCCGCGCGGCTGGGCATCAGTGACCGCGTCACCTTCCGGGGACTGGTCGACGACGACGAACTGCGCAAGAGCTACATCCGTGCGTCGCTGTTCTGCCAGCCGGGCACCGCCGAGCTGCAGTCGCTCGTGACGCTCGAGGCGATGTCCGCGTCCACCCCGGTGCTGCTCGCCGACGCCATGGCGCTCCCGCATCTGGTGTCCCACGGCGAGAACGGGTTCCTGTTCGCGCCCGGCGACTCGGACGACCTGGGTCGGCGCATCACGGAGATCCTCGGGATGTCCCGGGAGGACCAGCAGAAGATGGGGGCGGCGAGCCGCGCCCTCGTGGGCCAGCACGACATCAACACCACGCTGGCCACGTTCGAGGGCCTGTACTACGGGACCCTTCCCGCAGGGAACCCTGCGGGCGGACCCTCGGCCGCCGCGGACACCGGGGTCGACGCGGTCCGCCTACAATGAAACCTGCGTCCGGTGCCCGGGTATCCGTTCCGGGAGCCGGCGTCGCGGGAGCAGCGTGCTCCTGGGGGCTGTAGCTCAGCTGGTTAGAGCAGCGGACTCATAATCCGTTTGTCCTGGGTTCAAGCCCCAGCAGCCCTACCCCCGGGTCGATGACGACCGACACGATGCGCCACCTCCGCCGGGGGTGGCGCATCCGTCGTTCCGGGCCCGTCCACCGGGGCCGGATTGGCTGGCGCACTAAGTTACTCGCGGGTAACATTGTTCCCAGAGCGTGCCGCGTGCGCGCCACCGTCAGCGTGGAGCGTGCTGGTCACCGACGACCGGACGAAGGGAATCCGATGAGCAAGACGTCGATCGATGTCAACAACCTGCCGTACCCGGACGGCGACTTCTACGCCTTCGAGGAACTGCTGTCCGACAAGGAGCGCTCCCGGCTGGCCGAGATCCGGGCGTGGCTCACCCGCGAGGTCCGCCCCCACGCCGTCGGGTG
Source organism: Arthrobacter sp. MN05-02 (assembly GCA_004001285.1). Lineage (NCBI taxonomy): Bacteria > Bacillati > Actinomycetota > Actinomycetes > Micrococcales > Micrococcaceae > Arthrobacter > Arthrobacter sp. MN05-02. Next base: position 1,229,906 of record AP018697.1, read on the forward strand.
GTGGAACCAGGGCGCGTTCCCCAAGGAGCTCATCCCTCGGATCGCCGAGCTGGACCCGGTGAGCCCCGTCCACCGGCAGGGCTACTCGAACCTGTTCGCCGGCATCACCCACGCCGAATTCACCCGGGCGGACACGTCGATCGCGACCTTCCTGGGTGTCCACGACGGCCTGTTCACCGGGTCCATCGAAGCCCTCGCCTCCCCCGAGCAGCAGCGGGAATGGCTCCCGGACATCTACGCCCTGAAGAAGATCGGCGCCTTCGGCCTGACGGAGCCGCTCGGTGGTTCCGACGTGGCAGGCGGCACGCGCACCACGGCTCGCCGCGACGGCGGTTCGTGGATCCTGAACGGCGCCAAGCGCTGGATCGGCAATGCGACCTTCTCCGACTGGGTGGTCGTCTACGCGCGCGACCTCGCCGACAACCAGGTCAAGGGCTTCCTGGTGGACACCACCACCCCCGGATTCACCGCGACCAAGATCGAGAACAAGATCGCGCTGCGCACCGTCGAGAACGCCGACATCGTGCTCGACGACGTGGTCGTCTCCGACGACTACCACCTCAAGGGAGCGAACAGCTTCCGGGACACCAACAAGGTCCTCAAGGTGACGAGGCTCGCCGTCGGCTGGCAGGCCGTGGGCCAGCAGCTCGCCGCCTTCGACGTGGCACGCCGCTATGCCGTGGAGCGCGAGCAGTTCGGCCGGCCCATCGCGGGCTTCCAGCTCATCCAGCAGCAGCTCGTCCAGATCCTCGGCAACGCGATGAGCTCCATGGGGATGATGGTCCGCCTGTCCCAGCTCGAGGACGCGGGCACGGCGAAGGACGAGCAGTCCGCTCTCGCCAAGGCCTTCACCACGGCCCGGATGCGCGAGAGCGTCGCTGCCGGACGCAACATCCTCGGCGGGAACGGCATCGTCGCGGACTACGAGATGGCGAAGATCTTCTCCGACGCGGAAGCCATCTACTCCTACGAGGGCACCCAGGAGATCAACACGCTCGTCGCGGGCCGGGCGATCACGGGCATGGCCGCCTTCGTCTAGTCCGTCCGCACCCGCGCCGCTCGACGGTCCAGCGGGAGGAGCACGGAGGGACGCTGGTCCGTCACGAAGGCCAGCGGGTCCACGTAGTCGCCGTGAACACGGACGCCCCAGTGCAGGCAGGGGTCGCCGCAGTGCCCACCCCCGGACCCGCCGCCCTTGGTTCCGGTCAGGGTCGCCACGATGTCGCCCCTGCGCACCCGCTCACCTCTTCCCAGGCCGGTGGTGACGGGTTTGAAGCTGCTGACCCTGCCGTCGCCGTGGTCGATCGACAGCACGCCCCGGTCCACCACCGTCCCGGCGAAGGACACGACGCCGTCCGCCGGACTCACGATGGCGGTGCCGGGACCGTCGGGAGCCAGGTCGACGCCGCGGTGGCCGCGCTTCCACCTCTGCAGCGGTTTCTCGAACGGGCGCCGGACCTCCGGGGGCGGCTGCAGTGGCCAGGCCCACTCCGGCACGGACGGTGCGGCGGGTCGGGCCGTCGACGGGGCAGCGGGAAGGCCGGAGCCGCCCACCGACAGGGTTCCCAGCAGCAGGGCCAGGAGCACGAGCCGCGGCTGGCCGACCCGACGGCACCGGGGTCCACGCCTGCCGGGTAGGGCTGCGGGAAGGAATTTGGCGGGGGATGCAGGCGGGGATGCTGGCTGGAGGTCCATGTCCCGACCCTGCCGGAGTGCCCGTCCGTGCGGACAGGCCCGGCGGTCTATGTGGACGACGGGTCGCCCGCCCGGCCATCGGGCCGAGCCGGATCGGGCCCTGCGGCTGTAGTACACTTGCATCAGCAGTCTGCTGCTCCCATTCCCTTCGTGCCCATGGCACAGTCGCGGCATGGGAACGCCGGGCTGACTACGCGTGCCTGCGATTGGGCGCCCATCGAGGGCGCCGAAGTTCCCGCCCTGCGGTCCGGCTCAGTCCGGTGGAGGAGGGGACGTCCACGACGACGAACAGGCACCAGGACGTATCGGCCACCCCGGTCGGTACTGGGATAACCGTCAACAAGCTGCCGGCAGCGCACTGCGCCTGAGCCGGAGCTGAAGAAAGGCAGAACATGCCAGTCGTAACCATGCGCCAGCTGCTCGACAGCGGCGTCCACTTCGGTCACCAGACCCGCCGTTGGAACCCGAAGATGAAGCGATTCATCTTCACCGAGCGCAACGGCATCTACATCATCGATCTCCAGCAGTCGCTGGGCTACATCGACCGCGCGCACGAGTTCGTCAAGGCCACCGTCGCCCACGGCGGAACCGTCCTCTTCGTCGGTACGAAGAAGCAGGCCCAGGAAGCGATCGCCGATCAGGCGACCCGCGTCGGCCAGCCCTACGTCAACCAGCGCTGGCTCGGCGGCATGCTGACCAATTTCCAGACGGTCTCCAAGCGCATCCAGCGCATGAAGGAACTCGAAGAGATCGACTTCGACGACGTCGCCGGTTCGGGCCACACCAAGAAGGAGCTCCTGCTTCTCAAGCGTGAGCTGACCAAGCTGCAGAGCAACCTCGGTGGTATCCGCAACCTGACCAAGGCCCCCTCGGTCGTCTGGGTTGTCGACACCAAGAAGGAGCACCTCGCCATCGACGAGGCCAAGAAGCTCAACATCCCCGTCGTCGCGATCCTCGACACCAACTGCGATCCCGACGAGGTCGACTTCCCGATCCCGGGCAACGACGACGCCATCCGCGCCGTCAACCTGCTCACCCGGGTCATCGCGGACGCCGTGGCCGAGGGCCTCATCGCCCGCAACAACCGCGCCAACGGTACCGAAGCCGCCGCGGCCGAAGAGCCGATGGCCGAGTGGGAGCGCGAACTGCTCGAGGGCAGCACTCCCGAGGCAGCCGCTCCGGCGACCTCCGAGTCGCCCGCCGCCGACCAGGCCCCCGCCGAGGCCGAGGTGCTCGCCGCCGAAGCTCCGGCAGCAGCAGGCCTGCCCGCCGAGGAAGTCTCCGCAACCGACGAGATCGCCGGCGACACCAAGTAGTCCTCGCTGCGTAAGGGGTATGGGTCACACCATGCCCCTTACGCACGTCTGCTGCACCTACCCCGGGCCGAGGCCCGCGGAAGCTCTTCGTAGATCCACATCAACTTAGGAGTTCATATGGCAAATTTCACTGCCGCTGACATCAAGGCCCTGCGCGAGCGCACGGGCGCCGGCATGATGGACGTCAAGAAGGCGCTCGACGAAGCCAACGGCGACGCCGACAAGGCCCTGGAACTGATCCGCATCAAGGGCCTGAAGGGCGCGACGAAGCGCGAGGGCCGCTCGACCGCCGAGGGCCTCGTCGCCGCTCGCGTCGACGGCAACGTGGGCGTCATGGTCGAGGTCAACTGCGAGACCGACTTCGTCGCGAAGGCCGGCCCGTTCATCGACTTCTCGAACAAGGTGCTCGCCGCCGCGATCGAATCCGGCGCGGCCGACGTCACGACGCTCCTGGCGTTCGAGCTCGAGGGCAAGCCCGTCTCCGAGCACGTCATCGAAGCCGGTGCGCTCCTCGGCGAGAAGGTCGACGTCCGTCGCATCGCCCGCGTCGAGGGCCAGATCGTCGACGCCTACCTGCACAAGACCTCCAAGGACCTCCCCGCACAGGTCGGCGTGCTCTTCGCCGTCGAGGGTTCCGGCGACGCCGCCGTCGAGGCCGCGCACGACGTCGCAGTGCACATCGCTGCGTACTCGCCCACCTACCTGACCCGCGAGGACGTCCCCGCCGAGCTCGTCGAGTCGGAGCGCCGCATCGCCGACGAGACCGCACGCGCCGAGGGCAAGCCCGAGCAGGCACTGGCGAAGATCGTCGAGGGACGCCTCACCGGCTTCTTCAAGGAGGGTGTGCTGGTCGACCAGGCATTCGCCAAGGACGCGAAGAAGTCCGTCGCCACGGTCCTCACGGACGCCGGTGCCAAGGCCACGGCCTTCGCGCGGTTCCGCGTCGGAGCCTAGCCCTTCGGCTTCAGCACCTCCGGTGAAAGGGCGGCGGCCCCGAGGCGGCCGCCCTTTCCTGCGCCCGGGAGGCGCACCGTATCCTGTAACGGGTCCGGCAACATCCCACGCCCCGCATCATCGGCCGTCCGGTCAGGCACGGCCTCCAGTTCTACGCCCGGGAGGCACTTCATGGACACCATTTCCACTGCACGGACGGGTGGCACCGGGGGCCGGCGTCGCGTCCTGCTGAAACTGTCGGGAGAGGTCTTCGGCGGTGGCAAGCTGGGCGTCGACCCCGAGACGGTGCGGTCGGTGTCGAAGCAGATCGCGGCGACCGTCGGGGACGTCGAGGTCGCGGTGGTGGTCGGAGGCGGAAACTTCTTCCGCGGCGCGGAGCTCTCCCAGAGCGGCATGGACCGCTCGCGCGCCGACTACATGGGCATGCTCGGCACGGTGATGAACTGCCTCGCGCTGCAGGACTTCCTGGAGCAGGCGGGCGTCGAGACGCGTGTCCAGAGCGCCATCACGATGGGCCAGGTCGCCGAGGCGTACATCCCGCGCCGCGCCATCCGCCACCTCGAGAAGGGTCGCGTGGTCATCTTCGGTGCCGGCGCCGGCCTGCCCTACTTCTCCACGGACACCGTGGCGGCCCAGCGGGCGCTCGAGGTGCATGCCGACGAGGTCCTGATGGCGAAGAGCGGGGTGGACGGCGTCTACACCGCGGACCCGCACAAGGACCCGACGGCGGAAAAGCTCGACACCCTCTCCTACGACGAGGCCCTGCGCCGCGACATCCGGGTGATGGACCAGACCGCGATGACCATGTGCAAGGACAACAACCTGACCATGGTGGTGTTCGGCATGGAGGGCGAGGGCAACGTGACCCGGGCCATCCGCGGCGAGAAGCTCGGTACGATCGTCACCGCCTAGCGGCTCGGCGCGGACGGGGCAACGCCGCCCTGCCGGCGCCGGGGCACCGCACACCCCGTGAACTAGGATGAACCACTGGAACGGTTGCCGGGCAGCCGACTGCAGAGCGAAGGAGACATTGTGATCGAAGAGACCTTGCTGGAAGCCACCGACAAGATGGACAAGGCCGTGGAGGTTGCAAAGGACGATTTCGCGACGGTCCGCACCGGCCGCGCCAATGCGTCACTGTTCTCCAAGGTGGTGGTGATGTACTACGGCGCACCCACCCCCCTGCAGCAGCTGGCGTCCTTCCAGAACCCGGAAGCCCGCACCCTGCTCATCACACCGTTCGACCGCAGCGCCCTGAACGACATCGAGCGGGCGCTGCGCGACTCCGACCTCGGCGCGAACCCTTCCAACGACGGCAACGTGATCCGCGTGGTCCTGCCCGAGCTGACGCAGGAGCGCCGCAAGGAATACGTGAAGCTCGTGAAGACCAAGGCCGAGGACGCCAAGATCTCCATCCGCAACATCCGGCGCAAGGCGAAGGACGGCATCGACAAGGCGGTCAAGGACGGCGACTCCGGTGAGGACGAGGGTTCGCGTGCGGAGAAGGAGCTCGACGCGCTGACGAAGTCCCGCGTCGATCTCGTCGACGAGCTGCTGAAGCGCAAGGAAGCCGAGCTGCTCGAGGTCTGATGGCAGACCTCGATCCTCCCGGCGCGGGCCACGGGGACACCCCAGCACCCGCCGCCGGGACAGACAACACCCGCGCCGTCGTCGTCGCGGCCGGCGCCGCGCCGACGGACGCGGCGGTCCCGGCAGGCTCCGCTGCCGGACCCCGCACAGCGCGACGCGACCGGCGGTCGACGGGCGGCCTGTTCCGCCGCCGACGGCCGATCAGGGAGCCGGGACAGCCGTCGCGAGCGGGCCGCAACCTGCCCGCCGCGATCGGCGTGGGCGCCGGCCTCCTGATCCCCGTCCTGGCGGGTCTGTTCTTCTTCCCGATCGTGTTCGTGGCCATCGTGACCCTGTTCGGCGCGGTCGGGGTGTGGGAGATCTGCCGGGCGCTCGAACTCCGGCGTATCCGCGTCCCCCTGGTGCCCACCCTGGCCGGCGCCCTGGTCCTCCCGTTCTCGGCCTACTTCGGCGGCGCGGAGGGACTGGCCGTGGCCGCGGTCTTCTCCGTGCTCGGACTCTTCCTGTGGCGTGCACTCGATCCTGCGCCCGACGCCGCGAAGAGCCTCATGGCCGGGACCTTCACGGTGCTCTGGGTGCCGTTCATGCTCAGCTTCGCGATGCTGCTGATGCGGGCGGAGGGCGGCTTCCTGGTCATCGCCACCCTGCTGCTGCTCGTGGTCGCGAACGACACGTTCGGCTATCTGATCGGCGCGTTCTTCGGCAAGCACGCCATGGCACCCAAGATCAGCCCCAAGAAGTCGTGGGAGGGCTTCGGCGGGTCGATCGGCGGCGCGTTCGTGGTCGGCGGTCTGTGCGCCGTCTTCCTGCTCGGCCAGCCCCTGTGGATCGGCCTGGCCCTCGCCGTCGCGATCGTGGCATCGGCCACCGCGGGCGACCTGGCCGAATCGATGATCAAGCGTGAACTCGGCGTCAAGGACATGGGCACCATCCTGCCCGGGCACGGAGGTGTGATGGACCGCCTCGACTCGATCGTCTTCGCGTCCCCGGTGGCGTACCTGCTGTCCGCTACATTGGTACCGGGATTGCTGTAACCGCAGGCCGGCGGGCGGATCCTGGAGCCGTCGGCTCCACGACATCCCCAGGTGGGCCGGAGGGCCCCGCAGGTTCAAGGAGAAGGACAACACAGCATGGTCGTGGCTCGCCCGGATAGCTCCCCGTTCGCACGCGTGGGACGCCGGGAACTCGGCTACGACACCGGCCAGGTGGACCGCTTCCTGGCGAGGGTGCGCGGGCAGTACACCGCGCAGGGTCCCGACGGTGACCTCACGAGCAGAGACATCCGCACCGTGGCCTTCGCCCCGGCGAGGGGCGGGTACGAGCCCCGGGCCGTGGACGCAGCCCTGGACCGGTTCGAGGACGGCTTCGCGCAGCGGGAACGCGACGCCCTCATCGCGGCGCAGGGCGAGGACGCGTGGCTCCGCCAGATCGGACGTACCGCCGCGGTGCTCCGCAGGCGCCTGCGCCGGCCGGCGGGGGAACGATTCCGCCGGCCGACGAAGGCGAAGAGCGCGAGCTACGCCGTCGAGGACGTCGACCGCCTCTGCGACGAACTCCTCCGGTACCTCGAGCACGATCTGCCCCTGAGCGTCGACGTCGTCCGCCGTGCCGTGTTCCGCGAGGCCAGGGGAGCGGACGGCTACGAGGAGAACCAGGTGGACGCGTTCCTCGACCGGGTCGTGGAACTCATGGCGGCCATCGACTGACGGACGCGCCGGGGCGCCGGGCCGGGAAGCCGGCGACCGCCCGCCGGGGAGCGCCGCCGGTCGAGGCCTACCGCGGCTCGGGGGTATGCAGCCGGGCCAGCACACGCGACGTCGAGGCCGGACGCCGACCCGCCGTCGCCCGGGACACCAGCACCATGGTGACGAACGCCGTCGGGACCGTCCAGAGCGCGGGCTGGCTCAGCGCCACCCACTGCCCGCCCGTTCCCGGACCGAGGAGCGCCGAGGCCATGATCGCCCCGCCGCAGAGGACGGCGCCGACGAGCATCCCGGCGATGGCGCCGGCATCGGTCAGACCCCGCCACCAGATGCCCAGCAGCAGCAGGGGACACAGCGTGGACGCGGTGAAGGCGAAGACCGATCCCACGCTGCCGGCGAGGGCGAGGCTCTCCGTCATCAGGGCGACCACGAGCGGGACGAGGGCGGACAGCAGGGCGGCACGCCGGAAACCCCGAACGCTGCCCTGGAAGAACTCCTGGCTGACCACGCCGGCGAGCGAGACCACGAGGCCGCTCGTCGTCGAGAGGAACGCCGCGAAGGCTCCCGCCGTCACGAAGGCCGAGAGGAGGTCACCCGTGGCGCCGCCGACGATGCGCCCGGGCAGCAGGAGCACGGTGGCGTCCGCCGCGCCCCCTGCCGCGAGATCCGGGGTGTGGATCCTGCCGAGGATCCCGTACACGGTGGGGAAGAGGTAGAACACGGAGAGCAGGCCGAGGACGATCAGGGTGGTCCTGCGCGCCGACGCCCCGTCCGGGTTCGTGTAGAAGCGGACGAGCACGTGCGGCAGTCCCAGCGTCCCGAACAGGAGTGCAATGACGAGCGAGATGGTGCCGTAGAGGGACGCGTCCGTCGTCGTGTCGAGGTCGGCCGTGAAGGCACGCCCACCGTCCGTGATCGGCAGGCCGGCCGAGCCGAGGTGGACGAGGACGAACGCGACCGGGACGGCGAGAGCCGTCAGCTTCAGCCAGTACTGGAAGGCCTGCACGAAGGTGATCGAGCGCATCCCGCCGGTCACGACGCTGAGGCACACCACCACGACGACGGCCAGCGGCCCGACCCAGGAGGGCAGGCCCGTGGTGATGCTCACGGTCAGGGCAGCGCCATGCAGCTGCGGCACGATGTAGAGCCAGCCGACCACGACCACGAGCAGGCCGGTCACGCGGCGCACCAGCAGCGAGTCCAGGCGGGCCTGCGCGAAGTCGGGGATGGTGTAGGCGCCGGACCGGCGCAGGGGAGCGGCGACGAACAGCAGGAGCATGAGGTACCCGGCGGTGTACCCGATGGGGAACCAGAGGGCATCCACCCCCGAGACCAGGATCAGGCCGGCGATGCCGAGGAAGCTCGCCGCGGAGAGGTACTCGCCGCCGATCGCCGAGGCGTTCCACCATGGGCGGACCGTTCGCGACGCGACGTAGAAGTCCCCGGTGGTGCGTGAGATCCGCAGGCCGTAGATGCCGATCAGCAGGGTGCTGAGCGCCACGAGGACAAGCGCCGTGTAGCCGATGGCCGGGCTCAGCTGCAGGGCCCCGCCATCCAGTACCTCACTCATCGTCGACGAGGTCCTGGAAGCGCCGCTCGTTCCGCGACGCGCTGCGCACGTAGAGGATGGCGCAGCCGATGACGAGGGGGTAGACGCCGAGGCCCAGGAGCAGCCAGGGGACGGGGACGGTCAGGATCATCACCTCGTCGATGTCGGGGAACACCGCGAGCAGCACCGGGATGCCGATGAGGATCACCAGGAACCCGCCGGCCACCACGAGGGCCAGGCGCAGCTGGGACCGGATCAGGGACGCGACGAACAGCTGCCCCACCTCGGACTGCTCCGCCATCTCGCGGGAGACCGGGAAGGAGGCGCCGGTGGCGCGGGCCGCCGTCCGGGGGGCGGTGACGCGGACCCGACGCGACGCCTCGGGGCGCTCCTGGGTCACGGGGCCACCCCGGGCAGGGCGGCAGGAGGCGTACACGGGTCCATCCAGGGCCCCGTCAGTGGCCCGGCCGCAGCCGGGTGGCTTCGAGTTTCTCCCGCACGTCGGGCAGGTGCCGGCGGCTCACCGGCAGCTCGGCGTCACCCACGAACAGGCTCGCCCGCCCGGCGCCGATCCGCACCTTCCGCACCTGGTCCATGGCCACGAGGTAGGAGCGGTGCGTGCGGAGGAATCCCGCCTCGGCCCACTGCCGCTCGAGATCGTTGAGCGGGATGCGGATGAGATAGCTCGCCTCGGAGGTGTGCAGGCGCGCGTAGTCGCCCTGCGCCTGGACGTACCGCACGTCGTCGCGCCGGATCATCCTGCTCACGCCGCCCTGGTCGACCGTGATGACCTCGGGCGCCGCCGTCACCCCCTCCATGAGTTCGCACACGCGGCGCACCGACTCCGCGAGCCGTTCGGTCCGGACGGGCTTCAGGAGGTAGTCGACGGCGCGCAGCTCGAACGCCTCGAGGGCGCGGTCCTCGTCGGCGGTGACGAACACGACGGCGGGCGGCCGGGGAAAGCGGGAGATCACGCGGGCGATGTCGAGACCGGACAGCGACGGCATGTGGATGTCGAGGAACAGGGCGTCCACGCTGTGCTGCTCGAGGGCCCTCAAAGCCTCTGCTCCGCTCGACGCGCGGTGGATCGTCCCGATCCGGGCGTCCTTGCCGAGCAGGAATGCCAGTTCCTCGACGGCGGGGAGCTCATCGTCGGCGATGATGACATTGACCATGGGTCCTAGATTACGCGCCTCACGCCTGGTGATCGGGCTGCGACTTGGGCACGCGCATGGTGATGAGGGTGCCCGCGCCGGGCGCCGTGTCGATGATCAGGCCGTGGTCGTCGCCGTACACCTGGCGCAGGCGGGAATCGACGTTGCGCAGGCCCACGTGGACGCCCTCGGTGTGGCCGGCGAGAACGGACCGGAGGTGCTCCGGGTCGATCCCGACGCCGTCGTCCTCGATGGTCACCTCGGCGAAGGCCCCGACGTCGTGCGCGGTGATGGTGATGTTCCCGACGCCGTCGCGCGAGTCCAGCCCGTGGCGCACCGCGTTCTCGACCAGCGGCTGGAGGCTGAGGAAGGGGATCACGGTGCTGAGGACCTCGGGGCCGATCTCCAGGCTGACGTTGAGCCGGTCCCCGAAGCGGGCGCGTTCGAGCAGGAGGTAGCGGTCGATGCTGCGCAGCTCCTCGGCCACGGTGGTGAAATCGCCGTGACGGCGGAAGGAGTAGCGCGTGAAGTCGGCGAACTCGACCACGAGCTCCCGGGCCCGCTGCGGGTCCGTGGTGATGAAGGACGCGATGGCGTTGAGCGAGTTGTAGATGAAGTGCGGACTGATCTGGGCCCGGAGGGCGCGCACCTCCGCCTCGGCCAGGAGGCGCCGGGACGAGTCCAGTTCCGCGAGTTCCACCTGCGTGGAGACCCACCCGGCCAGCTCGTTGGTGGCCCGCACGAGACCCGCGTCAACGTCGCCCGCGAAGGCGCCGACCGTGCCCACCACGCGGTCGTCCACGCGCACCGGCGAGAGGACGAGCTCGCCCAGGTCCGTCAGGCCTGCGGCATCGAGTCGCTGGCGCCGCACGATCTGCGTCCGGCCGCTCTCGAGGACCTGCCGGACCAGCGGCATCACATCCGGCGGGGTGCCGCGCCCGCCGTCCCAGGCGAGCACGCCGGCGTCGTCGCTGATCATCAGGACGTCGCAGCGGAGGAGGCCGTGCAGGTGGCGGCCGGCCTTCGAGGCGCCCGACGGCGTCAGCCCCTCGCGCAGGTGTTCGGAGGCCAGGGCCGCCGTGTGGAGGGTCGCGTACGTGGCGCGGTCGGCGTCGGACCCGAGGTCCCGGTAGGAGCGCGAGAGGCGGAAGCCGAGGAAGGCCACGACCGCGAGGGTGAGAACAGCCACGGCGAACACCAGGGCGGTGTCGACGGCGGCACTGAACATGACTCCAGAGTATCGCCCGCCGTCCGGCCGGACCGGGCCGTTCGTCGCCCCCGGCGACCGTTCGGCGCATCCGGCTGCACGCTCACCGATGGAGGCCGGTGCGCTGCTGGTGATGGGTGTCGCCGTGCAGCACAGTGATGAGAGTCACACCGCCGTGCCTTCCTGCGCGGCGATCCTGCCGCCCGGCGGCCGGGGTGACGTCCCGACCGAAGGAGAAACAATGGGCTCGCACCCGACAGAGCCGACAGCCGGCTCCGGTGCTGCCGTCGACTTCACAGAAGTCCAGCAGACCGAGCAGTTCAAGGAACTGCGCAAGCGCCACCGCAGCTTCGTCTTCCCCATGGCAGTGTTCTTCCTGCTCTGGTACTTCGCCTACGTGCTGCTCGCCGATTACGCGCACGAGTTCATGGCGACGCCGGTCATCGGCAACGTCAACATCGGCATCGTCCTCGGGCTGCTGCAGTTCGTCAGCACGTTCGCCATCACCATGTGGTACGTCAGCTACGCCAACAAGCGCCTCGACCCGATCGCCGCCAACCTGCGGCACGAGCTCGAGGAAGCAGCCCCCGAAGTATTCATCGACCCCGCAGGCGGAAAGAAATGATCTCCATTCCCAGCGCGGGCGTCCGCCTGCCGCTCCAGACGGCCGAGGCGACCACCGTCGGTTCCCCGGCCCTCAACATCACGATCTTCGGCCTGTTCGTGGCGATCACCCTCGTGATCGTGCTCCGGGCCAGCCGCAACAACAAGACGGCGGCGGACTACTACGCCGCGGGCCGCTCGTTCACCGGCGGCCAGAACGGCACCGCCATCGCGGGCGACTACCTCTCGGCGGCCTCCTTCCTCGGCATCGTGGGCGCCATCGCCATCAACGGGTACGACGGCTTCCTGTACTCGATCGGGTTCCTCGTCGCCTGGCTCGTGGCACTGCTCCTGGTCGCCGAACTGCTGCGCAACACGGGCAAGTTCACCATGGCGGACGTGCTCTCCTTCCGGCTCAAGCAGCGTCCGGTGCGCATCGCGGCGGCCATCACCACACTCGCCGTGTGCTTCTTCTACCTGCTCGCGCAGATGGCGGGAGCGGGCGGACTCGTCTCGCTCCTGCTCGGCATCAACGACCGGCTCGGCCAGTCCGTGGTCATCACGGTGGTCGGCGTGCTCATGATCATGTACGTGCTCATCGGCGGCATGAAGGGCACCACCTGGGTGCAGATCATCAAGGCCTGCCTGCTGATCGCCGGTGCGTTCATCATGACCGTCTGGGTCCTCGCGCTGCACGGCTTCAACCTCTCCACGCTGCTGGGTGCCGCGATCGAGACCTCGGGCAACGCCGCCATCACGAGCCCGGGCCTGCAGTACGGGCTGAGCGCCGTCACGCGTCTCGACTTCCTCTCCCTGGCCCTCGCGCTGGTCCTCGGCACCGCTGCACTGCCGCACGTCCTCATGCGCTTCTACACCGTCCCGACCGCGAAGGAGGCCCGCCGCTCGGTGGTCTGGGCCATCTGGCTGATCGGCGCGTTCTACCTCTTCACCCTCGTCCTGGGCTACGGCGCCAGCGCGCTGATCGGGTCGGAGCGCATCCTGGCCGCACCGGGCGGCGTGAACTCCGCGGCGCCGCTGCTCGCCTTCGAACTCGGCGGATCCATCCTCCTCGGACTCATCTCCGCCGTCGCGTTCGCCACGATCCTGGCGGTCGTCGCGGGACTCACCATCACGGCCGCGGCCTCCTTCGCGCACGACATCTACGCGAGCGTCATCCGCAAGGGCAAGGTCGACCCGGACGGGGAGGTGAAGGTCGCGCGTCGCACCGTCGTCGTCATCGGCCTGCTGTCGATCCTCGGCGGCATCGGCGCGCAGGGCCAGAACGTCGCGTTCCTCGTGGCGCTCGCCTTCGCCGTCGCGGCCAGTGCCAACCTGCCGACCATCCTCTACTCGCTGTTCTGGCGGAAGTTCAACACGCAGGGCGCCATCTGGAGCATGTACGGCGGACTCGGCTCGGCCATCCTGCTGATCGCCCTCTCGCCCGTCGTCTCCGGCGGCGAGAAGTCGATGATCAAGGGTGCCGACTTCTCGGTGTTCCCGCTCAGCAACCCGGGCATCGTCTCGATCCCGCTGGCGTTCTTCCTCGGCTGGCTGGGCACCACGCTCTCCCGGACCACGGAGGACCCCATGAAGCAGGCCGAGATGGAGGTGCGCTCCCTCACCGGGGTCGGTGCCGAGAAGGCCACCGACCACTGACGCGGCTCCCGAGCAGCACCACACGAGGCCGTCCCACCGCGAGGTGGGGCGGCCTCCGTCGTGCGGGGTGGATCAGTCCTGCGGTGCGAGGAGCCTGAGGACACTGGACAGTGCTGCCGGCATGCTCGTGGCCGGGTCGTAGAGCCACTGCAGCTGGATACCGTCGAAGACACCGATGATGAGGCGCGCGGCATCCTCGGGCGCGATGTCCGTGCGGATCTCGCCGCGGGCCTGGGCGCCGGCGATGTCCCGCTCCACCGTGCCGAGGAGCCACGAGTAGCGGCTACGGAAGTAGTCGTGGGCGGCATGGTCCGGCCGCGTCGCGGTCGCCGACGCCACGGCGAAGAGTGCTGTCAGTCCGGGATGCCGTTCGTTGTGCTCCGCGATGCCCGGGAAGTCCGCAAGGGAGGTCACCGATCCGCCGTGCCGCGCACTGTTCTGCTCGTCGCGGTCGGCGAGCACCGCGGTCAGCAGGTCCTGCTTGCCGCTGAAGTAGTGGAAGAGCGTTGCTTCCTTGATCCCCGCCCGTTCCGCCACGAGTTTGAGAGTGGTGCCCTCGAAGCCCTCGGCGGCGAAGACCTCCGCGGCGATCCTCAACAGCTCGCGTCGTCGCTCGATGCCTTTGGCGTAGGTGCCCTGCGCCTTTGTGCCCATGGGTCGAGTGTAGAGGCCCCGCACGGCGTCCGGCCGAGGCGGCGTCCGGGCCGTCGGTCAGGACGCCGCCCGCGGTCCCCGCGCGAGCAGCGGCTCGACCCGGAACGGGATGAGCTCGCCCATGGCGAGGGACGTGTCGCAGCGCTCCACGCCGTCGCACGCGAGGATCTTCCCGTTGATGCGGAAGAGGTCCTCGGCGTCGACGGCGACCACCCGGACCAGGATGTCGGCCTGGCCCGTCAGGCCGAATGCCTCGATGACCTCGGGCACGGCGGCGATGCTGTGCGTGATGGCCGCCAACTTCTGCTGCTGCACGTGGACATGGATGAAGGCGGTGAGCGGGTAGCCGAGCGACACCGTGTTGATGCGCCGTTCGAAGGACAGGAAGACGGACTTCTTCTCGAGCTGCGCCATCCTCGCCTGCACCGTGTTCCTGGACAGCCCCAGCTTCTGCGCGAGAGGGCGACGACGGTCCGCCGGGGATCCCTGGCGAGGGCCTGCAGCAGGCGCGTGTCGGTGAGGTCGAGGGGTTGCATAGTGCGCAACGCTAACACGGCGGTACGCCGCCGAATAGTGCACTCTGCTCAGTCGATGAGGAAACAGTTGTGCCACCTGTGCGCTGTGAGTAGGGTCACAATCACTCCGGGTAAAGGCGCCCGGAGCTCCCTCCTCCCGGCCCGATCGGTCGGCGGAGGGAGTGTCTGCGAGTGAAGGTTGCGTGCAATGACCCAGGACGGCGACCAGCGAGGACAGGGAACTCCCGGCGGCGAGGCCGCCGGACCAGCGAGCGGGACGGTCTTCCCGGGCCCCGCCCGCGCCGGCGGGGACGACCTCGTCCAGCTCATCGACGCCGCCGGGGTCCGCCACCCGCACGGACACTACGACGACCTCGTCGCGGACGTCGACGGCGCCGCCCTGCAGAAGCTCTACGAGGACATGGTGGTGGTGCGCCGCATCGACGCGGAGGCCACCGCGCTGCAGCGCCAGGGCGAGCTCGCACTCTGGCCCCCCGCTGCTCGGTCAGGAAGCGGCCCAGATCGGTTCCGGCCGTGCCCTGCGCTCCGACGACTTCGTCTTCTCCAGCTACCGCGAGAACGCCGTCGCCTACTGCCGCGGCGTTGACCTCGCCGACATCCTGCGGGTCTGGCGCGGCAACGCCTCCTCCGGCTGGGACCCGTACACCATCAACATGGCCACCCCGCAGGTCATCATCGGGGCGCAGACCCTGCACGCCACGGGCTACGCGATGGGCATCATCAACGACGGCGCCGACGCCGTCGCGGTGACCTACTTCGGCGACGGCGCGACGAGCCAGGGCGACGTCAACGAGGCCATGGTCTTCGCCGCGAGCTACCAGGCCCCCGTGGTGTTCTTCTGCCAGAACAACCACTGGGCCATCTCCGAACCGGTGGGGCTGCAGGCGCACGTGCCGATCGCACGCCGGGCTCCCGGTTTCGGCATCCCCTCGGTGCGCGTCGACGGCAACGACGTGCTCGCCTGCCTCGCCGTCACCCGCGAGGCCCTCGCCCGTGCACGCTCGGGCGGGGGGCCCACGTTCATCGAGGCCGTGACCTACCGCATGGGCCCCCACACGACGGCGGACGACCCCACCCGCTACCGCGACGCCAACGAGCTCGAGGACTGGGCGGCCCGTGACCCACTGGCCCGACTCGCCGCCCTGCTCGACTCGCTCGGGCTGCTCGAGGCCGACTACTCCGACTCCGTGAAGGCGAAGGCGGACGCCGTCGCCGCGGAACTGCGCGAGGGCTGCCTGTCGATGGCCGAACCGGTGCCGTCGGACGTCTTCCGGCACGTGTACAGCGCGCCGAACACGGAGCTCGACCGCCAGCAGGACCACTACGAGCGCTACCTCGCCTCCTTCGCCCAGGCCCCCCAGGAAGGACCCCGCTGATGTCCACGATGACTTTCGGCCGCGCGATCAACGCCGGCCTGCGCCGCGCCATGGACGAGGATCCCAAGGTGGTCCTGATCGGCGAGGACATCGGGAAGCTCGGCGGGGTCTTCCGCATCACCGACGGCCTGCAGAAGGACTTCGGGCCGCACCGCGTCCTCGACAGCCCGCTCGCGGAGGCCGGGATCATGGGCACCGCCGTCGGCATGGCCTACCGCGGATACCGCCCGGTGGTGGAGATCCAGTTCGACGGCTTCATCTACCCGGCCTTCGACCAGATCGTCTGCCAGGTGGTCAAGCTGCACTACCGCACGCAGGGCGCCGTGAGGATGCCCATCACCATCCGGGTTCCCTTCGGCGGCGGCATCGGTTCCCCCGAGCACCACTCGGAATCGCCCGAGGCCTACTTCACGCACACCTCGGGCCTGCGCGTCGTGAGCGTCTCGAACCCGCAGGACGCCTACACGATGATCCAGCAGGCGATCGCCAGCGACGACCCGGTGCTCTACTTCGAACCCAAGCGCCGCTACCACGTCAAGGGCGAGGTCGACGAGGGGATCGACCCGACGACCTCGGACATGGGTGCCGCCCGCGTGGTGACCGAGGGGACGGACGTCACGCTGGTGACCTACGGGCCGCTCGTGCCCACGGCCCGCGACGCCGCCATCGCGGCGGCCGACGACGGCCTCTCCCTCGAGGTGATCGACCTGCGCTCCCTCGCGCCGATCGATTTCGCGACGGTCGAGTCCTCCGTCCGGAAAACCGGCCGGCTCGTCGTCACGCACGAGGCCGCCCGGTCCGGCGGACTCGGCGCGGAGATCGCCGCGAGCATCACGGAGCGCTGCTTCGACTACCTCGAGCACGCCCCCGTCCGCGTCACCGGATTCGACATCCCGTACCCGTACTCCAAGCTCGAGTTCCACCACCTGCCCGATCTCGACCGCATCCTGGACGGCGTGGACCGCGTGATGCGGCGGCCGAACTCGCTGAGCGGACTGGACTTCGAAGGAGCGGCACAGTGACCGCGACATCCAGCACCGCACCGTCCGCTGCCGCCTCGGCCCTGGCCGTTCCGCCCACGACCCGGTCGGCCGGCACCACGACAGGCGGCACGACGCCCGCCCGCGTCCGGGAGTTCCGGCTGCCCGACCTCGGCGAGGGACTCACCGAGTCGGAGATCGTCCAGTGGCACGTCACCGTCGGCGACACGGTGGAGCTGAACCAGATCATCGCCGACGTCGAGACCGCCAAGGCGGTCGTCGAGCTGCCGTCGCCGTACGCCGGCGTCGTCGTGCACCTGCACGCGGCCGCGGGCAGCGTCGTCGACGTCGGAGCGCCGATCGTCTCCTTCGAGGTGCCGGAGCCCGACGGCACGATCCCCGCACCGGCGTCGGAGCCGGCGCCACCGTCCACCCCACCACCGTCGGCCCCCGCCGACGTGCCTGCCAGGCGCGAACCGAACCTCGTGGGCTACGGGGCGGCCGTCGAGAAGAGCGGGCGTCCGCAGCGGCGGAGCCGCATCGTCCCGACCGCAGGCCCGGGGCCGGCACCGGTCCCCGCCGGATCGGGTCCTTCCGGCTCCGCTCCGTCCGCCCCGGGGATCCCGTCGTCGCTCCGGCACGCCCAGGCTGCGCCCGCGTCCGCGGCGGGCGGGGCAGCTCGGCGGAGCGGAGACCGACCGCGCTCCACGCCGCCGGTCCGCAAGCTCGCGCGCGATCTCGGCATTCCCCTCGACACCCTGACCGGCACCAGGCCCGGCGCCCTGATCACGCGGACCGATGTCCTGGCCGCGCTCGCAGGGGCCACGGAGAGTGCTGCCGCAGCGGCGGGGACGTCGGCAGCGCCGGCGGGCCACCCGCCGACGGCAGGCACGACGGCGTCGGCGGGGTCGGCGGGGCCGGGGGAGACGCGGACACCGATCCGGGGGATGCGGAAGCACACCGCGGCAGCGATGGTGGCCAGCGCCTTCACGGCACCGCACGTGACCGAGTTCCTCACGATCGACGTCACGCCCACGATGGACCTGCTCGCGGACCTCAGGGCGAGCCGGGCGTTCGAGGCCACGAAGGTGACGCCGCTGACGATCGTGGCGAAGGCCGTGTGCATCGCGATCGCGCGGAACCCAACCCTCAACTCGTCCTGGGACGAGGAGGCGCAGGAGATCGTCCAGTACGGCGACGTGAACCTCGGCATCGCGGCGGCGACCCCGCGCGGGCTGCTCGTGCCGAACATCAAGGCCGCGCAGCACCTGTCCCTGGCGGACCTCGCGAAGGCCCTCGGCTCGCTGGCGGAGACCGCGCGGGCCGGGAAGACCCCGCCGGCCGACCTCGCGGGTGGGACCATCTCCATCACCAATATCGGTGTCTTCGGCATCGACGCCGGCACGCCGATCCTGAATCCCGGCGAGGCTGCGATCCTCGCCCTGGGCGCGGTCCGCAGCATGCCGTGGGAATACCAGGGCACCATCGCCCTGCGGTCCGTCCTGACCCTCAGCCTGTCCTTCGACCACCGGCTCGTCGACGGCGAGCAGGGCTCACGGTTCCTGGCCGACGTCGGGACGATCCTCCGCAACCCGGCGATGGTCCTGACGATGGTCTAGCCGTACTGCCCGGGGGTGCGGCCCTTCTCGGGAGGGCTGCGCCCGCCGGGGAGTTACGCCAGTTCGAGGATGAGTTCGCGGACCACGGCGCCGCGGGACGGGGCGAAACCCTGGGTCTCGCCGACCTGCTGGAAACCCCACCGTTCGAGGATGCGGATGGAGCTCACGTTGTCCGCGACGGCGCGGGCGCGGATGGGGCGCTGGGTCATCTCGTCGAGGAACTGCCCCACGGCGGCCGTGGTGATGCCCTGTCCCCAGCGGGAGCGGTCGATCCAGTAGCTGATCTCAGGGACCTCGCCGTCCCGGTACGCGAGGATGCTGCCGACGACCTCGCCGTCGGACAGGATGGTGCGCACCGTGATCCTGCTGTCGTTCAGGATGTCCTGCCAGTGATGGTCGAAGACGCCGCGGTCCGACGGATTCTTGGCCCCGAAGGCCGCCATGTGGTTGGCGCTGGGGTCCAGCTGGTGCGAGAAGAACTCGTCGAGGTCGGTGGCTTCAACGGGACGTAGCGTGATCACAGCGGTACTTTCAGTCGGTGGAGTGGCCGGGCGGGCGGCGCGGCCGGTACTTCTCGTGGCTTCAGCGTACTAGGCGCCCCGGGGTGTCCGGAGGCGCGCGCACCCCGGCCGTCACACGGTCAGGGCGGCCCATGCCATGTCCTGCAGCAGGTCCCGCAGGTCGCCGAGATCCCGGGTCGAGCGGGTGCCGTGCGCGGTGTGCGGCGTCGAGTTGATCAGTCCGAACACCGCATGGACCTTGCGCCGCAGCAGCGAGCGGTCCGCCTCCGGCAGGAAACCGCCCAGTTCGTCCACCCAGACCTGCACGTAGTTGCGCTGCAGGGACCGCACGTTCCGTTCGTCGTCGTGCGGGAGGGAGCCGAGATCGCGATCCTGCACCCGGATCACGTTCGCGTTGGCCAGCGCGAAGTCGACCTGGAACCGGATCAGGCCCCGCAGCGCCTCCTCGGGCGAGGACGCCCCCTCGGCGACGGCACGCCCGCCCTCCAGGAGGTCCTCGCTGACCCCGGTGAGGAGCGCGGAGAGGACCGAGGGCTTGCCGGTGAAGTGCCGGTAGACGGCGGGCCCGCTCACGCCGGCCGCAGCGCCGAGGTCCTCGATGGACACCCCGTTGTAGCCCCGGTCCGCGAACAGCTGCGCCGCGGCGACGAGCAGGGCCGCGCGGCGGGACGCCTTCGCGACGCTCCGGCCGGTCACGCGGTCTTCAGTGGGCAGTGCCTCCATGCAGGTCCTTCGGGTCCGCCGGTGAGTGATGGACCCATTCTGATGGACATTCAGGTTAATGACCACTAACCTGAATCCGGTTAGCGTCTGCTAACTGAAGCGTGCTCGAGGAAGTAGTCGATGGAGACTCTGACATCGCAGGTGGATCCGCTCTCGCCGACGTTCGCGGCGAACGCCGCGGCGCAGGCCGAACTCGTCGGCGACCTGCGGCGGCGCCTCGCGGCAGCGGCCCTCGGCGGGCCCGAGCACTCCCGCACACGGCACGTCGCCCGCGGCAAGCTCCTGCCACGGGAGCGCATCGACCAACTCCTCGATGACGGCAGTCCGTTCCTCGAGATCGCGCCGCTGGCAGCGGACGGGATGTACGACGACGAGTGCCCGGGTGCGGGCGTGATCGCCGGCATCGGCCTCGTGCACGGCCGCCACGTGCTGGTGATCTCGAACGACGCCACGGTCAAGGGCGGCACCTACTACCCGATGACGGTCAAGAAACATCTCCGCGCGCAGGAGATCGCCCTCGAGAACAATCTGCCCTGTGTGTACCTCGTCGACTCCGGCGGTGCGTTCCTGCCCCGGCAGGACGACGTCTTCCCCGACCGCAACCACTTCGGCCGCATCTTCTACAACCAGGCCACCATGTCGGCCCGGAAGATCCCGCAGATCGCCGCCGTGCTGGGGAGCTGCACGGCCGGTGGCGCCTACGTGCCGGCCATGAGCGACGAGACGGTGATCGTCCGCAACCAGGGCACCATCTTCCTGGGTGGCCCGCCGCTGGTGAAGGCCGCCATCGGCGAGGTGGTCACGGCGGAGGAGCTCGGCGGCGGCGACGTCCACTCGCGGATCTCCGGGGTCACCGACCACCTCGCGGAGAACGACCAGCACGCGCTGGAGATCGTGCGCGACATCGTCTCCACACTGCCACCGGCGGCCGAGCCGCCCGGCCCCGCCGTCGTGCACGCCGCGGAGCCGCTGGAACCGGCGGTTCCGCAGGACGAGCTGTACGGCGCGGTGCCGACGGATGTCAACGCGTCCTACGACGCCCGCGAGATCATCGCCCGGATCGTCGACGGCTCGCTCTTCCACGAGTTCAAGCGCGAGTACGGGACCACCCTCGTCACCGGGTTCGCCACGATCTCCGGCCACCAGGTCGGCATCATCGCCAACAACGGCGTGCTGTTCAGCGAGTCCGCGCTGAAGGGCGCCCACTTCATCGAGCTCTGCGACCAGCGTGGCATCCCGCTGGTGTTCCTGCAGAACCTCTCGGGCTTCATGGTCGGCAGGGACTACGAGGCCGGTGGGATCGCGAAGAACGGGGCCAAGATGGTCACCGCCGTCGCGACGGCCCGCGTACCGAAGCTCACCGTCGTCGTCGGCGGGTCCTTCGGGGCCGGCAACTACTCCATGTGCGGTCGCGCCTTCTCCCCCGCGGTTCCTGTGGATGTGGCCGGCGGCGCGCATCTCCGTGATGGGCGGCAACCAGGCGTCGTCGGTGCTGGCGACCGTCAAGCGCGACCAGCTCGAGGCGCGCGGCGAGGAGTGGTCCTCGGCGGACGAGGAGGAGTTCCGTGCACCCATCCGCGACCAGTACGAGGCCCAGGGAAACCCCTACTACTCGACGGCGCGGCTCTGGGACGACGGCGTGATCGATCCCGCGGACACCCGCACCGTCCTCGGCCTCGCACTCGACGTCTGCGCCAACGCGCCCCTGCCCGCCACCTCCTTCGGCCTCTTCCGGATGTGACCCGATGACCTCCAGCCCCCTCTCCAGCCCCGCCGGCGCCCGCTCCAGGACCGCTCCATGGCCCTTCGACACCGTCCTCGTCGCGAACCGCGGCGAGATCGCGAGCCGTGTCCTCCGCTCCGTCCGGGCGCTGGGCCTCCGGTCGGTCGCCGTCTACAGCGACGCCGACGCCGGCGCCCGGCACGTCCTCGACGCGGACTCCGCCGTCCGGATCGGCCCGGCCGCACCGTCGGAGAGCTACCTGTCCATCTCCGCCGTCATCGAGGCCTGCCACCGCACGGGCGCGGGGGCGGTGCACCCCGGGTACGGCTTCCTCAGCTCAGCGAGAACGCGGCCTTCGCCGACGCACTGCGGGAGGCCGGGATCGTCTTCATCGGACCGTCCGTTCCCGCCCTGGACGTCATGGGCGACAAGATCCGCTCGAAGAACCACGTGGCCGCCTCGGGTGTCCCCGTGGTCCCCGGCATCGCCGAACCGGGACTCTCCGACGAGGACCTGCTGCGCGCCGCGGAGGACATCGGCTTCCCGCTGCTCATCAAGCCGTCCGCGGGCGGCGGCGGCAAGGGCATGCACGCCGTCCACCGGCCGGAGGACCTCTCCGAGGTCCTCGTCACGGCGCGCCGCGTCGCGGCCCGCGCGTTCGGGGACGACACGCTGTTCCTGGAACGCCTGATCGAGCGGCCCCGCCACATCGAGGTGCAGGTCCTGGCCGACAGCTCCGGCTCCGTCATCCATCTCGGCGAGCGCGAGTGCTCGCTGCAGCGCCGGCACCAGAAGGTCATCGAGGAAGCGCCGTCGGCCCTGCTCGACGAGGCGACACGGCGTCGGATCGGGGGAGGCCGCGTGTGCTGCGGCACGCAGCGTCGACTACACGGGAGCCGGGACCGTGGAGTTCCTCGTCTCGGACGCCGCGCCCGACGAGTTCTTCTTCATGGAGATGAACACGCGCCTGCAGGTCGAGCACCCCGTCACGGAACTGGTCACCGGCATCGATCTCGTGGAGTGGCAGATACGCATCGCCGCGGGCGAGGAGCTGCCGCTCACGCAGGACGACGTCGTGCTGACCGGCCACGCCGTCGAGGCCCGCGTGTACGCCGAGAACCCCGAGGCAGGGTTCCTCCCCTCCACCGGCCGTATCCTGGAGCTCGCCGAGCCCTCGGGGGAGGGCATCCGGGTGGACAGCTCCCTCCTGCCCGGCGGGACCGTCTCCTCGTCCTACGACCCGATGCTCGCCAAGGTCCTCGCCTGGGGCGCCGATCGCGGTGAGGCCCTCGACCGGCTGGACGCGGCGCTCGCCGCCACCGTGGTGCTGGGGGTCGACACCAATGTCGAATACCTCCGGCTGCTCGTGGGCGACGACGACGTGCGGGCCGCGCGGCTCGACACCACGATGATCGAACGCAAGCTCCCGGAGCTGGCCTTCCGCCACGTCGCCCCCCGAGGACCTCGCGCTCGCCGCCGTCCTGCTCCTCGAGGCCGAACCGGTTCCGGCCGGCGGATCGCCCTGGCACCGCGGCGACGGCTTCCGGCTCGGGACAGCCCGACCACGCGCCGTGACCCTGGAGGTGGACGGCGCCACCGCGACGGTCCGGCTCCAGCGCACGCGCGGAGGATGGACCGGAACGGTCGACAGCACCGACGGCTCGGCTGACGCGAGCCTCACGGTCCGCGTCGACGGCGGTGGAGCGACCATCGACGGCCTCCGCTCCCGCCGGCGGTACGCGGTCGACGGGGACACCGTCTGGCTCGGGGATGCAGGATGGTCCACCCGCCTGCGTCGCCCGAGCCGCCGCGAACTGCTCGACGCCGCCCTGTCCCGTATCACCCGCGAGGAGGGCGCTGCCGACCCGCTGGTCCGCAGCCCCATGCCGGGCACCGTGGTGTCGGTGTCGGTCGAGGACGGCGCGACCGTCGAGGCGGGCGACGTCCTCGTCGCCGTCGAGGCCATGAAGATGGAACACCAGCTCACCGCACCCCTGTCCGGCGTCGTCCGCCTCTCCCTGAAACCCGGCGACCTCGTGCGGGCACATCAGATCCTCGCCACCATCGAGTCCGCCACCGAGGGCGGCCCGGCACCTATCCCCACGGAAGGGAACGCAGCATGAATTTCGAACTGAGCGAGGAGTACCAGGACCTCGTCGACACCGTCCGCGAGTTCGCCGACGAAGTCGTGGCCCCGGTCTCCGCCAAGCACGACGCCGAGCACAGCTTCCCCTACGAGGTGGTCAAGCAGATGGGGGACATGGGCCTGTTCGGCCTGCCGTTCCCCGAGGAGTACGGAGGCATGGGCGGCGACTACTTCGCGCTGTGCCTGGCACTCGAGCAGCTGGCCCGCGTGGACCAGTCGGTGGCCATCACCCTCGAGGCCGGGGTGTCCCTCGGCGCCATGCCCGTCTACCGCTTCGGCACCGAGGAGCAGAAGCAGCAGTGGCTGCCCTCCCTCGCAGCGGGTACCGCCCTCGGCGGGTTCGGTCTCACCGAGTCGGAGGCCGGCTCCGACGCCTCCGGGACGAAGACGACGGCGAGGCTCGAGGACGGTGCGAACGGATCCGAGTGGGTGATCAACGGCACCAAGGAGTTCATCACGAACTCGGGCACGGACATCACGTCGTTGGTGACCGTCACCGCCGTGACCGGGACCTCCGAGCGGCCGGACGGCACGGTGAAGAAGGAGATCTCCACCCTCCTCGTCCCCTCGGACACGCCGGGCTTCACGGCCGAGAAGGCGTACAACAAGGTGGGCTGGAACGCCTCCGACACCCACCCGCTCACCCTCCGTGACGTCCGGGTCCCGGAGGCGAACCTGCTCGGTACGCGCGGCCGCGGGTACGCCAACTTCCTGCAGATCCTCGACGAGGGGCGGATCGCCATCGCGGCGCTCGCGACCGGCGCGGCGCAGGGTTGCGTGGAACAGTCCATCAAGTACGCCGGCGAGCGCATGGCCTTCGGCAGCGCCATCGGCGCCTACCAGTCCATCCAGTTCAAGATCGCGCGGATGCAGGTCCGTGCCCACACGGCGCGGCTGGCCTACTACGACGCGGCGTCGCGCATGCTCGCGGGCAAGCCGTTCAAGACGCAGGCCTCGATCGCGAAGCTGGTCGCGGGTGAGGCCGCCATGGACAACGCGCGTGACGCGACACAGATCTTCGGCGGCTACGGTTTCATCAACGAGTTCGTGGTGTCCAGGCACTACCGTGACTCGAAGATCCTCGAGATCGGCGAGGGGACCACGGAGGTCCAGCTCATGCTGATCGCGAGGGAACTCGGCCTGTAGGCCCGCAGCAGGGCCGGGACGGACAGGCGCCGGAACAGCGAAGGAGAAGCAGTGATCAACAAAGTGGTTGGCAGTGCGGCGGAGGCCGTGGCGGACATCCCCGACGGCGCATCCCTCGCCGTCGGCGGGTTCGGCCTGTGCGGCATCCCGGTGACCCTGATCGACGCCCTGCACCGGCAGGGCACCTCGGAGCTCGAGACGGTGAGCAACAACTGCGGCGTGGACGACTGGGGACTCGGCATCCTGCTGTCCGACCACCGGATCCGCCGGACCGTCAGCTCCTACGTCGGCGAGAACAAGGAGTTCGCGCGGCAGTACCTCTCGGGTGAGCTCGAGGTCGAGCTCACCCCGCAGGGTACCCTCGCCGAGAAGCTCCGGGCCGGCGGCGCGGGCATCCCGGCCTTCTTCACCACGGCGGGCGTCGGTACCCAGGTCAGCGAGGGAGGCCTGCCCCAGCGGTACGACGGCGACGGCAGCGTCGCCGTGGCGTCGAAAGCCAAGGAGGTGCGGTCCTTCGACGGCGTCGACTACGTGCTCGAGGAGTCGCTGCGACCCGACTTCGCGCTGGTCCACGCGTGGAAGGGGGACCGCCACGGCAACCTCGTCTTCCATGCCACAGCGATGAACTTCAATCCCCTGTGCGCGCAGGCCGGCCGGATCACGATCGCCGAGGTCGAGGAACTCGTGGAACCCGGCGAGCTCGATCCGGCGCAGGTCCACACGCCCGGTATCTTCGTGCAGCGCGTGGTCGTGGCGCGAGACGTCGAGAAGCGCGTCGAGAAGCGGACCGTCTCCATCGGTGGAGCACCCGACTCCGGCGCCGGCCTGAACGCACCCGAAGGAGCATGAGCATGGCACTCACCCGCAACGAACTCGCCGCCAGGGTGGCGCAGGAGCTGGAGAACGGACAGTACGTCAACCTCGGCATCGGCATGCCGACGCTGATCCCGAACTACATCCCCGCCGGCGTCGAGGTGGTGCTGCACTCCGAGAACGGCATCCTCGGCGTCGGCCCCTACCCGGCGGAGGACGCCATGGATCCGGACCTGATCAACGCGGGGAAGGAGACCGTCACCGCCAACCCGGGCGCGGCGTTCTTCGACTCGGCCGCGTCCTTCGGCATGATCCGCGGCGGCCATGTGGACGTCGCGGTCCTCGGCGCCATGGAGGTCGCACAGAACGGCGACCTCGCGAACTGGATGGTGCCCGGCAAGATGGTCAAGGGCATGGGCGGCGCCATGGACCTCGTGTTCGGTGCGAAGCGCGTGATCGTCATGATGGAGCACGTGGACCGGGCAGGGCGACCGAAGATCGTCGAAGCCTGTTCCCTGCCCCTGACGGGGAAGGGCTGCGTGACCCGTATCGTCACCGACCTCGCCGTGATCGACGTCGGACCCGACGGACTCGTGCTGCGCGAGACAGCCCCCGGGGTGAGCACGGACGACGTCGTCGCCGCCACCGGCGCCCCGCTGCGGATCGACCTCGGGGAAGCGGCCGCGTGAGCGGCGACGCCCGACCAGCGCGGCCCGTGATCGAACAGCGCGGCCTCTACCTCGACGAGCTCGAGGTCGGGACGGTCTACGCCCACCGTCCCGGGCGGACGATGACGGAGGCCGACAACGTCCTCTTCACGACGCTGACCATGAATACGCAGGCCCTGCACCTCGACGCGGCCTGGTCCGCCGGGCAGCCCTTCGGTCAGCGGCTCGTCAATTCGATGCTGACCCTGGCCACGCTCGTCGGACAGTCGGTGTCCCAGCTCACGCAGGGCACCATCGTGGCGCAGCTGGGGCTCACCGACGTCGCCTTCCCGAAGCCGCTGTTCCACGGCGACACCCTGTACACGGAGACCGAGATCACCGGCGTCCGGCCGTCGTCCTCGCGCCCCGGTCAGGGCATCGTGTCCATGGTCCACACCGGGCGCAACCAGCACGGGGACGTCGTCGCGACGGCGACGCGCTCCGTCCTGATGTGGTCCTCGACGGCGCAGCGGGTGGGGACGGAATGAGCGGGATCGTCCTGGGGCCGGCACTGCTCTTCTGCCCGGCGGACCGCCCGGAAGCGTTACGGCAAGGCGGCCGACCGCTCCGACACCGTCATCCTCGATCTGGAGGACGCCGTCGCGCCCGGCGCCAAGGACGCGGCGCGGACGGGACTCGCCGAGGCTCCGCTCGCTCCGGAGCGCACCGTGGTGCGGCTCAACGCGGTGGGGACAGCCGACTTCGCACTCGACTGCGCCGCCGTCCGAGGCACCGCCTACCGCACCGTCATGCTCGCCAAGACGGAGTCGCCCGAGCACGTCGCCGCGGTCCGCGCGGCCCTGGGGGACGTCGGTGTCATCGCCCTGGTCGAGACGGCGCGGGGCGTGGTCCACGCCGACGCCATCGCCGCGGCCGACGGCGTCACCGCCCTCATGTGGGGCGCCGAGGACCTCGTGGCCTCCCTCGGCGGTACCTCGAGCCGTACCGCCGGCGGCACGTACCGGGCCGTGGCGCTCCAGGCGCGCTCGCAGGTGCTGCTCGCCGCGGGAGCCGCGGGAGTCGGCTGTATCGATGCCGTGTACGTCGACATCCCCGACATCGAGGGCCTCTCTGCCGAGGCCGACGATGCGGCCGCCTCCGGCTTCTCCGCGAAGGCCTGCATCCATCCCGGCCAGGTGGCCGCGGTCCGTGCGGCCTTCGCTCCCGACGACGCGGAGGTCGAGCACGCCCGCGCGCTACTGGCCGCCGCCGAGGGGGAACGGGGCGTCTTCACCTACGAGGGGCGCATGGTGGACGAGCCGATCCTCCGGCACGCCCGCAGCGTCGTGGCGCGCTCTCGGACCTCCGGCTCCTCAGAAGGGCGGTAGGAGCCCGGGGTCCGGGACGCGCTCAGCGCGGCTCGTCGTCCCGAGATCGTGCATGGTGCGCGCGATCACCGACGTACCCGACGCGGCGGGCGGAGGTTCGGGCGGGAGTCCTGTAGGTGCGGCCACCCGGCGACAACCAGCTCAGTCCGCCATCGGGATCGGGAGTCGGTGTCCATCCGGTCCGGTGCTTCAGCATGTGGTGCCGCCTGCAGGCGGGATGGAGATTGTCCGCACCGGTCGATCCTCCGTCGGCCCAGGACACCAGGTGGTCCAGATCGCAGCGGCCGGCGGGACGGGAACAGCCGTAGAAGCTGCAGGTCTTCTCGCGGAGCTGCACCCACATCCGCAGGTCCTCGCTCGGGCGGTACCGGGTCCGGTCCAGGCCGAGCACCGCACCCGTGTACGGGTGGGTGAGCAGGCGCATCCACGAGGTAGCGTCCCCGGCGAGCCGGCGAGCCGGCGAGCGGCGTCGGCAGGGATCGGACCATAACCTTCGAGTTCGGCCGGTTCGTCGGTGATCCCCATCAGCGAGAACACCGGAACGGTCACAACGATCCTCGCCGCCGGGAAGCGCGCGCCCGAGGGCCCGCCGGCGCCGAGCAGCATGTCGGCCAGGACGTCGGCGCGCAGCTGCGGCAGCGTCCGCGGGTCGTCGCCGCTGCGCAGGGTCCGGGCAACCGCATCCACTGTGGTGTGCAGGGCCAGGGCCTGCTCGGCAGGAAGATAGGCGCTGAACCACGCCATCCCGTCACGGTCCGGTTCGAAGGCGACGCACCGATCCGATGCCGCCTTCACCCGGCGGGCGGTCAGCGACTCGGGGTGGAGCTTCTCACGCAGCCGACGGCACCGAGCCGTGAGCCTCGGCCGGTTCAGGTCTTCAGCCACCGCCAGGATCTCGGCCTCGAAGGCCAGCACGGCCTCGTCGGGGAGGGTGCGGGACTGCTCGACGATGACCGACGCCCGCGAGGCACAGATCCCACCTCTCTCCAGGGCCGCCAGGGTGGCGGTCAACGGGTTGGTCAGCGTGAGCGACTCCGAGACGAGCCGGGCCGCCGACCCTTCGGACAGCTTGAGCAGCGCTGCGGTCTCGGCGACCGTCTCGGTGAAGGCGAGGGAGGACGCCGGACCGGACCAGGAGTGGTGGTCCGGATGACTGAAGGTATGGACCCGGGCGACCAGGCGGGCCCGCTGCGCAGCGGCCCAGGACGCCAACCGGTCCGCCGCCCGCAGGAGATCGAGCGTGCAGGCCAGGCTCGGCGATTCCGCGAGCCCGGACCCGGCGTCCTGCAGCCGGCCCACCAAGCCATGGGTCGAAGCGTCCTCCACGCCTGCACGGGCGTGACCGTCGACACCCGCGTCTCCGAAATCCTCGGCATCATCGAAACTTTCGGCGTCGAGCAGGAACCCGAACGAATCCACGGGCCAGCCCTGGAACGCCTCGTGATAGGCGTCCTCGAGATCGAGCGTCGACGCTCCGATGGACATGTCTCATTTCATCACTCGGCACCGACATTCCGGCTGCTCGTCGCAGGGCCGGAGCCTGTGCCTCAGGGACGGTGCCGCCCGGCCATCGAGGTGCCGGGAAGGACCCGGCCGCCGGGTGGAAGCGGCACGTCGTCGCGGTCCAGGATCCCTCGCCGCAGCCCACCCGGTCGGGCGCATTCGGACGATCCCCGGCCACAGCATCCGCGGCCCCTGGCTGATGGAGAGCTCCGGACTGCGGGATACTGGGGCCATGGATCTCAGCAACCCCACCCGGCAGTACCGGCGCGTCTCCATCCTCGGCTCCACGGGCTCCATCGGGACCCAGGCGCTCGAGGTGATCGCCGCGGCTCCCGACCGTTTCGGCGTCGCGGGCCTCAGCGCCGGCGGGCGGAACCTGGACCTCCTCGCCCGCCAGGCCGTCGCCGTCCGGGCCCCCGCCGTCGGCGTCGCGTCCGCCACCGAGGCCGACCTCGAGCGCGCCGTCGGGCAGGCCGCCGACGCCGCCGGTGTCCGGGGCTACGCGCCGGAGTTGTTCGCCGGCGACGACGCCGCGGCGAAGGTGGCCGCCTGGCCCGATGCCGACGTCGTCCTCAACGGCATCACCGGATCGATCGGCCTCGAACCCACCCTCGCCGCACTCGCCGCCGGGCACCTGCTCGCCCTGGCCAACAAGGAGTCGCTGATCGCCGGGGGAGCGCTCGTGCGCGCGGCGGCCGCTCCCGGACAGCTCGTCCCCGTGGACTCCGAGCACTCCGCCATCGCGCAGGCCCTGCGTGGCGGCACGGCCGACGAGGTGGACCGGCTCGTCCTGACGGCGTCGGGCGGTCCGTTCCGTGGCAGGACCCGCGCCCAGCTGCAGCACGTCACGCCGGCGCAGGCGGTCGCCCACCCGACCTGGGACATGGGACGCGTCATCAGCACGAACTCCGCCTCGATGGTCAACAAGGCCCTCGAGGTGATCGAGGCCCACCTCCTCTTCGACATCCCACTCGAGCGGATCGACGTCGTCGTGCACCCGCAGTCCGTGATCCACTCGATGGTCCAGTTCATCGACGGCTCCACGCTGGCGCAGGCGTCACCGCCCGACATGCGCCTCCCCATCGCCCTCGGCATCGGCTGGCCGTTCCGCGTGGCGGGATCAGCCCGCGCATGCGACTGGACCCGGACCCGGTCCGCCGAGTGGACCTTCGAACCGCTGGACGAGGAGGCCTTCCCGGCCATCGCCCTGGCGAAGCGGGCGGCCGCCGAGGGCGGCACACGCATGGCCGTGTACAACGCCGCGAACGAGGAGGCCGTCGAGGCCTTTCACAGGGGAGCCATAGGTTTCCCTGAGATCGTGGACACCGTGTCCGCGGTCGTCGACGAGCAGCGTGCGCGGGAGGTCTCCGGCGGCGAGCTCACCCTCGACGCCGTCCTCGAGGCGGAGCGCTGGGCACGTACGAGTGCCCGGGCCCGTTGCGGCCTCATGGAGTCGCCGACGCCCGGAGGGGCGGCCGGCACGGAAGGCCAGAAGGAAGAGCTGTGACCGTTCTCTTGTTCATCGCCGGAGTGCTCGTCGTCGTCGTCGGCATCGCGGCGTCGATCGCCCTGCACGAAGTGGGGCACCTGGTACCCGCAAAGCTGTTCCGGGTCCGCGTCACGCAGTACATGGTGGGCTTCGGTCCCACCCTCTGGTCCAGGCGACGCGGGGGAGACCGAGTACGGGCTGAAGGCGATCCCGGCCGGCGGCTACGTCGCGATGGTCGGCATGTTCCCGCCCGCGACCACGGAGGCCGGCGCGGTGCGCCAGTCCAGCACCGGTGTCTTCCAGCAGCTCAGCAACGACGCCCGGCAGGCCGCCGCCGAGCAGCTGCAGCCGGGGGACGAGGACCGGGTCTTCTACAAGCTGCCCATCTGGAAACGGATCATCATCATGCTCGGCGGGCCGCTGATGAACCTCCTGATCGGGACGGTGCTCTTCGCCGTCCTCATCATGGGCTTCGGCAGCGCGCAGGCCACCACCACGTTGTCCGAGGTGTACCGGTGCGTGGTCCCCGCCAGCCAGCAGGCCGCCACGGGACAGACGGACTGCGCGCCCGAGGATCCCGCCGCCCCCGCCTTCGAGGCGGGCCTCCAGCCGGGCGACCGCGTGGTCGCCTTCGACGGCCGGGAGGTCACCGACTGGGACGAGCTCTCCGGCTGGATCAGGGACGCGGCCGGCCGCGAGGTCGGCATCACCTACGTGCGTGCGCGACGGCGAGACCGTCGAGTCCGTCATCACGCCCCTGCTGACGGAACGGCCGGTCGCCGCGGAGGACGGCACGGCGATGGTCGACGCCGACGGCGACGCCGTGACCCAGGAAGTGGGCTTCATCGGCGTCGGCTCGACGCAGGAACTCGTCCCGCAGCCCGCGACCGAGGTGCTCCCGGCCGTCGGGGACTCGCTGGCCCGGGTCGCCGGAGTGGTGCTGAACCTCCCGCAGCGCGTGGTGGAGGTGGGCCAGGCAGCGTTCTCGGATGCGCCGCGTGATCCCGAGGGGCCCATCAGCGTCGTCGGCGTCGGGAGGATCGCGGGCGAGATCTCCGCGATGGAGGAAGTCCCGGTGGCCTCCCGCGCGGCGACGCTGATCGGGCTCGTGGCGGGCGTGAACCTCGCCCTGTTCGTGTTCAACCTGATCCCGCTCCTGCCGCTCGACGGCGGGCACGTCGCCGGAGCGCTCTGGGAGGGGCTGCGCCGCGGCATCGCGCGGGTGTTCGGGCGTCCCGACCCGGGGCCGTTCGACATGGCCCGGCTCCTGCCCCTCACCTATGCGGTAGCGATCCTGCTGATGGGGATGGGTGTCCTGTTGATCTACGCCGACATCGTCAAACCGGTCAACCTGTTCGGCTGATCGGTTGTAATCCGAATTTCAACCCCATACGGTTGATGGATGTTCGTCCCTGACCATCGACCAGACCGGAAGCCGAGCCACCACGGACCGGGTGCCGGAACTGCTCGACCTCCTGCAGTCCGTCGAGGCCGTGCTGCCCTGGGAGCGATCGGTCGGGGACGAGGCGCAGGGGGTCCTCGCGCATGCGGACGACGTCGTCGAGGCCGTGATGCTCTGCCTGCGGGCCGGGGGCTGGTACGTGGGCATCGGCATCGGGACCGTCGAGCGACCCTTCCCCACCTCGCCGCGGGAGGGCCGCGGCTCGGCGTTCGTCGCGGCGCGGAAGGCGGTGGACCGCGCGAAGAAGACGGGGGACCGCGCGCCCCTCGCCGTCGAGGGCCCGGACGGGGCCCCCGAAGCGGAGGGTGTGCTCGCGCTCCTCGGCCGGCACGTGATGGGCCGCTCGGACGCCGAATGGCGCATCCTCGATCTCCTGCAGCCGGGGGAGCGCGGCACGCAGACCGCCGTGGCGCGGACCCTCGGCATCAGCCCGCAGGCGGTGAGCAAGGCCGCCGCCCGCGCCGCGTGGCACGAGGAGCAGGCCGTCCGTCCCGCGGCCGCGCGGCTCCTGGCCTGGGCCGACGACGGCGTCGCCTGACCGCCCGGTCCGCGTGTCCGCATCCCTCGGGGGTGCCGTGGGGTAGACATGGATCAAGGAAGAAGGAGGTCCGGTGGACGCACTCTGGATCGCGGTGGCACTGCTCGCGGCGGGCGGCCTCGGCCTGCCCGTGACCATGCTCGTGCTGCGGCTGGCCCGCTCCGTGGATACCGCGGAACGGCGCCGCGAGGAACCGCCCGAGCCCGCGGACCAGCCCCAACTGGACCTCCCAGAGCCACCCGCGGAACCGCCGAGGGCCCCCGTGGACGCCCTGCCGCCGGGAGTGCTCCGCGCCGGGCTCGTCATCGGCGTCCTCGAGCGGCTCGCGGTGACGGTCGCCATCCTCGGCGGCCAGCCGGTCGCCATCGCGTACGTCGTCGCGGTCAAGGCGCTCGGCCGCTATGCCGAGCTGAAGGAGACACCCGCCGCGTCGGAGCGGTTCATCATCGGCACGCTGTCCTCCCTGCTCTGGGCGGCAGGCGTCGCGACGATCGTCAAGGTCTACCTGCTGGAAGTCCCGTAGGGTGAGGCCATGAACATCTTCGCCGTCGAGTACGTGTACAACCCCGACCACGACGACCTCCGGGCGGAGCACCGTCCGGCGCACCGGCAGTGGCTGGAGAGCCTCGTGCAGCAGGGCCGCGTCCTGGCCTCCGGACCGTTCGCCGATGGCAGCGGCGCCCTCCTCATCTTCGCCGCCGAGACCGAGGCGGACCTCAACCAGCTCGTGAGCGAGGATCCCTTCGCCCGGGTCGGCGCCATCTCGGCCGTGAAGGCCACCGGGTGGAACCCCGTCGTCGGAGCATTCCGCGACCTCGTGTGACCTGCATCGCCACACGCCGGAGGACCGCCGGGCCGGGTGGATAATGAAATCAAGAAACTCGAAGACGTGCGGTCCCGGCCGCCAGCATGGAGGATGTTTTGACCTCGGTCAGCCTAGGAATGCCAGCAGCACCGCCCCCCGTCCTCGCACCCCGGCGCAAGACCCGCCAGATTAAGGTCGGATCGGTGGGCGTCGGATCGGACTCGCCGATCAGCATCCAGTCCATGACCACCACGCCGACCACGGACATCAACGCGACGCTGCAGCAGATCGCGGAGCTCACGGCGACGGGGTGCGATATCGTCCGCGTCGCCTGCCCGTCGGCCGATGACGCCGCCGCCCTGCCCATCATCGCGAAGAAGTCCCAGATCCCGGTCATCGCGGACATCCACTTCCAGCCGAAGTACGTCTTCGCCGCGATCGACGCCGGGTGTGCCGCAGTGCGCGTCAACCCCGGCAACATCCGGAAGTTCGACGACCAGGTGAAGGAGATCGCCGACGCGGCGAAGGCCGCCGGGACCTCGATCCGCATCGGCGTCAACGCCGGTTCGCTGGACCCCCGCCTGATGCAGAAGTACGGCAAGGCCACGCCCGAGGCGCTCGTCGAGTCCGCGGTCTGGGAAGCCTCCCTGTTCGAGGAGCACGACTTCCACGACTTCAAGATCTCGGTCAAGCACAACGATCCCGTGATCATGGTGCGCGCCTACGAACTGCTCGCCGAGCGCGGCGACTGGCCCCTGCACCTCGGCGTGACCGAGGCCGGGCCGTCCTTCCAGGGCACCATCAAGTCGGCCACGGCCTTCGGGGCGCTCCTGTCCAAGGGCATCGGCGACACCATCCGCGTCTCCCTCTCGGCACCGCCGGTCGAGGAAATCAAGGTGGGCAACCAGATCCTGCAGTCGCTCAACCTGCGTCCCCGGAAGCTCGAGATCGTCTCCTGCCCGTCCTGCGGCAGGGCCCAGGTGGACGTCTACACGCTGGCCGAGGAGGTCACCGCCGGCCTCGAGGGCATGGAGGTCCCGCTGCGCGTGGCCGTCATGGGCTGCGTCGTCAACGGACCCGGCGAGGCCCGCGAGGCCGACCTGGGTGTGGCCTCCGGAAACGGCAAGGGCCAGATCTTCGTGAAGGGCGAAGTCATCAAGACTGTCCCCGAGGACCAGATCGTCGAGACACTCATCGAGGAAGCGATGAGGCTCGCAGAGGAGATGGGTGAGGCTGATGGCGAAACTGCTGGCTCGGGTGGCCCCATGGTTACCGTTAGCTAAGCCACAGCCCGACCCCGAGGGCCCCTGGTCGTTCCGCGTCCTCGGCGAGGCGGACACCCGGGATCTCTGGGCCCTCGTCGCCGCCGATCCGGTGGCCAACGTCTTCGTGGCGTCCCACCTCGAGTCCATGGGGACGGCGGCGCCGTCGTTCTCCGGCGGCGAGATCATCGGCATGTTCCGGCACGAGGAACTGCGTGCCGCGTGCTGGGCGGGCGTCAATCTCGTGCCCATCGGTGTGACGGACGAGACCGGCGCGATCTTCGGGGACCACCTGGGCCGGTCGGGCCGGACCTTCTCCTCTGTCTTCGGACTCTCCGAGGGCGTGATGGACCTGTGGTCCACGCTCGAGGACTACAGCGCCGAGCCCTTCGACATCCGCCCCACGCAGCCGCTCATGGCCATCGACACGGACCCGCTCATCGCGCCCGCCCCCGATCTCCGCTTCACGCGTCCCGACGAACTCGACCGGCTCCTGCCGGCCTGCGCCGCGATGTTCGAGGAGGAGGTGGGCTACTCGCCGTTCATCGGCGGGTCCGAGCACTACCGGCGTCGCGTCGCGTCCCTGATCAGCCGCAAGCACTCGCTCGCAGCGTTCGACGACGACGGCACGGTGGTCTTCAAGGCCGAACTGGGCACGGTGTCCTCGCAGGCCGTCCAGGTGCAGGGCGTCTGGGTCAATCCGGACCACCGCGGCAGGGGACTCAGCGCCGCCTACATGGCCGCCGTCGTCGTCGCCGCGCGCTCCCTCGCGCCGACCGTCAGCCTCTACGTGAACTCCTACAACGCCAGGGCCATCGCCGCGTACAAGCGCGTGGGGTTCGAGCAGGTGGACACCTTCGCGACGATCCTCTTCTGAGGAGGACCCTGCCGGCAGTGATCCCGGCCCGCCCGTCCGACCCGCTAGATTGGTAGCTGTTGTCTCCCGCCCGACGGTGGGGGCGTGAATGGCAGTGCACGACCGAATACGAACGGACACCCGCGTGGTCTTACGACTCTCGACCCTTTTCCTGCGCACCCTGCGTGAAGATCCAGCCGACGCCGAAGTCGCGAGCCACCGCCTCCTGGTGCGGGCGGGGTACATCCGGCGCGCCGCCCCCGGGATCTACAGCTGGCTGCCGCTGGGCCTAAAGGTCCTCGCGCGGGTCGAGGCCATCGTCCGCGAGGAGATGGAGGCGATCGGCGCGCAGGAGGTCCATTTCCCGGCGCTGCTGCCCAAGGAACCCTACGAGGCCACGAACCGCTGGACCGAGTACGGGGACGGCATCTTCCGCCTCAAGGACCGCAAGGACGCCGACTACCTGCTGGCACCGACGCACGAGGAGATGTTCACGCTGCTCGTGAAGGACCTGTACACCTCGTACAAGGACCTCCCCGTCAGCCTGTTCCAGATCCAGACCAAGTACCGCGACGAGGCGCGGCCGAGGGCGGGGCTCCTCCGCGGCCGCGAGTTCATCATGAAGGACTCCTACTCCTTCGACGTCGACGACGAGGGGCTGGAGGCGAGCTACCAGCTCCACCGCGCGGCATACCTCAGGATCTTCGAGCGGCTCGGCCTGGACGTCGTGCCCGTCACGGCGACCGCCGGAGCCATGGGCGGTTCCAAGAGCGAGGAGTTCCTCCACCCGACCCCCATCGGCGAGGACACCTTCGTCCGGTCTGCGGGCGGGTACACCGCCAACGTCGAGGCGGTCACCACGGTCGTCCCCGACGCCATCGACTACACGGACGCGCCCGCAGCCGAGGTGAGGGACACCCCCGACACCCCTACGATCGACACCCTCGTGGACCACGCGAATGCCGCCGCGCCGCTCGAGGACCGGGCCTGGACCGCCGCGGACACCCTGAAGAACGTCGTGCTGGCGGCGGTGCTGCCCACCGGCGAGCGCCGGATCCTGGTCGTCGGCGTGCCCGGCGACCGCACCGTGGACCTCAAGCGCATCGAGGCCACCATCGCCGGCCACCTCGGGACCGGCGGTGAAGTGGCCGTCGAGGCCGCCGGCGAGGAGGACCTCAGGAAGCACCCGGGCCTGGTCAAGGGCTACATCGGCCCCGGCCTGGCGCTGGACGCCGCCGTCCTCGGCGCCGAGGCCGCCACGGGACTGACATACCTCGTGGACCCGCGCGTCGTTCCCGGCACCTCGTGGATCACGGGGGCCAACGAGCACGGCCGGCACGTCTTCGGGCTCGTCGCGGGCCGCGACTTCACCTGGGACGGCGTCATCGAAGCCGTCGAGGTGCGCGAGGGCGACGAGGCACCCGACGGCTCCGGGCCGCTGATCGCGGCGCGCGGCATCGAGATGGGGCACATCTTCCAGCTCGGACGCAAGTACGCGGCCGCGCTCGGGCTGAAGGTCCTCGACCGGAACGGCAAGCTCGCCACGGTCACCATGGGCTCCTACGGCGTCGGGGTCACGCGTGCCATCGCGGCCCTCGCCGAGGCCAACCACGACGAACGCGGGATCATCTGGCCCCGCAACGTGGCTCCCGCCGACGTGCACATCGTCGCCACGGGCAAGGGCACCGAGGTGTTCGAGGCAGCCGAGAAGCTCGCCGCGGACCTAGAGTCGGCCGGCCTCGCCGTGATCTACGACGACCGCCCCAAGGTCTCGCCGGGCGTGAAGTTCGGCGACGCCGAACTGATCGGCGTGCCCACCATCGTCGTCGTCGGCCGTGGCCTCGCCGACGGCGTGCTCGAGGTCAAGGACCGCCGCACGGGGGAGGCGCAGAACGTGGCCGTCGACGACGCCGCGGCGCTGCTGCTCGAGCTCACCGCCGCCTAGTCCGTGGCGGGCTCGGGACTCGAGGAACTGCACCTCGCAACCATCCTGCTGGTGCTCGTCGCCGGGTTCGCCGCGGGCTGGGTGGACGCCGTCGTCGGCGGCGGCGGGCTCCTGCAGCTGCCGGCGCTCCTCCTGGTTCCCGGCATCACGCCCGTGGAGGCCCTGGCCACCAACAAGATGGGATCGATCTTCGGGACGACGACGAGCGCGATCACCTACTACCGCCGGGCGCATCCCGACCTGAGGACGGCCCTCCCGATGGCCGCGATAGCCCTGGTCGGCAGCTTCGGCGGTGCGATCCTGGCGGCATCCCTGCCGTCGTCGGTCTTCAAGCCGATCATCGTGGTGGCACTCGTCGCGGTGGCGGTGTTCACGGCCCTGAAGCCGTCGGTCGGGACGCTGACCCAGCTGCGACACCAGGGCGCGCGGCACTACGGGACGGCCGGCGCGATCGGACTGGTCATCGGCTTCTACGACGGGCTGATCGGCCCCGGGACCGGGTCCTTCCTGATCATCGCGATGGTCACGCTGCTGGGCTACAACTTCCTCGGGGCCAGCGCCAAGGCGAAGATCGTGAACATGGCGACCAACTTCGGCGCCCTCATGTTCTTCCTGCCCCACGGGTCCATCCTGTGGGGGCTGGGACTCCTGCTCGGTGCGGCGAACATGGCCGGCGGCTACACCGGGTCCCGCATGGCGATCAGCCAGGGCAGCAGGTTCATCCGGATCGTGTTCCTCGTCGTCGTCGGCGCCCTGATCATCAAGCTCGGCTCCGACGTGTGGGTCGAGAACATCCGCCCGATGGTCCCCGGAGCATGACGGGGCCGGTCCGCGGCCGGACGCCCTAGAGGGTCGGCAGCTCGCGGACCGGCGGCAGTCCGTCCAGGGTCTTGCCCAGCACGGAGCTCGCCACCCACAGCGACCGCTGTGCGTCGCCGGTCTGGCCGTGTCCGATGTAGGACAGCGCGTTGCGGACCTCGCGGACCACGGTCCAGCCCACGGCGAGCCCGGCATCGAGCCCGGCGGCCGCGCACAGCGCGGCGCAGTGCGCACGGAG